>JAMXLN010000057.1 GCA_024281145.1 Hyphomicrobiaceae bacterium | reverse complement strand
CCAGCACAGGAAAGTGCATACCATTCCGCATGAGGACGTGCTGAGCGGTCGATGATAGTAAGGCCAGCCCGACCGCACACAGGGCACGCTACCGACCGGGCCGGACCGGTCCGCCACGCCGCAACGGCGCGGGTCATTTTGCCAAGTCTGTCCCCGTCGAGCGCCACGAGCATCAATGCCCCTCGAAGGCCATCAGCACTTGGCTAACGACGCCCAAGCCGCTGAGCTTTTTGCGGCCACCAAGTTCCGGGAGATCAATGATGAACGTCGCGCCGACCACTTCGCCGCCGGACCGCCGCACCAGCTTTACGGCTGCCTCCGCCGAGCCACCCGTGGCGATCAGGTCGTCGACGATCAGCACGCGCTCACCGGTCCGGACGGCATCCTCGTGCATTTCGATGATATCGACACCGTACTCCAGCGTGTATTCTTGGCCGATGGTCTTCCAGGGCAACTTGCCCTTCTTCCGAAGTGGCACAAATCCGCAGCCCAGCCGGTCAGCGATGGCCCCGCCCAGGATGAAACCCCGCGCCTCAATACCAGCCACGGCTTCCACGCCAGCGTCCGCATAAGGCGCCGCCATCTGCACAACTGCCGCCTTGAACCCTGCCGCATTGCCAAACAGCGTCGTGACGTCGCGGAACAGGATGCCCTTTTTGGGATAATCGGGAATGGTGCGGATCAGGTGCTTAAGATCTTGCATGGCCGCTCTCGAGGTTTTGGCGGGCTCCTATGGTAGCAAGCGCAGCGCCGCCCGTCATGCGCGCGTCCTCGCGCGGGACCCAACCCTTGTGGGGACCACGCGCATAGAAAGGTCGGCTTCGCCAGCTTCGCAGGGCAATTGAGCCGACGCTGACAACCGGCCGATGACCCATTCCGTGCCGTTACACCAGTTTGCAGCCGGTGCCCGGATCGGCGAGGTTTTCGGCGGCGATGCCGATGACCTTGTTCTGCCCCCCTTCGGCTTTGCGGAGGTAGATATTCTGCGTCACGTTTTGCGCTGGCGACATTGAGATGGGTCCGCGCGGGGAATCGATCCTGGCCGCCCGCAGCGCCTTATAGAGATTGGCTTCGTCATCGACATTGCCGTTCACAGCTTCCAGGCCCACGGCCAGCAGCTGGCCGGCATCGTAACCCTGCACGGCGTAGACATCGGCATCGCGGCCGGCCTTGTCCTTGAAAGCTTCGCGGAAGGCGATGTTCTTTGCATTGTCGAGACCGTCGCCATAATGCAGTGCCGTCTCGATACCTTCGGCCGCCGCGCCCTGCGCTTCGAGCGTACCCTCGGTCAGAAAGCCCGAGCCACACAGCGGCACTTTGAGCCCGGCTGCCGCGTACTCCTTGACGAACTGTACCGCGCCACCGCCGGCAAAAAACGCGCCCACCACATCGACGCCGAGCCCCGGGATCTGCGCCAGCAGCGGTTGGAAGTTGGTCTGCGGGAAAGGCAGGCTCAGATCGGGAAGCATTTGGCCGCCGCCCATCTCGAAAGCCTCTTTGAAGCCCGCGCCGCTTTCAGCTCCCGCCGCATAGTCCCATGTCACCCATACGGCTTTCTTGTAGCCTTTTTGGATCGCGGCGACGCCCATGCCGTACGCGGGCTGCCAATTGGTGAAGGAACTGCGAAATACGTTCTTGGCGCACAGCGCGCGGGTGACTGCAACGTTTCCGGCATTGGGGACGATGGTGAGCGTGCCGCTCTCCGATACCACCTTGTGGATTCCCATTTGCACGCCCGAGTGAACCGTGCCGATGAGGACATCGACCTGGTCACGCTTGACCAAGCGGTCAGCGTTTTGCGGCGCGATTTCCGGCTTGGATTCATCGTCGAGCTTGATGATCTGCAGCTCGCGCCCGCCAAGCTTGCCGCCTTTTTCGGCAATCAGCACCTCAATGGCGACGGTGATGTTCTCACCGAGCTTGGCAAAGGTACCCGAGTAGGGGAGCATCAGCCCCACCTTCAAGGGTTTGGCCTGGGCGATGGCCCAGCCGCTCGGCACGCTTGCAGCGGCGGCGAGCGCGGCGCCCCGCGCGATCACAATGCGACGCGAAAGGCCCTGCTTGGTTGCAGCGGTCATCTCGTTCTCCCTGGAATTGCTCGGGCGTCGATATAGCCGATCGATTTTGCCTAGGATACGTCGAAACGCTGCTCGATGCGGCCTATCCCGTCGGGATGATCGCGACGCACCTCCCTATAGCGTGCAAAGCCTCCAAGGACGCATCGCCAGAAGGCAATAGCCCCGCCGTTATTGGCGAGTTCATGCAACTTCCAGGGGCCCGGCCAACGTGCCAGCAGCGCGCGTGCGAACGCCAGGCCCGCGCCACGCCGACGCCAGCGCTTGAGGATGAAAAATTCGGCAATCTCGCGGCGTCCGTCTTGGTCGTCGACGCG
The DNA here is from genome assembly GCA_024281145.1 of Hyphomicrobiaceae bacterium. Lineage (GTDB taxonomy): Bacteria > Pseudomonadota > Alphaproteobacteria > Rhizobiales > Hyphomicrobiaceae > AWTP1-13. The sequence goes on along the minus strand of JAMXLN010000057.1, from coordinate 25,255 downwards.
CACCAGGGCAAAGCCGGCGATCTCGCCGCCGAGCTTGACCCACCACGCCGAGCGCCGCTCGTCGCCATGCCAGTAGGCATCGAAGGGACCGTAGGCAAACACGCCCTGGTTCGGCCGCGCGCCGGTGAACTGCGACATATCGTAGATGTAGAACTGAAGATAGCGCCACAGCACATCCCGTTCGTGCTCGGAAATCGGCTGGATCTCAATTGGCGGCGTCATTTTGGGCCGTGGTGGCGTGGGTTGGGCCACGTTAGCGCAGTTTCGCGGTCCAAGGCCACGCTGGATCGCTTGGAGTGGGCCTCTGCCTATGCCGCCCCAAAGCGCCGGCGCCGCGGCTGGATATGAGCAACGAGCCCAGCTATGACGGTGCAGATAGCTGGCGCCGCGGCCGCTTGGGTGACCAGCGCAACGAACCGGGGACACCGACTTGCCCATTCGCTCCAGCGATCCCGTCCGCTGCGCCGAGGCAGTCGTCGACCGCGTCGGGCGCGACATCGTCCTCGCTATTCCGATCGGCGTGGGCAAGCCTGTCGCTCTCGTCAACGCGCTCTATCGGCTGGCCGAGGCCGACCGCCGGCTGCGCCTGCGCATCTTCACCGGCCTCAGCCTGGTGCGCCCCGCTTATCGCACCAGCCTCGAGCAGCGCTTTGTTGCACCTTTGCTCGACCGTCTCTGCGGCGACTACCCCAATCTCGCCTACACGGCGGCGTTGCGTCGGCGCGACTTGCCGCCCAATATCGAGGTCACCGAGTTCTTTCTGCAGGCGGGCGCCTGGCTCTCCAATCCCGGCGTGCAGCGCAGCTACACCGGTCTCAACTATTCGCAGGTGGCAAGCCACCTCGCGCGCATCTCCACCAACGCCTTCGGCCAGCTGGTGGCGCCCCATCCGCAAGGAGAAGGCCGCATCAGTTTCAGTTCCAACACAGACGTCACGCTCGACATGCTGCCCTATATCGCCGAGCGCCGCGCCGCTGGCCGGCCTCTGGCGGTAGCCGTCGAGATCAATGCCAATCTGCCCTACATGCCCGGCGCTGCCGAAATTGATGTCAATGAGTGCGACGTAGTGCTGGAGACCGAGCGCCCGCATTACCAACTGTTTGCGCCGCCCAAAGAGCCGGTATCGCTCACCGACTACGCGATGGCGCTTTACGCTGCGACCCTCATCAAGGACGCAGGAACGCTGCAGATCGGCATCGGCTCGTTCTCGGACGCGCTTACGCACGCCCTCATCCTGCGCCACACCCGCAATAGCGAGTTCAGGGCCCTCATCAGCAAGCTCGGTCAACCGCTGCCGGACGATGCCGAACTGTCACCCTTCTCGGTCGGTCTCTACGGCTGTACGGAGATGCTGGTCGATGGGTTTCTGGCCCTGATGCGCGCGGGCGTCCTGCGCCGCGGCGTCGCCACGGCCGACGGCCGCGCGGTCGTCGCGCATGCAGGTTTCTTCATCGGCAACCAGGCCTTCTATCGCGAGCTCAAGGAGATGCCGCGCGAGGCTCTTGAGCGCATCGAGATGACAGGCATCTCGTTTACCAACACGCTCGACGGCGATGCGCGCAGCAAGCGCGCACAGCGCACGCACGCCCGTTTCGTCAATACGGCCATGGTGGTGACCCTCCTGGGCGCCGTCTCATCGGACCAGCTCGAGGACGGCCGCGTCGTCAGCGGTGCCGGCGGCCAACACGACCTCGTCGCCATGGCCCATGCGTTGGAGGGCGCCCGCTCCATCATCGGCGTGCGTGCGACCCGCCGCTCCAACCGCCGCACCCTCTCCAACATCGCCTGGCGTTATGCCAATGCGACGGTGCCCCGCCAGCTTCGCGACATTGTCGTCACCGAATACGGGATCGCGGATCTGCGCGGAAAGTCGGACCGCGATGTTGTCGTCGCCATGCTCGCGATTGCGGATGCCGGCTTCCAGCCGGAGTTGCTCGAGGCCGCCCGCCGTGCCGGCAAGGTTGAGCCATCCTTCCGCCTGCCCCGCTCTGGCGCAAACCGCGCCGACACAATCAACGCCGCTCTTGCTCCAGCTCATCGCCAAGGGGTCTTGCCCGACTTTCCGTTGGGCTCTGAAATGAGCGAAATCGAGCAAGCGCTCGCCGTACCGCTCACGTTTCTGAAGTCGGCCGGCTACGGCGATCTGGCAGGGGCGTTCTTTGCGGGATTGGCGCCCTCGGTCGTCTCGCCCACGGAACAGAGCGCGCTTGAGCGTCTGGCACTAACATCGCCCCGCACGCTGCGCGATCGGCTGCTGCGGGCCGTTCTGCTTGGTGCGCTGCGCCGGGGCTAGGTCACTGCGCCGACTGCGCCTCAGCTCTGAGCCTGCGGTCGGGCATCACGGCCGGTGCCTGAGCGGTGGAACGCTCGGGGCCCACAGCGCTGCGCCTGGGCGCCGGGCAAGCGCAAGGTGCCAATCCCCCCGCCCACGCGCTTTCCAACGAGGGCAAGATCACTTCGGGATCGCCCCTGGGCATTTCTTCTGCGGATGGTTAACGGTGCCAACTTTATTTCCGCGCGGTTCGCCCTCGAAGGCATTGACAGGCCTCGTCGCTTTTGCCTCGCATGTTCATCATGAATTATCGGCACGCGTATCACGCAGGAAATTTCGCCGACGTGCTGAAGCACGCCGTCCTTGCCCTTGCACTTCGATACTTGAAGCGCAAGGAGGCCCCCTTGCGCGTGATCGACACGCACGCCGGCGCGGGGCGCTACATCTTGACCTCCCCGCAGTCCGCCAAGACCGGTGAATGGCAGGGCGGCATCGGCCGCCTCCTTGGGCCGAACGCTAAGCCCCTGCCGCAACACGCCCTGCGGCACCTTGAGCCCTTTCTCGCAGCCGTGCGCGCAGAAAATGCGAGCGACACGCTCGCCGTCTACCCTGGCAGCCCAGCCATCGCGCTTCGTCTGTTGCGCGCGCACGACACGCTGATCGCCAACGAGCTCCATCCCGAGGAGCGAGCGCAACTCGAGCACGCCATCGGGGCCGATCGCAGGGCCAAGGTGTTGGGGCTCGATGCCTGGGTCGCCCTCAAGGCCCTCCTGCCACCCAAGGAACGGCGCGGGATCGTGCTCATTGATCCGCCGTTCGAGGAGCGGGACGAGTTCGACAGCATGGCGACGGGCCTGGCCCAAGCCATTGAGCGTTTTGCCACGGGCCTTTACATCGCCTGGTACCCGATCAAGGACCCAAGGCCGGTCGCTCGCTTTCACGCTGCGGTTGCCGCGCTGGCGACAACGTCCAAACCCCTGCGTATCGAGCTCCTGCTTCGGCCCCCGATCGAGCACGACCGCCTCAACGGTTGCGGGCTCGTCGTCCTCAATCCGTCCTACACACTGGAGGAGGAACTTGCGGCGGTTCTCCCGGAGCTCACGCAACGATTTGCAGCTGCTGAAGGCGGCGCCACCTATCGGCTCGATCGCATCGATGCGGTGTCCGGCGCGGCGGCACTGACGCCGCAGCGGCAGATGCGCGTAAAGCCGCGAAAATGCAGGCGCTGATTTGCCTTGCGCAGGTCCCGCCAATCATCGATACTCCGCGGCAGTTCGGGCGGCCTATCGGACCCGGCGGAGACTGCTGAGACTGGCCTGAGATGATTAGCGCAGACGCGTCAGTGTTCTCTTGCGCCTCACCTTCCCCGACATCGGACGAGACTGCCTAACGCCAACCCGCGCCGGCTTGCGAGCTGTCGCGATCCGTCATTATTTACCGGGGACATGGAGACCTCGCATGCGGCAAACCGGAACTGTAAAGTTCTTCAATCAAACGAAAGGGTTCGGCTTCATCACGCCGGACCAGGGAGGCAAGGACGTCTTCGTTCATATCACGGCCGTCGAGCGCTCGAACATCGGCACTCTCGACGAGGGGATGCGCGTTTCCTTCGAGACCGAGCCGGATAAGCGCGGCAAGGGGCCCAAGGCCGTGAACCTGCAACCGGCGAGCTGAAGCGGCGGCACACGTCGCGCGAGGGTTCCGTCACCCGTCAGCCACGGAACCCAGACAATCAATGGTTTTCCCCGCTAAAGTGCGGGACTGACCAGTGTGCAACGACAGCGATCTCGGGCAATGTCCCTGGCTCGCTGTCTTTTTTTTGGAGGGAAGCGAAGAGCGATGCGCAACTTCAAGCGTCTAATCCTGCCGGCTCTGATCTTCGCCGGTGCCCTGACCGCGGTGGGGACCGTGGGCGAGGCGGCATGCATCAGCAAGGGCGGTCGCGGGACGGGTACCTCGCGCGATTCGGCGATGTTCCAGGCCTGGGAAGCCGTGCTGCAGGCAACGTCCTGGGGCTCATGGGCGCAGTTCATGGCCTCCGGCGCCAGGGTGGGCTCCGCGCCCGGCTACCGGGTGAGCAACCTGCGCAGCAGCTGCAAACCCGGTGGCATGATGGGCACCGAGTGTGTGATCACGGCCCATCTCTGCAATTGAGGGGCAAGACGCCAGATCCAGCGCAAGAGTTTGGCTGCGCGCCGCGGCGGTGGCGCGCGCCCGATTGGGGCGGGAGCGTCCATTTGCTGAGGTTCGCTCCCGGGCGTGTGTGAGGTCGGCTGCGATCCAGCAACGTTGCGGCCAACACGCACCCGTCATGGATCCCCGCCGAGCCCTTAGGCTTGGATGCGCAAAGTTCCAGCCCGGCGCCTGAACGCAATCGAGTTCGACAGAGCTCGGGTTTACGTTGGTTTGGCAGGCCGTCCTGCCTCCCTCCTCAACACGGGTGCGCTGCGAGCAAGCCTGCGCGCGCCCGAGCCTTCACCACCAAGCCAGCCGGGCACCTCCAAGCCGGGGCCGAGCGTGGCGGATCGCCTGCTTGCCGCGACAAACAATGGGCAAAGCCGCAAGAGGCGTGGGGGCGGGTCACTATCGCCACATCGCTGGACGTGGCACGATCGCGCCAGCGATCCGACAGGCCCATCGGCGTTGCCATTGGCGAGGGAGATGATCATGGAGTTTGATGATTTGCTAAAGCGCTTCTCGGCGGCGGCCGTGGCAGGCGACGCCGACGCGCTGGCCGAGCTCTTCACGCGGGACGGCACGTACGACGATTACTTTTTTGGGCCCAGCACCGGCCACGAAGCCATCAAGAAGATGCTTGCGCACTTTGCCGATGGCGGGTGCGACTTCCGCTGGGAGTTCTTCGCCCCCGCGCTCAGCGGCAACACCGGTTACGCCAGTTATCGCTTCAGCTTCACATCCAAGCGGCCCGAGGCCCGTGGTGCCCGCGTGACCTTCGACGGCATCGGTCGGTTTGATCTCGAGGGCGGACGCATCAAGCGCTACTCGGAGGTGTTCGATCGCGGCATGGCGTTGGCGCAACAGGAGTTCGAGCCCGAGCGGGTGCGCAAGATTGCCCTGAAGTATGCCGCCGCGCTCAAAGCGCGCCCGGAGTGGGCGCAACACGCGTCGTGACGAGCCCTGAGGCGCTCTGGGCGGAGCGCAGCACCGTCAACGCAGCACAGGAGGTCTTCCAAGGCTGATCTGTTGCCCGGTTCCATCTTCCTTGCTCGGCATGGAGACAGCCATGAAGTCGGCGCTGCGCATTCTCCTCGTCCAGTCGGTTCTGGATGGAATTGCCTCGCCGCGGCAGGCCCCGATGCCAAACGGTTCTTCCAACTTCAGAGCCGCCAATCGGGTGGCCGGAAAGGTAGCGCGGTCGCCTGCAGGTTCACGCCGCACTTGACGCCCGGGTCGCCAGCACGTGTGATCGCGCCGATTGGACACCGCAAGCGCAGGGGATGGATATGAGCAACCGCATGGTCAGGCTCGTGCGTCGGCCAAGAGGCATGGCGACGCGGGCAGATTTTGCCATTGAGGATGGTCCTGTGCCCGAGCCCGGTCCCGGCGAGTTCCGCGTCAAGATCGCATACATTTCGCTCGATCCGGCGATGCGGGGCTGGATGAACGATGCCAAGTCCTACGTCGCGCCGGTGAAGCTCGGCGAGGTTATGCGCGCCGGCGCCGCAGGCATCGTCGAAACGTCCAACAATCCAGCTTTTGCCGTCGGGGATGCCGTGCAGGGCGCGTTCGGCGTCCAGCAATACGCCGTCTCCAACGGAGAGCGCGTCATCAAGGTCGATACGCGCCAAGCCCCTCTCGAGCGGTGGGTCGGCGGGCTTGGTATGCCGGGGTGGACTGCCTATTTCGGCCTCCTCGATGTCGGTCAGCCGAAAACGGGTGAGACGGTGGTCGTCTCAGCGGCGTCTGGCGCGGTGGGCTCGGTGGTGGGTCAAATCGCCAAGATCAAGGGCTGTCGCGTCGTTGGCATCGCGGGGGGGTCAGAGAAGTGCCGCTATGTGATCCAAGAGCTGGGCTTTGATGCCTGCGTCGACTACAAGGCCGGCCATCTTGCCCAAGAGCTCAAGGCGGCATGCCCCAAGGGCATCGATGTCAATTTCGAGAATGTCGGTGGCGAGATCCTCGACACCGTGCTGTCACAGATGAACGTGTTCGGTCGCATCGCGCTCTGTGGGCTCATCTCCGGCTACAATGCGACCGAGGTGCCGGCAGGCCCCAAGAACATTCGCGCCGTGCTCACACAGCGGTTGAGGATGCAGGGCCTCATCGTCTTCGATTGGGCCGACCGTGTGCCGGAAGCCATCGCCCAGCTGGGTCAATGGCACAAGGAGGGCAGGCTCAAAATTCGCGAGGATGTGCGCGAGGGCGGCGTCGATGTTTTCCCGGAGGTGCTCAACCTGCTCTACACCGGCGGCAATTTCGGCAAGCTGGTGCTGAAGGTCTAAATGCTGAAGCCAGGCTTGAAGCTCTACTTCGTTCGCCATGGGGAAACCGACTGGAATCGCGCGCAGCGCTATCAGGGCCAGAGAGATATCCCCCTCAACGCCGCGGGGCGTAGCCAGGCCCTCGGCAACGGCCGTGCGCTGGCAAACGTGCTGGGAGGCGAGGCAGACACGATCGACTACGTCGCAAGCCCGCTCATGCGGGCGCGCGAGACGATGGAAATCATGCGCCGCCAGCTCGGCTTGCCGGCGTACGGCTATCGGACCGACGACCGCCTGCGCGAGATCCATTACGGACATTGGGAGGGCGAGCTCTGGCACGAGCTCCCCACCACCGATCCCGCGAGCTTTGCTGCGCGCGAGGCGGACCGATGGGGCTGGCGGCCGACCGGGGGTGAAAGCTACCGCGATCTGTCCGCGCGCGTGGCCCATTGGCTGTGCGAGGTCGAACGCGACGCGGTCGTCGCTGCGCACGGGGGCGTCATGCGCGTGCTGCGCGGCCTGACCCTGGCACTTGAGCCCGACGAGATATTTCGGCTCGACGTGCCACAAGACAAGGTCCTTGTGATCGAGGCCGGCCGCACGCGCTGGCTGTAGCTTCTGCGGCGCTGCCGCGCGAGGAGGCCTCAGCCGTCCTTCTTGGCCTTTTTCGTCGACTTCTTCGTATGCTTGCCGGGCACGCACTTGCCCTGGCTGGCGTCCCAGATCTCGCTGCCGATCTCGCAGCCCATCTTGCTCTTCGCCGCCCTGGCGGGCCCGACGAACGCCGCGGACACCAGAGCCATGGCGCTGATGGTTATGACGGTCCAACGCATAACGTCTTACTCCCTCGCTCTCCCCCGAGCCCGCGCCACACTTTCATAAGCGCAAACGCGCTCGCTCGCCACCCGTTTCCGTTGCCGCCGATCGTCCGTGACCGACGCGCCACACGCCTGAGCCCGCCGTCGCCGGAGCAGGACCGTGGCAAAAATTCGGCTGGTGCCGCCCCGCCCGCGCCACCTACATAGGGCGCGGGGTCGCGCTCGAAGCCTTGGGGTCATACGCGCGAGCGCAGGGGGAGGAGACGTCGCATGAGAGCCGAGCCACGCCGGACACGGTGGACGGACATGCCGCTCGCACTATGGCTGCTCGTGGCGCCGCTCAACGTCGCCGGCGCGCAAGCCATCGCCGACCAGCTGGCTCACTGCAAGAATGAAGGTGCGGCCGCGCAGGCGCGTATCGAAGCTTGCTCGCAAGTGATCGCTGCGACGAAGGACGATGACGATCTCCGCACCGAGGCACTCCTGCAACGCGGTGTGCTCTATGAATTCGGCGGCGACAAGGACGCCGCAATCGCAGACTACACCGAGGTGATCAAACTCGACCCGGCCAGCGCGGTTGCCTATTTCAACCGTGGCAATGTGCATGACCAGATGGGTGAACGCGACCGCGCCATCGCCGACTACACCGAGGCGATCAGGCTCGATCCCTCCGACCCGGACGTGTTCAACAACCGGGGCCAGGCCTATGATGCAAAGGGCGAGGCTGATCTGGCCATTGCCGACTATACCCAATCGATCCAGCTCAACCGCGAAAACCCGCGTGCCTTCTTCAATCGCGGCCTAGCCTACGCAAACAGGGGCCAATATGAACTTGCCGTCGCCGACTTCGACGAGGCCATCAGGCTCGACCCGCGCGATGCGGAGGCCTATGTGAGCCGTGGCGCCGTCTACGAGGAATTAGGCAACAACGACGCCGCGCGAGCGGATTATCGCAAGGCCTTGGAGATCGTACCCGATCACGATGAGGCCAAGGACGCTTTGGCGCGGCTTGGAGATTGAGATCAAGCAACAAAAAATGAGCGGCCGAAGCGATGGCGATGGCAGCGGCCGCCCATAATTGGCTAACGCTTATCGTCAGTGGGCGCGACTACTTCTTGTTGCGTGCGTCCATGCACTTCCGCGACTTCTTGCTGAAGTACATATAAGCGCCACACCGGCCCGCTTTGCTGCCAGCCTTCTTACCTTTCTTGTGCTTGCCCCGCCGCTTGCCCTTCTTCGCGCTTCTCTTTTTCAGCTTGACCGAGTGGACCAGTGTGTCGATCCCTGGCTGCGAGCCCGGGCCTGCGAACGTTGCAGCTTGCAGCTCGGCCCATGGCGAGAACGCAATCGCGATCGCCACGGTCAAGGCCGCAATGAGGGTCTTCTTGATGTGCATTTCCGATTACCTCCCTTTATCGGTCTTGGCGTCCTGTGCGATGCCGCAGTTGCACGTCAGCAGGCGAAATAGAGGGCCCCCCTGCCCGTGCGCGACACCCCACGCGACACTAAAAGGTACGACGCCAACGGACAATGACTGCGACGCTGTTCGGCCTCACCAGTGGCAGAAAGGACACGAAGTCGCCCAGACGCGGTGCTGGGATTGCCCGCGGGCGCGCAGGCATCTCGCAATTGCGAATGCCCAAATCAACGCACCGAGTTGCCTCGCTTCACGTGGCTCGGCTAAGAGTGGCTGCAACCGATGAGCAGGCCATCGCATACCCGCAAGCATCGGCGGCCAGCGGCATGTCGCACAACAGTATCGGCCATCTGTTTCGCATGACGACCTGGGGCGAGAGCCACGGGCCCGCCATCGGCTGCGTGATCGACGGCTGTCCGCCGGGGATCCCGCTCGTCGCCGACGACATCCAGGGCTTCCTCGATAAGCGCCGGCCTGGTCGGTCGCGCTTCACCACGCAACGGCGCGAGCCCGACGCGGTGCGCATCCTGTCGGGCGTGTTCGACGACGATGCCGGCCGGCAGGTGACCACGGGGACGCCCATTGCGCTCATCATCGACAACGTCGACCAGCGCTCGCGCGACTATGCCGATATCAAGGACAAGTTCCGGCCCGGGCATGCGGATTTCACCTATTGGGCGAAGTACGGCATCCGCGATTATCGGGGTGGAGGTCGCGCCAGCGCGCGGGAGACCGCCATGCGCGTAGCCGCCGGCGCCGTGGCCCGCAAAGTGATCGCCACCGTCAGCATTCGAGGTGCGCTCGTGCGGATCGGCCGCCACCCGATAGAGCGTTCGCGCTGGAGCTGGCCGGAGGTTGACAACAACCCGTTCTTCGCACCCGATCCAGGCATCATCGACACCTGGACGCGCTACCTCGACGAGGTGCGCAAGTCCGGCTCCTCGGTGGGCGCCGTCATCGAGGTGGTGGCCGAGGGTGTACCGGCGGGATGGGGTGCCCCGATCTACGGCCGGCTCGATCAGGATTTGGCCGGCGCCATGATGAGCATCAATGCCGTCAAGGGCGTTGAGATCGGCGCCGGTATGGCGGCAGCCGAGCTCACCGGTGAAGAGAACGCCGACGAAATCCGCATGGGCAACGACGGCCGGCCGCACTTCCTCTCCAATTCCGCAGGCGGCATTCTGGGCGGCATCTCCACGGGCCAGCCGATCGTCGCCCGTTTTGCTGTCAAGCCCACCTCGTCGATTCTAGCCCCCCGTCGCACCATCGACCGGTTCGGCAACGAGACGCAGATCGCGACCAAAGGGCGGCACGATCCCTGCGTCGGCATCCGTGCCGTTCCCGTGGGCGAGGCCATGATGGCACTCGTCTTGGCCGATCACTTTCTGCGCCATCGCGCGCAGGCGGGATCAGGCGCGTGACCGTCGGGGCACATCAATCGCGGCGCCTGTCCGTGGTTGCGCCCTATAGCTACCGCACCGATCCTGCCGTACCTGCCTTTCCCGACGACAAGGCTCTCGTCGTGTTCGACGGCGTATGCGTGCTGTGTTCGGGCTGGGCTCGCTTCATCTTGAAGCGTGATCGCGACTTTGTTTTTCGCTTGACGACCGCCCAATCTCCGCTCGGCCAGGCCCTCTTTCGCCACTACGGTCTGGACACCGAAACCCTCGCAACCAATCTCGTACTCATGGATGGCAGGGTTTATGGCAAACTCGATACGGTCGCGGCGGTGGGCCTGCGTCTCGGCGGAGGATGGCGGCTGCTATCGATGCTGCGCTTCGTCCCTCGCCCGATCGCCGACTGGCTCTATGACCGCATCGCCCGCAACCGTTATCACCTCTTCGGTCGCTACGGCCGCTGCGTGCTGCCTGAACCACAGTGGCGCGAACGCTTCCTCTGAGAAGGGCGTCGCTCCCTGCCAGTGCCCTCAAGGCAGCGAACTCAAGCCTTGATCGGCTGGCTCAACGCCCGATCGTAGGCGGCAACGATTGCGCCCGCCCGCGCGGCGATATCGGCGAGCTTCGCGCCTGGCGTGTAGAGATAGCTGCCGATGCCGAAGCCGATGCATCCGGCCGAGATGAATTCAAGGAAGTTGTCCGGATTGGCGCCGCCCACGGCGTAGAGAGGAATGGCGGGAGGGAGTACCGCCTTCATGGCCTTGACACCCTTGACCCCGACGACTTCGGCTGGAAACACCTTGAGCGCGTGCGCGCCCGCCCTTATCGCGCGGAACGCCTCGGTCGGCGAGAGGATGCCGGGATAGGATTGCAGCCCGCATGCGATCGTGCGGGCGATGACGGCTTCGTTGCAGTCGGGCGAGACGATGAACGCCCCGCCCGCCTGCGCTATGGCATCCACCTCCTCGGGCGCCAGCACGGTGCCCGCGCCAATCGAGGCCTTGCCTGCGAGCTCTTTGACGGCAACACGAATGGACTGAAGGGGTCGCGGCGAGTTGAGCGGTATCTCGATGAGGCTGATGCCGGCGTCGACCAGCACTTGGCAGACAGCGGCCGTCTCGGTCGCGGTGATGCCCCGCAGAATAGCGATGAGATGGCGATGCTTGACGTGCATGGGACTGCCTCCGGCCATTCTCAACCGCGCGCCTCCTGCCGGGCGGCCAACAATCCGGCAAGGCTCGCCGCATGACCATCGACAATCAGCGGCTGCTTGCCCTCTCTCGCCATGGCCGCACCGTAAAGCTCAACGAGACCGGCGCTCCCGACGACGGCGAGATCGCCCCTGCCGAACCACTCCCTTTGCGCGCCGATCTCAGCGCCGATGAGGAGGCCCGACAGATAGCCCGCGCACCAATCAGGCGTGCGAGCCGACAGCAGAGCACCGGCCCGGACCTTGAACAGCATGGCCGGCAACCTCTGTGGTGCGTCGCCACCCGCGGCCAGCCCGCTCTTGAAGCCCAGGGCGTGGTCGGGTCCTTGACCTGCTCCCGTGCAGGCGTGGCGCAGCACCGAATGGGCGCGCAACACGTCAAACAGTTCCCCCGTCATGACCGTCGCGAACCGCTCCACGCGACGGCCGGACAGCACGACCCATTTGCAATGGGTTCCGGGCATGCAGACGATGCCGCTGAAGTGGGGAACGAGGGTGGAGAGCCCCAGCAGCTGGGTCTCCTCGCCGCGCATTACGTCCTCGGCCCCGTCGCCCCGCTGGCACACGCCCGGCAGGATGCGAGCCCTGAGGCGCCCGCCGGGCACTGGGGCAGTCACGGCAGCCGCCGCAAGGGTGGCGAGATCGGCTGGCGCGTCAAGGTAGGGCGCCTCCATCCAGCCTTGGCGCGCGCCGGCCATGCCGCAGATCAGGGCATCGAGCGGTTTGCCGGCGGGGGCGACGTCGGGTGCCAGGATGTCGGCGAGAACGCGCGGATAGGCGTCCGGCGCCAACGTTGCCATGCCCTGGGCAGAGGTTCGTGAAAACAGCACGTGCCCGCCCCTGCCGATCCCCCAAACGCGCAGGTTGGACGTTCCCCAATCGACGGCAACCCATTCGCTTTCGGCTGTCACCCCGCCCTCATCGCTTGCAAGCATAGGCCTCGGCGGCGCGGTCGGTGATCTTGCCGTCGGCCACGTCGCCCCGCACGCGTTCGGGCTCGCGCCGTGAGGGCTCGCCATACCCGCCCCCACCTGCCGTCTCGAGCACCACCCGGTCGCCCGCGCGCAAGGTGGTCACGAGCTTGGAGGGCACCGTCTCCTGGCGGCCATCGGCGCGGTTGATGATGGTGCGGGCCGTGGCACCGTCCTGGCCCCCGGCGCGGCCCTTTGGGGCGATGAAGTGTCGCTCGCCGCGATGTGTGAAGCGCACCTCGCCGTGCAGCATCTCGTATTCCCGCACGATGCCGAGGCCGCCGCGCCGATGCCCCGCACCACCCGAATCTCGTCGCAGCGCCAGGCGATGCACGCGGATCGGGGCATCGAGCTCGAGCGCCTCCGCCGGAAGGTTCATGCAGTTGGTGGCATCCGTCTCGATGGCGTCGACGCCATCCTTGCTGACGCTGGCGCCGGAGCCGCCGGCGATCAGCTCGCCCGTGACGAAGCGCGTGCCGTCGGACCGCTCCCCGCCGAACGCCAGCACGAGCAACTCCCCGCCGCTGTCGGCGGGCACGCGCTCGGGTAGCGCCTGCGCCAGCGCGGCGAGGATGGTACCGGTGATGCGCTTGATGGTGGCGGTGCGCGAGTTGACGGGTGCTGGTTCCCTCGGATTGACGATGGATCCCTCGGGCAGCTTGAGCGTGATCGGTCGGAAGCAGCCGCCATTGGTCGGGATGGTCGGATCGGTGATGGCACGCACCACGTAGCAGGCGGCGGCCAGGCTGCCGGAGGGCACCACATTCAAGGGCCCCTGCACCTGCGGGCTCGAGCCGGCGAAGTCGACCATCATGGTTCCGTCCTCGATCGTCACGGCCACCGCGATGGGGATGCGCCGGTCAAGGTCGATCCCGTCGTTGTCGAGGAAGTCGACGGCGCGGTAAGTGCCGCTGGGGACCGCCCGCAGCGCCTCGCGCGTCATCGCCTCAGAGCGCTCCAGCAGCTCAGCGAAGATGGCCGTCAGCTGCTCGTGGCCATAGATCTGCGCCAGGGCGGAGAGACGCCGCGCGCCCACCGTCGCAGCCGCGACCTGCGCCATCAGATCCCCCTCGAAGGTCTCTGGGATGCGCACGTTGCGGCGCAGGATCTTGAGCAGCGTGTCATTGAACCGATCGCTCTCGCGCAGCTTCAGCGGCGGCAGGCGGATGCCCTCCTGAAACACTTCGCTGGCGTTGGTCGGCACCGAGCCCGGCGCCATCCCGCCGACGTCTTGATGGTGTGTCATGGTGGCTGCAAAGGCCAGCGGCCGCCCGCGCACAAACACCGGCATCACCACGGCGATGTCGGGCAGATGCGTGCCACCGAGATAGGGATCGTTCATGCAATAGATGTCACCCTCGCCCATGCTTTCGAGGGGGAATTCGCCGAGAATGCGTGCGATACAGGGGATGAGCGTGGCGAGATGGATGGGGATCGCCACCGCCTGCGCCAGCGTCTCGCCTGCGAGCGTGAAGAGGCTGGCGGAGGCGTCGAGGCCCTCCTTCACGATCGGAGAGAAGGAGCTCTTGAGCAGCGTGAGTTCCATCTCATTGGCGATGCCGTCGAGCTTGTTGCGGACCACCTCCACAGTGATCGGATCGAGCGCGGAACCGGATCGAATGGCTTGTGAACCCGAACGCGTCACGTGCGCTCCCCTGCGTTGCCGCTGCTTTCCAAAATGAGGTTGCCGACGGCGTCGACCCGGCACTGCCACCCAGGCGTGACGAGCGTGGTGGTGTCTTCCTGCTCGATGATGGCTGGGCCAACAAACCTGTCGCCAACCCGCAACGCCGCGCGGTCGTAGACGCCGGCCTCAGCGACGCCCCGCCGATCGGGCAGCAGGATGTGCGCTCGGCGCACGTAGGCTGGGCCGCCGGAGGGTGCCCAGGCATCGTGCTGGCGCTCGCTGCGCGCCGCGCTGTGCACCGTGCGCAGGTTGACCAGCCGGATTGGCGCCTTGGGTGCGTAGCCGTAGGTGCGGTCGTGCGCTGCAAAGAAGGCACTCTTCAGCGCGGTCAGCGGATCGGACGCGGTGGGCTCCAACGGCACCTCCAGATGATAGGCCTGGCCCGCGTAGCAGATATCCGCGCAATAGCGCCTCACCACCTCTTTGCTCGCGACGCTTTCCTTGGCCATCAGCGCACTGCAGCGGGCGTCGAGCTTGTCGAGCGTGGCTCGCACCTCGCGCAGATCGAGCCCGTCGACCGGGCGGGGAAGCGCGGTAGAGACCTCGTGCTCGATGGGCGCCGACAGCAATCCGATGGCCGACAATACCCCCGGCAGACGCGGCACGAGGACGCGCCCGATCCCCAGCTCCTCGGCCAACGCGCAGGCATGGAGCGCGCCTGCCCCGCCCAGTGGCACTAGGGTGAACCGCCGCGGATCGTGGCCTTGGCGGATCGACACGAAGCGGATGCCTTCTGCGATCTGTGCATTGATGATGCGGTGGATGCCGAGCGCCGCTTCATTGACGGTGAGCCCGAGCGGCCGTGCGATCACGCGCTCGATGGCCTCGTGGCCGCGCTCGGGGCTGAGGGGGAGGCGGCCGCCGGCAAAGTGTTTGGGGTCCAAATAGCCGAGCACCACGGAGGCATCGGTCACCGTCGGCTCGCTCCCGCCCAGCCCGTAGCACGCGGGGCCCGGTTCGGAGCCTGCCGAATGCGGACCCACCCGCAGTCCCTTGGCGGCATCGAGCCAGGCGATGGATCCGCCCCCGGCGCCAATGGAATTGACGTCCACCATGCTGGTGCGGACGGGATATTTATCGATCAGTCCTTCCGAGCGCAGCGCCGGTGTACCGTCTTCGATGAGGGCGATGTCGCACGATGTACCCCCGATGTCGACCGTGATCAGATCGCGGCTGCCGGCCACCTCGCCCACCATCCGTGCCCCAATCACACCGGCGGCAGGTCCCGACAAGAACAGGCGCACGGGGCGCAGGCGTGCCGTTGCCGAACCGCAGATGCCGCCGCGCGACTGCATGATCTGCAGCGGTGCCGACACGTGCGCGGCGGCGAGCCCGGCGCCGAGATTGGCCAGATAGCGGTCGACGACGGGCTTGACGTAGGCGTCGAAGGCGGTGACCACCGTGCGCTCGTACTCGCGGAAGGCCGGATCGACCTCACAGGAGAGCGACACGAACACGTCCGGATGGCGCTCGGCGATGATGGCGCGGGCGCGCTGCTCGTGCGCATCGTTGAGGAAGGAAAAGAGGAACACCACGGCGATCGCCTGTGCGCCGGCCGCAACCAAGGCGTCCGCGGCACCGGCAACGGCGGCCTCATCGAGCGCCCGCAGCACCTCTCCGGTGGGACCTATCCGTTCCGGCACGTCGCGGCGGAAACGGCCAGGTGCCAGGAACGCCGGCGTCTCCGGGTCGAGCGCCAAGTCATACATCTGGTGGCGCATCTGGCGCCCGATCTCGAGCACGTCGGAAAAGCCTTGGGTGGCGATCAGGCCGACACGGGAACCTTTGCGCTCCAACACGGCGTTGGTGGCCACCGTGGTGCCGTGCACGAAACGGGTGATTTGCTGGGACGCAAATCCCCAATCTGCCGCCATGCGTCGCAGGGCCTGCAGCACGGCCACGCTTGGATCCTTGCGCGTGCTTGGGAGCTTCATGATGCGCATTGGTGCGCCGGGAGAGGACACCACCACGTCGGTGAACGTACCGCCGATATCGACGCCCACCGAAATCTCACCGCCGTGCGTCATCGGTTGGCCTGCACCGCCTTGACGCGGCCATGCAAGCGTTCTCGCCGCACCGGGCGCACGGGCTCTTGGGGAGCCCCGACCGCCAGCTGCCTCACCTCAGATCGCATCGCTCACCCCTGCCTGTGGCGGGCAATTGTGAGACCTGTGCGCTCCTTGAGGCAAGTCATCTGTGGGCCCGTGTGGGCGCAAGATCCACCGCCCTTTGGCCGACCAGCCCAGTTAAAGGGGCGTGGTGGCACCCAAATGAGGCTTGTCGCTGTGTGGAAAAAGGCGCCACAATGCTGGCTCATCAAACCCTAGGGCGCCCCATCGACCGAACGGAGATTACCATGCGCAAGCGACAGCGCGGCACGACTTTTCCAGTTTCCCGTCGCGATCTGATCGCGCAGGGAGGCGCGGCCGCCGTGGCCGTCGCGCTAGCCGAGGTGCTTCCGGCGCAGGCCGCCGGCACACGCTTCGTGTTCGCCAACGAAAGCGATTATGACACCGTTGATCCGCACGCCGCGTTCGATGTCGGGCGCGTGGCCGTGCGCCTCAACCTCTACGACGGTCTCCTGCGATGGCAGAAGAACCCCGCCGTTCTGGAGCCTTGGGTGGCTGAGAGTTACGTGATCTCGCCCGATGGCCTCAGCTACACCTTCAAGATGCGCAAGGGCGTCAAGTTCCACGACGGCAGTGAGGTCAAGGCGCAGGACGTCGTCTACTCGCTTGATCGCATCCTGGCAGTGGGCAAGGGCGCCTCTTCGCTCTTCAAGACCATGATCGATCCCGGCGCAGCCAAGGCCGTGGACGATTACACGGTCGAATTCACTTTGAGAAAGCCATCGGCGATCTTTCTTTCGGTGGTGCCCGAGATCCACATCGTCAATCGAGCTCTGGTGCAAAAGAACGAGGCCGGCGGTGACTGGGGTCAGGCCTGGTTGTCGAAGAACGATGCGGGCTCCGGCGCCTACAAGCTCACCCAGTTCGATCCGGCCGTCGGCTTCGTAGCCCAGCGCTTTCCCGACCACTTCAAGGGCTGGGGCACCAAGTGGCTTGACGAAATCGAGTTCCGCGGCGTGAAGGACACCAATACGCGCGTGCTTGGTCTGTTGCGCGACGACTTTCAGGGTATCGGCGGGTATCTGCAGACCGACCAGCTCAACCGTATCAAGAGCAACGGCACGGCGCAGGTTCTGGAAGCCGAATCCATGCGCGTGATGATGGCCCAATTCAACATGACACGCGCACCCATCAGCGACCTGCACGTGCGCAGGGCCATCAGCTACGCGTTCGACTACGACGGCTTCAACAAGGACATTTTGGGTGGCCTGGTCGAGCGCAACCCGACACCGCTTCCCAACACCATCTGGGGTGTGCCCAAAGACGTGAAGGGCTACTCCTTCGATCTCGACAAGGCCAAGGCCGAGCTCGCCAAGGCCCAAGCCAAGATCGACAAGCCGATCGAGTTGGCCTTTCTCACCGGCTTCCAGCAGTCGGAACAGGCCGCGCAGCTCCTGCAGAACGGCCTCACCAAGGCCGGCGTGCCGTCCAAAGTGGTGGGCTATCCGTGGCCGACGATCGTCGACAAATTCAAAGATCCCAACACGACACCCGACGTGTCGATCTACTGGATCTCCACCTACTATGCCGATCCACACAACTGGGTGGGTGAGATGTTCTCATCCTCGACGGCAGGCACCTTCAAGAACGCCGCCCACTACAAGAACCCGAAGGTCGACGCGCTGCTCGATAAGGCTCTCAGCCTCACGGACCAGTCTGAGCGCGCCAAGCTTTACGAGGAGGCAACACGCATTGTCGTCGATGAAGCGGCCGGCCTGTGGATCTATAATACCAAATGGTACGGACCCTACTCGAACAAGCTCAAGGGCATCGTCTTCTACCCGATCGGTTCGGCGCAAGAGATGCGCACCGCCTACTACGAGGGCTGAGAAATCCGTGCAACCGCGACGGTTGGAGGCGTTCGCCCGGGGGCAAGGGTGCGATGGCCAGGCTCCCTCTGCAAGCTTGCGCGTGCGCAGGCAGCGGTTCCAGTCACGACGACAGGCGCCGCGATGACAACGATGCGCGGGCGGCCAAGGACGTTCCGCCTCCCATCGGGGCACTGATGCGATGCGGATTGCCGCGCTCATCCTCGTGCGCGTTGCCTGGCTGGCCCCGACGCTCGCAGGCCTCGTCGCCATCGTCTTTGTCATCTCGCGCGTCATCCCCTCCGATCCTGTCGCGCTGCTGGCGGGCGAAACCGCCTCTCGCGCGCAGATCGAACTGCTGCGCCAGAAGCTCGGGCTAGACCGACCGCTGCCGCGCCAGCTGTTGGACTACTATGGTCAGCTCGCGCGCGGCGACCTCGGCACCAGCCTCTTCACCACGCGCGCCGTCTGGGACGACCTCTCCGCGCGCCTGCCGGCCACGATGGAACTCACCATCGCCGCCATGATCCTGGCGGTTGCACTCGGCATCCCGCTTGGGGTGGTCGCTGCCCTCTATCGCAACCGCCCCACTGACCACGCGCTGCGGGTCGTCTCGGTGGCAGGCCTGGCGTTGGCGAGCTTCTGGCTTGCCTTGATGCTGCAGCTCTTCTTTGCCATGGATCTGCGCTGGCTGCCGCTGCAGGCGCGCATCACCGGCTTTCCTCCACCCCCAATCACCGGCTTTTATGTCATCGATGCGGTGCTGGAGGGCAACTTCAAGCGGCTTGGGGATGTGTTTGCGCACCTGATACTGCCGGCCGTGACACTGGCCATCCCGGCGCTCGCCACGGTCGTGCGCTTCACGCGCGCCGGCGTGCTCGAGACGCTGCAGCGGCCCTTCGTCACCTACCAACGGGCCATGGGCATCCCGGCCGGCCTGATCGTGTGGAAGTACGTGCTGCGCAACTCGCTTGTCTCCACCGTGACGCAGATTGGGTTGCTGTTTGGCATCCTTCTCGCCGGCGCGGTCGTGATCGAGACGGTGTTCCAATGGCCTGGCATCGGCGCTTACGCGTTCGAAGCCATCTTGCATTCCGACTATGCCGCAGTCATGGGCTTCACCGTCTATGCCGGCGTGGTATTCGGCATCGTCAATCTGATCGTCGACATTCTGCACGCCGTCCTAGATCCACGCGGTACCGCCGCATGAGAACCGCGCGCGACATCGCCCTCAAGCTCATCGGCGACCCGTCCGCCGCGCTCGGGCTCCTCATCATCGTCGCGCTGGTGGCGGTGGCGGTCCTTGCCCCGCTCATCGCCACGCATCCGGAAGCGGTTTGGGACATGAACCCGCGGGATCGTCTGCTGCCCCCGTCGGAAACCTATCTCTTCGGCACCGACCGCATGGGTGCCGATATCTTCAGTCGCATTCTATTCGGCGCCCGCATCACGCTGACGATCGCCATCGTCGCGGTGGGAGCGGCCCTCATGATCGGTGTGCCCATCGGCCTCATCTCAGGCTGGTGCGGCAACTGGCTGGGTGAGGCATTGCTGCGCGTATCCGACATCTTTCTTGCCGTGCCCCAGATCGTGCTCGCCATTGCCATCTCGCAGACGTTGGGCCCGTCGATCGAAAACGTCATCCTGGCGCTCTCGGTCACGTACTGGCCGTGGTTCACGCGTCTCGTGCACGCTGAGGTGCGCGCGCTGAGGCACGAGACCTTTATCGAGGCTGCGATCGCGCTTGGCGTGCCGACCTGGCGCATCGTGTTGCTGCACGTGCTGCCCAGCGTCCTCTCCCCCATCATCGTGCGCACCTCCATCGGCATGGGCTTTACCATTCTCACTGCGAGCGCGCTCGGCTTCCTTGGGCTCGGCGCCCCACCGCCGGCGCCGGAGTGGGGCCGCATGATCTCCGAAGCCCGCGAGTTCCTGCCCGAGGCCTGGTGGTCCGCGCTGGCGCCTGGCCTTGCCATCTTCCTGGTCGTGATGGGCTTCAATCTTCTGGGCGATGGCCTGCGCGACGTGCTTGACCCACGGATCCGACGTGGCAACCCCGGGCGATAAGCTCCTCGAGGTGGACCACCTCTGTGTCACCTTTGCCACCGAGGCTGGCGCTGCCAAGGTGCTCGACGGCGTCAATCTGACGATCCGGGCGGGCGAGATCATGGGTCTCGTCGGAGAGTCGGGCTGTGGCAAAACCACGCTCGCCAACACCATCCTTGGCATCCTCGCTGGCAACGCCAGGGCCGAAGCCGGCCGCGTCTGGTTCGCCGGCGAGGACCTCTTCGCCCTGCCGCAGCGGCGCATGGCGCGCGACGTACGCGGTCGGCGCATCACGTTCATCCCACAGGACCCCTTCGGCTCCTTCAATCCGCTGTTCAGCGTGGGCGCGCAAACCCGCGAGTTGATGAAGTGGAAGTCACCGCGGCGCGCGCCAGGCGAGCATCAAGGCCTCGCCGGCTTCTTCGCCCGTTATCCGCGCGCGCGCCGCCGGGCCGATGCGGAGGCCATCGTCCAGATGTTGCGCTCCGTGCAGATGCCCGATCCGGCCGCCACGGCCGGCAAGTTGCCACACGAGTTCTCCGGGGGGCAGCGGCAGAGGCTGATGATCGCCCTCGCCCTGCTGCCGCAGCCACAGCTTGTCATCGCCGACGAACCCACCACCGCCCTCGATGTCACCATCCAGGCGCAGATCCTCAAGCTCCTGAAGCAGCTCGCCAAGAGCCGGGGCATTTCCGTACTGTTTACCACGCACGATCTCGGTACCGCCTACGAGATCTGCGATCGCATCACCGTGATGTATGCAGGCCAGGAGGTGGAGAGCGCGCCGGTGGCGGACTTCTTTGGCCGGCCGCAGCATCCCTACACCGTGCGCCTGCTCGAAAGTCTGCCGCGGCCCGGGCGCGAGTTGCGCGAGATCGGCGGCGAGATCCCGCGCCTCATCGATCCGCCGTCGGGGTGTCGTTTCCACCCGCGGTGCGCACGCGCCAGCGAGATCTGCCGCAAGGAACGGCCGCCGGCGACCTCGCTCGGCGGTGGTCACGAGGTGCGCTGCTACCACCCGGTCGAGACGCCGCCATGAGCCAACCGCCACTGCTTGAGGTCGAGGGGCTCAGCCGCCACTTTCCCGTGCGCAACATGTTCGGCTGGCAAATCGGCGCGCTGCGCGCCCTCGATGGCGTCTCCTTCAAGGTGCGGCCGGGCGAAACGCTGGGCATCGTCGGCGAATCGGGCTGTGGCAAGTCCACCCTTGGCAAAGCGCTGGCGGGCATCCATGCCGCATCCGGCGGCAGGATCCTGTTTGAGGGCACCGACATCACCGGTTGCTCCGCCGTGCAACGGCGAAGCGTGGCCCCCAAGCTGCAGTATTGCTACCAAGACCCGGGCAATTCGCTCGATCCGCGCTGGACGGTGCGCCGCTCGCTTGCCGAGCCGCTCATCGTCCACTCCGCGCTCACCGCGCGGGAGCGCGACGCGCGCATCGCCAAGATCCTTGAGCAGGTCGGGCTGCCCCTGACCCACCTTGAGCTCTACCCCCACGAGTTGTCGGGTGGTCAGCAGCGGCGCGTCGGCCTCGCCCGCATTCTCACGCTCTATCCACGCCTTGTGGTGCTTGACGAGCCGACCTCCGGCCTCGACGTCTCCGTGCAGGCCTCGGTGCTGAAGCTGCTGCGCGAGTTGCAGGCGGCGTTCACGCTCAGCTATCTGTTCATTTCGCACGATCTTTCCGTCGTGCGCGCCATGTGCGACCGGGTGGCGGTCATGTACGCGGGCCGGATCGTTGAGGAGGCGCCGACGGAGAGGATCTTCGCTTCGGCCAAGCACCCCTATACCCTGTCCCTTTTGGCGGCGATCCCCAACATCGGCGGCGAGCGAATCACGGACACGTTCGCCCTGGAGGGGGAGCCGCCGGACCCGGTACGGCCGCCGAGCGGCTGCCGATTCCGGACGCGATGCCCGCGCGCTGCGGCGGTTTGCGCCGGCACCGACCCACCTCTGAGGCGCATCGCTCCCGGACAGGCCGCCGCGTGTCTCTTCGCCTGAGCCGAGGTTGTCCTGTCCTCCTTTCGTTTCCTGCGGAACAGCCCTTTGCCGGCTGCCCTGGTATCGAGGCGGTCAATCTCGGCAGCGCGAGAGTTCACGCTATGCGCATCCCGCATCCGCACCCGCGATCAGCCTGCGCCGCCGTCGCCGCGGTGCGAGCCTGGGCAAGCGCAGCTTCGGCGAGGGCTTGCCTGGCCTCTTGCGAGCGATCGCATTTGGATGAAACGGGCGGGGACAAGCGCGAGCTTGCCGCCATGCAGCGCGCGATTGCAAGTTGCTTCCCCTCTGCAAGTCGGGACGGGGTGCGATTGGGCGAACCGGCCATGGCTTCGGATCGACGGATCGAGGGCGGGCGCTGCGCGATAGGGCGCTCTTCCACAGGCCAGCGCTGCCCGATCAGCCACGTAGCTCCCCCCGACACAATCCACTGTGTCGGCCACTGTGTCGGCCACTGTGTCGGCCGCCGTGTCGGCCACTGTGTTGGCCACTTGCATCGGCCACTTGCGTCGGGGTGCCCGCTCCCGGCCGGTATCGGCCAGTCTACAACTTTGCTAAGGTCATTGGGCCCTACACGTCGAGCGGGAATGTGTCATGGATAGTCGTTTGACCCTACCGGTCAATACCGTTCTCGACGACAGCTATCGCATCGTGCGCGTGGTGGGTTCGGGCGGTTTCGGCATCACCTACGAGGCCGAAGACATCAAGCTTAACATGCGCATCGCGCTCAAGGAGTACTACCCCCTCGAATTTGGCGATCGCGACTCCACCATGAGCGTCAAGCCGAAGTCCGATCGCCACCGGCAGACGTTTCAATGGGGCCGATCGAACTTCCTGCAGGAGGCGCGCACGCTCGCGCGTTTCGAGCATCCAAGCATCGTGCGCGTAACTCGCGTGTTCGAGGCCAATTCCACCGCTTACATGGTGATGCGCTTCGAGCAAGGGCAGAGTTTCGAAGATTGGCTGGCCGGCTTGGGTCGCGCGCCCGCGCAGGAGGAGCTCGATCGCATTGTGGCTCCGATCCTCGATGCGCTGCAGATGTTGCATGCGGAGAATTTTCTGCATCGCGATATCGCGCCCGACAACATCATTGTGCGGGCCGACGGCACGCCGGTGCTGCTCGATTTTGGCGCCGCTCGGCGCGCCGTGGCGGAGATGAGCCGCACGCTCACCGGTATCGTCAAGGCGGGTTACTCTCCGCACGAGCAGTACTCGGCCGACGGCCGTCTGCAGGGACCCTGGTCGGACATCTACGCGCTGGGGGGGACGCTCTACCGCGCAGTCACCGGTAAAACCCCGGAGGAAGCTGCGCTGCGGGTGGATGAGGACCACATGCCCGCGGCCGCGCAGGCGGCCAGGGGCCACTTTCGGCCAGAGTTCCTATCCGCCATCGATGCCTGCCTGAAGGTGCGCCACTCGGAGCGGCCACGCTCGGTGGCGCAGTTGCGCCCCATGCTGCTCACGCAAAGGCAGCAGGCCAAGCGCGAGCCCGAGCCGCTCACAAGGACGCGCAAGCCGACCAGCCGGGCCCCGCAAGAGCGCAAGGTGTCCGCGCTTGCGCCCCGTCCGACGCGACGGTGGCCGGCCATCGCCGCGGGTTTGCTTGCTCTGTTGGGAGGCGCCTACGGTGGCATCGAATATATGCGCTGGCAGCCCACAGCACCGGGTGTGTCGAGGGGCAATCCCGCGGACTTGAGCCGCCCAGCGCGCCAGCAAGCCGACCTCGATGCGGAGCGGCGTCGGCAAGAAGAGGCCGAGGCGATCGCCAGGCGCCAAGCCGAGCTCGATCTAGAACGCCGCCGCCAGGAGGAAGCGGCCGCCGCCGCTCAGCGCCAAGCCGATCTCGAAGCCGAGCGGCGCCGAGAGGATGAGGCTGCTGCACAGCGCCAAGCCGAACTCGAGGCTGAGCGCCAGCGCAAGGCCGAAGAAGAGCGCATCGCTGCCACTGAGGCTGCACGCCAGAAGGAGGAGGAGCGCGCCCGCGTCGCCTCAGCCACGCTCAACGCGGAGGACCGCGCCACATTCGTGCGTCAGGTCCAGCACCTGTTGAAGCAGGGCGGCTGCTACGACGGCGCCATGAACGGCCGCGCCGCCGACACGACGCAAGATGCGCTCGATGAGTTTGTCGCCAAAGCCGCGAAGAAGGGCAAGGTCAAGCCGGCGCGCATCGAACTCGCCAAGGCGACGGCGGGCGATTTTGAGACCTGGCTGCGCGATGCGGGTCAGGTCAAGGGCGAAGTCTGCGCTCCGCCCCCGCCGCCCAAGCCGAAAGTTGCAAAATCCAGGCGGGAGCGCGAGGAGGGTGCAAACCCAAGGCGGGAGCGCGCGGAGGCTGTGCAAAGGCGGCGCGCCGAGCGCCCGGTTGCCGAACCCAGGGAGCGCGAGCCGTCGAGTTCCGGACCGAAGCTCTGCTGGGGTCCCCGCAACGAATATTCGGCCGCGGCCTGCCGCTAAGGCCGCGCGGCACGCCAGATGCCAGTATTTTGGGCCAAACCAGTATTTTGGGCCAAAGATGTGCGCCCAACCAACCGGAGACACCACGATGACCCCGAAGACCTGCCGCCGCGTCGTTCTCGCGCGCCGGCCGCCGGGCGAGCCGGCGGAGACGGATTTCCGCATCGAGGAAATTCCTGTGCCGGAGCCCGGCCCCAATGAGGTGCTGGTGCGCGTCATCTATCTGTCACTTGATCCCTACATGCGCGGGCGCATGCGCGATCTTGCATCCTATGCGGCCCCCGTCGGGGTCGGCGAGGTCATGACCGGCGGCACGGTCGGCGAGGTGGTGCGGTCGAACCACCCGCGGTTCAAGGCCGGCGACATCGTCGAGGACCGGCTCGGCTGGCAGGAATATGCCCTTGGCGGGGCCACACTGCGCAAGATCGATGCCTCGCTCGCACCCATCTCCACCGCCAATGGCGTGCTCGGTATGCCGGGGATGACGGCCTACTTCGGCCTGTTCGAGGTGGGTCAACCGAAGGCGGGCGAGACGGTGGTCGTGTCCGCGGCGTCCGGGGCGGTCGGACAGGTTGTCGGCCAGCTCGCCAAGTTCGCGGGATGCCG
>JAMXLN010000056.1 GCA_024281145.1 Hyphomicrobiaceae bacterium | reverse complement strand
GCGTGCCGGGGGAGATCGACGCTGGCAGGCGCAGCCTCGCGCGCGCCACGGTGAACCACAACACCTTGTGTCTCGGTGAGCAGTCGTCGGCCAAACTTTTGCGCGATGCCCACCTGGAGCGCGATATCGGTGCTCCGCCGCTGCGCCATCCCGACCACGTCACTTGCGTCCTGCAGGAGGCGGACGACGCGCTTGGTCTCGAAGCCTCACACGATGGCTACGTCGGGCGCTGGGGCCTGCTGCACACGCGCACTTTGACGCTCGCCGGCGCGGGCTCGCGGCTGGAGGGGGTGGATCGGTTGGGGGCTGCCAAGGGCGTGGTGCGCTTCTCCTGGGACGTGCCGTTCTCCATCCACTTCCACCTGCATCCGAGTGCCGCAGTGCGCCTTGCGCCTTCGGCAGAAGCGGCGGAGTTGGTGCTGGCGAGTGGCGAGACGTGGCGACTGAGAGCGGCGGGAGCGGTGCTGTCGATCGAGGATAGCCTGTACTTTGCCGATGCCGCGGGCGCCCGCCCGGCTCAGCAAGTGGTGCTGCGCGCGCGGTGCTACGGTGCCTCGGAAGTGTCCTGGGTCATCGATCGCATGCGCATGGACCCTGCGGCCAAGGCGCCCTCTCCGGAGGCAAGGGGCCTCGTTGAACGGCTGGCAGAGACGAACGCTGGGTCTGAGGGGCCAGCTTCGGAACACTCGCCGCGGTGATCGGCCGCGATTGGCGCCTGGCACCTGTCTTGCCGCCCAAATCCATGCTAACGCGCCCGCTCGAGCCTCGACACTCAAGGGCAGATCCCATGACCGATCCCGCCGCCCCAGCAGCTCCCAAGATCGCACGCGCCCTGATCTCCGTCTCGGACAAGGCGGGGCTCGTCGAGTTCGCCGATGCATTGCATGGACGCGGCATCGAGATCCTTTCCACCGGTGGCACTGCCCGCACCCTCCAGGACGCCGGCATATCCGTCACGGATGTTGCCGAGCACACCGGTTTCCCCGAGATGATGGACGGCCGGCTCAAGACCCTGCATCCCAAGGTGCACGGTGGCCTGCTGGCGATCCGCGGCAATCCCGAGCATGCGCGCGCGGCCGCCGCGCACGGGATCCCGCCGATCGACCTTGTGGTTGTTAATCTCTACCCCTTCGAGGCAACCGCCGCGAAGGATGCGCCGTTCGCCGAATGCATCGAGAACATCGACATTGGCGGGCCCGCGATGATCCGCGCAGCGGCCAAGAACCACGCCTCCGTTACGGTGGTGGTCGACGCGCAGGACTATGCGGTCGTCCTCGCGGACTTGACCCAGCATGACGGTGCCACCAGCCTTGCTTTGCGCAAGCATCTCGCCGCCAAGGCCTTCGCGCGCACGGCCGCCTACGATGCGGCCATCAGCAGTTGGTTCGCCGATGCGATCGCAGAGGAGGCGCCGGCTTGGCGCGCGTTCGGCGGCCGCCTGGCTCAGGCGCTGCGCTACGGCGAAAATCCGCACCAGCGGGCGGCATTCTACGTCTCCGGTCGCACGCGTCCGGGCGTCGCTTCGGCCGTGCAGCACCAGGGCAAAGAGCTATCCTACAACAATCTCGGCGATGCCGATGCGGCCATCGAGCTGGTGGCCGAGTTCGATCCCCAAGCGGCTGCGGCCGTCGCCATCATCAAGCACGCCAACCCCTGCGGCGTCGGCGTCGGTGCCACGCTCTTGGAGGCCTACGCCAAGGCCTTCCGCTGCGATCCGACAAGCCCATACGGTGGCATCATCGCGCTCAATCGGCCGATCGATGCGGCCGCGGCAACCGAGATCACCAAGATCCTCACCGAAATCGTCATTGCCCCTGATGCGAGCGCCGAGGCGAAGGCGATCTTCCAGACGCGGCGGAACCTGCGACTGTTGACCACAGGCGCGCTCCCCGATCCGCGCGCACCGGGGCTTGTGTTCCGCTCCCTCTCGGGCGGTTTCCTGGTGCAGTCGCGCGACAATGGAGTGGTGGAGGATCTAAAGCTTGAGGTCGTCAGCAAGCGGCGACCGACCGATCAGGAGCTGGCAGACCTCAAGTTCGCGTTCAAGGTGTGCAAGCACGTCAAGTCGAACGCCATCGTCTATGCCAAAGACGGCGCAACGGTCGGCATTGGCGCTGGCCAAATGAGCCGCGTCGATAGCGCCCGCATTGCGGCATGGAAGTCGCAGGAGGCGACGAAGGCCGCCGGCCTCTCCGAACCGCTGGCCAGGGGCTCGGTGGTCGCCTCCGACGCCTTCTTCCCGTTCGCCGATGGCCTGTTGGCTGCCGCCGAAGCAGGCGCGACGGCGGTGATCCAGCCCGGTGGCTCCCTGCGTGACGATGAGGTCATCGCCGCCGCCGACAGCAGGGGCCTCGCCATGGTGTTCACGGGCGTGCGTCACTTTCGCCACTAGATGCGCTCTTTTGCTGTGCTGCCGCCTGCCGGAGGGGTATCGGCACGCTGCAATCGCGCCCTCCGGAGCCAGCCGCATGGCCTGGCAACGGTCGCGACCTCCTCCGATTGCTGTCGGTCGGGAAAACGATCACAAGCGCTTCGATGGCCGGCGAGCAACCCGAATGAAATGGCGGGTGCGGGCCCTGTTGCTGCGCTCCTTGCCAATCTAGGACGCTTACTGACAAATAAGTCCCCGCCAAAACCTGCCAGCCCCGCATTTCGACCCGCCAAGTCCCTGCACAGGGGTCAATGCGGCGATGCCATTCGTGCCCGCGCCGCCCAGTCAAGGAGCTCGGCGAGCACGGGCACAAATGCCCACACCGTTGCCTCGAAAGCTGCACAATCCCAACCGTTGGTTTGTGCCTAGACGCTCTTGCAACAGGCAGGCTACGCTGCGCCACGGACGCTGGAGGAAGTCGCCAATGATATCTCGCATTCTCGATCACCTTGAGGAGTGGCTGATCGCCACCCTGATCGCGACCGCCACTCTCATTATCTTTGTTGCCGTTTTGCACCGCTACAGCGCCGGGCTCTCTGCCGATCTCGCGCGATGGGCAACCGCCCACGAATATACGGCTCTTGCCGACGCGGCGAATCGCGTTTTCCGATGGGTGATCTCGTGGGACCTGTCATGGGCACAAGAGCTCTGCATCTTCATGTTCGTGTGGATGGCCAAGTTCGGCGCCGCCTACGGCGTTCGCACCGGTATTCATGTCGGCGTGGACGTCGTGCTCAACCAGCTCGCCGACCGATCGCGGTACTGGGTCATCTTATTCGGCCTCATGTGCGGGGCCCTCTTTACATTCGTCATCGGCTCCTTCGGTGCGCGCTTCGTATGGCACATGTACGAAACGCAGCAAACCTCCAGCGATCTCGAAGCTCCGATGTGGATCGTGTACCTGGCCATTCCGCTTGGCAGTTATTTGATGTGCCTGCGGTTTGTGCAAGTTGCGCTTCGTTTTGCACGCACCGGCGGATTGCCGCACACCGATGAGCGTCATGTTGAGGGAATAGAGGAACAACCGGCCCCCGTCGCCGGTCAGGCGACATCGTTGGGGGGAGCGGTGTGATGACCGTAGCTATCGCTCCAGCACCCGCCAAATTCCACGGCCGGCCTGGACCGGCGGGTTGGCTCATTATCGGCCTGCCGGTTCTGCTTGCATGTTTGTGCTTGGCCAACAAATTTGGACTGCTTGTCATCACGCCCGGGCCGCGCGTCGTGATCATCTTCGCATTGCTTATTGCGATGATGCTCACCGGAATGCCGATCTCGATCGCGCTGGGGTTCACCGTGTTGATTTTCATCTTCACGATGACCGACGTGCAGGTCGACGTCGTCGCACTGAAGCTATTCACCGGGATCGAGAAGTTCGAA
>JAMXLN010000055.1 GCA_024281145.1 Hyphomicrobiaceae bacterium | reverse complement strand
CAGCAGGGCAAGGAGACCTCCACGAATTCCATGGCCTCCATCTTCGCCTGGACACGCGGCCTTGCACATCGCGCCAAGCTCGACAACAACCCCGCGCTCGCCAAGTTCGCCGATACGCTGGAAAAGGTGAGCATTGCGACCGTCGAAGCCGGCGACATGACGAAGGACTTGGCCTTGCTCGTGGGCGTCGACCAGAAATGGCTGTCAACCCAGGGTTTCCTCGACAAGGTTGACGCCAATCTGAAGAGGGCCATGACGGCCTAGGCGGGACCATCCCGGTCGCTTCGGCCCGTCGCTGCAGCTGCTCGACCTCGCAGTCGCGGGAGCGGGATCCAAAGACTTGCGCTGAGCCCACAGGGTGAAGGGAGCACGGACCAGCGATGGAGCGGCGGGCTCGTGCCGGCGGCCAATGCATCCAGCTTGACTTTGAGCATCGGTGAACTCACGCTTCGCCGGACTGGGCTGGGCTGTGTGGGTGAGGGAGATGGCCCATGTCCTGGTATCGCCATAAGGTGGAGCGCGATCTTGCGCGCTGGCAGGCGGCCGGCTGGGTGAGCGAGGCGGGCGCCGGCGCCATCCGCGCCGATCTGGTGTCCCGCAGATCGCCCTTCGGCGTCGCTCCCATCTTCGCCATGCTTGGCGCCATCCTCTTCGGCTGCGCCGTCATGACCTTCGTCGCCGCGCATTGGACGGGCATGTCCAAATTGCTGCGGTTGGCTCTGCTGCTCGCGGGCCTGTGGGGTTGTTATGCCGCCGCCTTCGACCTCTTCCGCCGCCAACTCGATGCTTTTGCCCATGCGGCCGTGCTCGGTGGCATCGCCATGTTTGGCGCCTCCATCATGCTCATTGCGCAGATGTACCACATCGAGGGCAATCCACCCGACG
This sequence comes from Hyphomicrobiaceae bacterium, assembly GCA_024281145.1. Taxonomy (GTDB): domain Bacteria; phylum Pseudomonadota; class Alphaproteobacteria; order Rhizobiales; family Hyphomicrobiaceae; genus AWTP1-13. Next base: position 11,658 of record JAMXLN010000055.1, on the reverse strand, counting down.
CAGTGCTCACGTGGGCGCTGGGCGCGCTGCTGACGACGGTCCTGGTGCGATCGCCTGCAGCATTGGCGGCCACATTCGTGCTGGCGGTGGTATGGAGCGGTTATGAGCGCACGCTTGCCGACGCGCCGCATTGGCAGTTCCTCCCGCTGTGGGGTGCCACGGCGGTTGCGGCGGCGTGGCTCGGCTGGCGTCCCGGCCTGCATCTTGCCGCCATCAGCCTCGTTATTTGGCTCATCCCGCTTGGCTTCTTTCTGCTCGATCATCACGCGCACTGGATCGTGGCCGCCGTGGGCGCGCTCGCAGCCCTCGTCGCAGCCGCGGCAGGAGCGGCGATCGACCGGCGCATCGCGGCCTCCGCAGCGCTCTTTGCCTATGCGGTCATCGTGACGTTCGCCGGGCTCTATGTGCCTGCGTTCCTCGACGAGAGCCTTTTTTATCGCGCCCCCGACGCGCCGTGGACACCGCAGCTGGTGCTGCTCGCCGTCCTGACGCTTGCCCTCCTGCTGGCGGCCATGCTGTGGGCGCTGAGGACTGGCAACCGTGGCGCGCTCTGGCTTGCCTATGGCGGCTTCGCGCTCGAGGTCTTCTCGCTCTACGTCAAGACCTTCGGGACCTTGCTCAACACCTCCTTATTCTTCCTCGTCGCAGCGCTGGTGGTGAGTGCGCTCGCGTGGGCCGCCTACAAATTGCATCGTCGTGGGCCTCCGGCGGAGGTCAGCGCATGAGCCGTGCACCTGCCCGGATCCTGCTGTCGCTTGCCATCGTCGCCCTCGCGCAAACGAGCGTGCTGGCCTACATGGTGATCGACCGCGTGCGGCTGCTCGCATCAGGACGCGAGATCACGCTTCCCGTCGTTCCGGTCGATCCGCGCGACCTTTTCCGCGGCGAGTATGTCCGCCTCGGCTACGACGTGGGCAGCGTGCCGCTGCGGCTCCTGGAGGGCCCGCGCCCGCATGCCAATCGGGCCTTCTACGTGGTCTTGGAGAAGATGGCGGATGGCGGCTGGCGGGCCGTGAAGATGACGAGCGAGCTGCCTCAGGGATCCACTTCGCCCGATCGCATCGCGCTCAAGGCGCGCTCAACCTACGCATGGCCCCAGGACGGCCCGCGCGAGGCGGCGGTGCGGGTGCGCTATGGCATCGAGAGCTATTTTGTGCCGGAGGGCCAAGGGCGCAAGCTCGAAGCGCTGGCGCGCGAGAAAAAGCTCGCGACCCTCATCGCTGTGGACGACAAGGGCAATGCGGCGATCAAGGGCATTCTGGTGGATGGGGTGCTGCAATACGAGGAGCCACTTTTCTGAAATGGCGCGCGCCGCTCGGCGTGCTATGAGGAGGGTTTACAGAGCGATCACGCGTTGCAAGGGAGTTCCGCAATGGCCATCACGCGCCACGAGCCATCGAAAATCTACTCCAAGGTCGTCGAGGCCAACGGCTTCGTGTTCACCGCCGGCATCACCGCCGCCGACTCGAAGCAGGACGCCAAGGGTCAGACCGAACAAGTTCTCAAGGAGATCGATCGCCTTCTCAAGCTGTGCGGCACCGATAAGACGAAACTTGTATCGGCCACCATTTGGGTCCCCGACATTCGCCTGCGCGATCCCATGAACGAGGCGTGGAACGCCTGGACCAAGGGCGAGAACCTGCCGGGCCGTGCCTGCATCGAGGCCAAGCTAGCCGACCCGCGACTGCTGGTCGAAATCGCGGTGGTTGCGGCCAAGTAAGGCGGCCAGCGGCGCCTTGCGCCAGCCACTCGTTTCCTGACTCTCGGGCGAAGCTTTTCCAGTGTGACGCAAAAGCTGCGTCGGGCGGAAAACTGCGCCCGCGACCCTGCCGTGCCAATCGGATTTGGTCACGCGTCGGTTATATTCGGCGCGGGGCTTTTGCACGAGGGGCTAGGTGACCATGAGGAAAGGATTGTGGTGTGCGGGCGCACTGACGCTGACGCTAATGTCGGGCGGTGCGGCCATGGCGCAAGACACGGGGCTCGCTGGCATGCACACGTGGGTGCGGGTCGGCGGGCGGACCTGCCTGCTCGATCACTACCACGACGGCAGTGGCAGTGGCCCGACGCGAGCGTCCGCCATGCGCGCAGCGATCGGTGCCTGGAGTGATTTCACCGCCTTCGAGTACGGCAACCGATGGGGCAGCTATCGCGCCGCGATCGGCAAGAGGATGGGTTGCTCCGGCGGACCTGGCAATTACAGCTGCAGCACCTCCGCGCGGCCCTGCCGGATCTAGCCAGACGCGGGATAGGTGCCGACGATGCGCGCGCAAGAAGCGCGCGCATCAGCCTCGAGAGCGGCTGCATCGGATTAAACTGCCCATACACCAACTGAGCCGATCCCGCGCTGGAAAGTCGTCTGAGCCATGCCTCGGCGCACCGCCCGGCATCTTGGCTGGCGCGTAGGGGTTTGCTCCACTGCCGCGCCGCACGAAGATCGGCAAGGCTGGCGTGTGGACTGCCGCGGCTGCGGCGTGCGAGCGCTGGCAGCACGTTGAGGACGTCGCGGAGATTTCTTGCGCGCACGCAGCTAGAGCCAGTCCGGCAGCAATGCCGTTCATTGCCGCGCCAGCTCGCCGCCGGTCCCTACGCCCGTGCCGCCAGAGCTCGACTGCCGTCCGGGCCGCGGAGAGCGTGGGTGGGGCTGGTGAGCTTTTGCCCGATTGCAGATCACGTGACTGACGGGAGCGTTCGGCATCCAGTGCGCGCTTCGGCGCGGGAAAACCCGCGACGTGATGGCTGTGGGACCACAGGACCGCCGCGAGAACACGCGCAAGCCGGGACGTGGGGTGCGCGCGGTTGCTCGCAAGGGTGCAAGAGCGTTGCTAACCTGTTGGGCCCTCTAAGCGTGCTTGCTAGGGTTGCACAGCAAAGAATGAGGGAATGGCATGCAAATCATCGACGCGCAGATCCACCTTTGGAGCAAGGGCACGGTGGTGCCGCCGCACCGCACGACGCCGTATCGGCTCGATGAAGCGCTACGCGACATGGATGCGGCAGGCGTTTACGGCGCCCTCATCCATCCGCCAAGCTGGGATCCGGATTCGCATGCCCTTGCCATCGAGGCTTGCCAGCTGCATGGCCAACGCTTCGCCATCCTCGGGCGCATTCCGCTCGATCAACCACAACGGCGCGGCGAGATCGAGACCTGGCGGCAGCAGCCGGGCATGCTCGGGCTGCGCTATACCTTTCTTCAGCCGCACATGAAGTCGTGGCCGACCGATGGCACCATGGATTGGCTGTGGCCGGCGGCCGAGCGACTGGGTCTGCCGATCGCCTTGCTCGCGGGCGAATTCCTGCCGCTCATTGGCAGGATCGGCGAACGCCATCCCGGGCTGCGGCTCATTGTCGACCACTTCGGCGTGGCCCGCGGCAACAAGGACGAGGCAGCATTCGTCACCATGCCGCAGCTGCTGGCACTGGCGAAGCATCCCAATATCGCCGTCAAAGTGACCGGCGGGCCGCAGTATGTGACGGACCCCTACCCGTTCAAAAGCCTGCAACCCCGCTACAAGGCGATCTACGATGCGTTCGGTCCCGAACGCATGTTCTGGGGAACCGACATCACCCGAATGCCCTGCTCGTGGCGGGAATGCGTGACCGCGTTTGCGGAGCACCAACCCTGGCTGTCGGAGCGGGACAAATCCCTCGTCATGGGCCAAGCGCTGGCGGACTGGATCGGCTGGAAACGCTAGGGCAAGCCGACGGCGCCGGGTAGGCGCAAGGTGGCTAACCAGCTGGGCGGGCGCGCCTTGCCGCCACGTGAGTGGGTGGGCTTGAGGAAAGTGCACTTGCGTCCGGCGATCCTTGGGGAGCCGCCGCTGTGTCAGTGCCGCCAATGCTCGTCTGGCGATGGATCGCAGGCCACGAGATTGGGAGGCGCACGGAAAGGGTCCAGAGCAGCTTTCGTTGTGCACGCAGCGGGCGCAACGCTCTCATTAAGAAATCGACTGCACCCGTCCGGGGGACAAAGCCAGGCAATCAACGCGTGCGCTTCAGCGCCACCCGCCGGCTCATGCCGGCAACGGCCTATCAGGGAAGGCCAGCTGCTCGCGCGCGCGCCACTCGTTCGTCACGTAGTTGATGATCACGGACTTGCGCACCCCTTCGATCCGCCGCCTTTCGAAGCCATGAAAGGTAATGTTGGAGGGCACGAACACCATCGCCGCGTTGGGTGCAAACGGCGAGCAGCCCAGGTGCTTCTTGTCCTCAGTGTAGATGTCGGTGCCGAGGGCCTCATGTTGTGGGTCCTTCGACATGTAGAGCAGCATTGTGAACATCTTGACGCCGAGGTCGGTGTGCGGCTCGAGCCAAAAGCCGTCGGTGTCCTGACCATATTCAACCCGCAGGTAGGTTCCCGCGAGCTTCGAGCCGAAGACCTTGGCAATCCTGTTGGTGACGCGCTCGTCCTGGAAGGCCTGGCAGAACGCCTCGCAGACCGGAAACATGGCCCGGTTCTCAACGTCGAAGTACTTGCGGGTGGCATTGTGCAGTTCGCGCTTGCCGGAAACGCCTCCGAGATCCGGGGCTGGGAAGGGCAGGTTCAGAACCGGATCAACGGCGTCGTCAGGGATGCACCGTTGCAGGAACCAATGGCGATAAGGCCGCTCCTGCCGACGCGCGCTGTCAATGCTCGCGCCGAGCGAGGCGACGAACGCGTCTTTTGTGATCGCCATTATGGTCCTCGATGTCGTTTGGTTGTCGTGCAAGGCATGATGCGGAGCTAGCTACCCTCGCAGCAACTTGGCTTTCGGACTGCCACGCTGGAGGCGAGAGGTCTACCCCTACACGATCTCGTGGGCACGATCTCGTGGGCACTAGGTGGGGACAGGACCGTCCGGTCAGGTCCGCCGCTCCCCTTGGGAGCTCCTGGCAAGGAGGCTCGTTGCCAAAGCCCAGAGAGCAGCGCGCGCCGGAACGGGAGGACCCGTCCGGCCCTGCCCCAACACCATACCTGAGGCTTTCGCGACAATGGGGCGAAACTTGGGCCCTCAGGGGGGCTGCCGACCTCGCCGCGGGTGAGCCAGTGGATAAGCCGACGCCTCGGGTGTCCTTTTCGTTGCCCGAGCGTTGCTCTTTCGTCTACCCTTCGGGGCCTGCCCGTGCAGCCCTCGCGTCGCGTTTGAGGACCCCCAATGATCGATCTCTACACGTGGTCGACCCCCAACGGCCGCAAAGTGTCCATCATGCTGGAGGAGTGCGGCCTTGCCTACGCCGCCCACCCCGTCGACATCTCCAAGGACGAACAGTTCAAGCCCGACTTCCTCAAAATCAGCCCGAACAACCGCATCCCCGCGATCATCGATCGCGACAACGGTCGCTCGTTGTTTGAGTCTGGCGCCATCCTGATGTACCTCGCCGAGAAAACCGGGAAGTTTTGGCCCAAGGAAGAGGGAGCGCACTGGCAGACGGTCGAATGGCTGATGTGGCAGATGGGCGGCATCGGTCCCATGATCGGGCAGGTGCACCACTTCCTGCGCAACGCCAAGGACAAGGCCCCCTATGCGGAGGAGCGCTATATCAAGGAGGCCCATCGCCTCTACGGCGTGCTCGACCGGCGCTTGGCCCAGGTTGAATACCTCTCTGGGGCCTACTCGATCGCCGACATGGCCACTTGGCCTTGGATCTCACGCTTCGAGTGGCACACGGTGGATTTGCACAAATACCCAAACGTGCTGCGCTGGTATAAGGCGATCGCCGTCCGGCCTGCCGTCGTTAAGGGTTACCATGTGCCCGTCAGGCAGCCCGGCATCCCCATGCCGGCTTGAGCCATAGACAGACCTCACGAGGGTTCGCTCATGCAAAAGAAGCCAACGTTTTGCGGTGTCATCGCCCCTGTCCTCACCCCCTTTGGCGAGGACGGCGGGCCCGATGCCGAACGCTTCGTGGAGCATTGCCAATGGCTGATGGCGACGGGCTGCACGGCGTTAGCCCCGTTCGGCACCACCAGCGAGGGCAACTCGCTCGGGCTCGATGAGCGCATGGAGCTGTTGGAGGAGCTGGTCGACGCGCGGACGATGGAACCCGCCAAGCTCATGCCGGGGACAGGCACCTGCGCGCTCAGCGATGCCGTGGTGCTCACCAAGCACGCGGTCGACCTCGGGTGCGGCGGCGTGCTGATGCTGCCACCGTTCTACTACAAGGCACCGAGCGAGGAGGGACTGTTCCGCTATTTTGCCGAGGTCATTGACGAGGTCGCCGACAACCGCCTCAAGATTTACCTCTATCACATCCCGCCCGTGGCACAGGTTGGCTTCTCGCTCTCCCTCGTCGGACGTCTGATCAAGGCCTTTCCCGATACCGTCGTGGGCCTCAAGGATTCCTCCGGCGACTGGAACAACACCGCGGCGCTCCTTGCCACCTATCCGGGATTTGAGGTGTTCCCGGGATCGGAAGTGTTCCTGCTCGATGGTCTGCGGAAGGGTGCGGCGGGCTGCATTTCGGCCACCTGCAACGTCGGCGCCGCTGCCATCCGCAACGTCTATGACAACTGGCAGGGACCGGATGCCGACAAGCTGCAAGCCGATATCACCGCTCTGCGCAAGGCAATCCAAGCGTTTCCCATGATCCCGGCGCTCAAGGCGCTCATCGCCCACTACCGTCAGGATCCGGCCTGGGTCAAACTGCGCGCGCCCTTTGTCGATCTGTCCACGGCCGATGCCGACAAGGTGATCCGCACGCTGGCCGATGCGCACGGCTTCAAGCTTGATTTTGCACAGGCGGCGTGACCCTCAGCCTGACGCGACGCCGAACAACGACGCCAGGGCTGTCCGATGCATGTGACCCCGGTCGCCCCCGGGGCTATTTCTGATCACATTTGCTCGGCGGATGAAACACGATCTCCTTGATCTCCCCCTGAATAGCGAACTCTCCATAATCGATGAACAGCTTGCGACTGACACCGTTCTCGAAGAACAGGAAGCTCAGCTCGTACACCGGCACCGCGTCCTTCTTGTCGGAGCCCGGCTCGAAATAGGCGATGGACACCGGCCAGGCCGTCAGCTGGTCAAGCTCTTCAGCGTTCTTGATCTTCGGCAGCTGCGGGCTACTGCCTGGTGGTCGAGGGCGACCGATCACGGAGACCGTGTCGTAGACCTTCTCGCCCTTTTCCGAGCCGTCGTAGAGGTCGGCGCGAAACATGGTCTTACCCGCCCGGGCGGCTGCCAACAGCGCGATCGAGTGCTGGACGGGAAAATAGACGCGCGAGGAGAGCGACAGATCCTTCTTGGAGGGCTTGGTGAGCTCCACCTTCACGTCATCGGCAGTATTGGCGCGCGCCGCATCGCCGGCCGTGACCTCGGTCGCCTTCTCGTCGCGATATTGGCTCGAATTGAAGCGGAAGCGCTTGCCGTTGCCCTCCTCCCAGCTGGAGGAGCGCAGATCCGTGATCACGGCGTTGCCGCCCTGGTTGGTCATCTGCGTGACGAAGCGCATGTTCTGCGTATAGCCCTCGCAGGCGGACCCCGTCAGCTCGTAGACCATGCGGCCGCTGACGGCCGTTACACCGCTGCCACCGCGCGCGGTGGCCAACGACATGTCGTAGACGGCTCGGTGCGGTGCCATCATTATGTCGGCGGCGCGCACGGGCGCCGGCAACGCGGGCAACACGACCACGGCGCCCGCAAAGATGCTGAGGAACTGCTTGAGCTCGCGGCGGACCATGGTTGCCTTTCTCGGTCCAGACAAGGGCTCTTCTAAGGCCTTGCCCTTGCAATAGCGCAAATGATGGGCAATCTCCAGCAGACTGCGGGCCACCTTCTAGGAGTCTGCGGCCAAAGCGTCGGGTATTGGGAACTGCAGCGCAATGATTGTGCATCTATCGTCCGCGACGGTGCGACGCCGCGCGGGGCGGGGAGCCGGCGTGCTCGACCGATCCGTGTTCCTCCGGCCGATCGCCCACCGCGGGCTGCACGATAAGGCCAAGGGCCGCATCGAGAACTCGGCCGCGGCCTTCCGTGCCGCGATCGGCAAGGGTTATGGCATCGAATGCGATCTGCAGGCGGCCTGCGACGGCACGCCGATGGTCTTCCAAGATGACCGGCTCGAGCGGCTGATGGGCGTCAAGGGCCGGATCAGCCGGCAAGCGCCTGCAGATCTCGCACGCCTGCGCTACAAGGGGCAGGACGACCGCATCCTGACCTTTGTTGAGCTGTTGGATTTGGTGGCTGCCCAGGTGCCGCTGCTCGTCGAGGTGAAGACCAACTCTGCCACCCCGCTTGAGCCCTTCCTCGACCGTATCGCGCGTCATGCTCGCGCCTACCAGGGTCCGATTGGCCTCATGTCGTTTGACCGCGCTGTGGTTGCAGCGCTCGGCAAACTGGCTCAAACCGTGCCGCGTGGACCGGTGATCGGCAGCCATCAGCTGCCGGCGCGATGGTGGGCGGCGCCGGGCGCGGCGGGACCGGCGACGATCGGGCGTCTGCTCAGCCGCGTTTTGGCCGGCAGCGGCTTTCTCGCAGTCGAGGTACGCATGCTGCGCGCCACGCGGACCTTCATGCGGGCGCAGGCGCTGGAGCTGCCGCTCTTTGGTTGGACCGTTCGCACCCCACGCGAGCGGGCCGCCGCGGCTCGCTTCGCCGACGCGCCAATCTTTGAGCGCTATCTGCCTTAAGGGGCCTTTCTTTCCAGGGCGCATTGCAGCTCTTGCAGAGCGCGGGCCGCGGACCAAGGTCAGCCAATCCCTGCCGCGCATGTCCGCGGGCGCTGCTATCTGCAGACCCTATTTTGATGCGCTCCCTTCAGAACAACGCGCTCGCGCAATGGCGGAGCCGACCCGCCTGAACCTGCGATCGCCAAAGAGGACGGGCCAGACCCTGCATGCAGAGATCGCCGGTGCTGGATTTGCCGGATTGGCGAGCGCACTGCAGCAGCGCGGTCGGTGCGTGCGCGTGCATGAGAAGCAACCCGAAGTGTACGCGCATCAAAGATGCGCGCGGCTAGCGGCGCAATAGCACCGCCGATCTGTCGCCGGCTCTCAGGTGTTGGACCACCTCTGCGCCTCGCGCTTGGGCCGCCGTGGTGCCCTGCGCTCGACGACGACGGGCCCGCCCGAACGACGCTCTCGCGAACTGGCGCGCACCGTCTGTGGCCGGCCGCTGCGGTCCTTGCGGAGACGCTCGGCCTCTGCGCGGGCCTCGTCCTCCGACACCTGCATCAAGGCCGCGGCGATGTGGATTTGCTGATGCGCATCGTCCGTCAGGCCTTCGGCCGCAAATAGCGCATCTTCCAGGGTCGGCAGTTCCACCCGCACACGCCGGGCGCCGTACTTTGTCATCCACCTTGCGCTCATGGATCACCTGTTCGTTTGTTGTTGGGCAGGGAGCCTACAACTTGCGCTCCGTTGCACCAACCGCAATTCGCGCGTTGCGGCATCGGCCGCTAGCATGCGAGCGGTTCGGTCTGGCTAGTTCGCCGCAGCGGCCGGCGCCTTATTGGCCTTGGCCCTCTCATAGAGCGGCATCACTTGCGGCAGAGCCTCCAGGGTGCGCCGCTTCCGGTCCTCACCGGAGGGATGGGTAGAAAGCCAGGTCGGCGGTGTGTTCTTGGCAGCCTGGGTCATCTTCTCCCACAACGTCAGCCCCGCCTGGGGGTTGTAGCCGGCGCGAGCCGCAAGCTCGAGCCCCACAAGGTCGGCATCGCGCTCATCGTCGCGGTTGAATTTCAAGGCGAGCAGGCCGCCGCCTTGCCGCACGAGCTCGCCCACGTTGCCGCCGATGACGAGCCCGATCGCCAGGGCGCCGACGTTGGTGAGCGTTACCTTGGCGGCACGGGCGCGAGCGTGTTCGCGCAAGGCATGGGCCATCTCATGGCCGAGCACCACCGCCAACTCGTCATCCGTGAGCTTGAGGGTGTCGATGATGCCCGTGAACACGGCGATCTTGCCGCCCGGCATGCACAGGGCATTGATGGTGGGCGTCTTGATGATGGTGATGTCCCATCGCCAGTCCTTGGCGCGCGCATTCCACTTGCCTGTAAACGCCATCAGATCCTGGGCGATGCGGCCAACGCGCTTGGCGACCGGATCGTCGGCGGCAACGAGCGCGTTGCGGCTCGTCGCCTGGGCGCGCAGCTGTCCATATTGCTCCGCCGCCACCTGCTCGAGCTTCTCGGCGGGCACCAACTTGCGCATCAGCGAAGGCGACCTGACCTTCACGCCACCTTCGTCGCTCTTGGCGAGCTGTGCCGCGGCCGGAGCGCCGGCGAGAATGAGCAATCCCGCAGCACAGGCGATGATTGCGCGGCGCATGCCTCCCTCCCCAATCAACCCAGCGGGCAACCCAGCGGGTGGCCGCGGCACGACGCGCTGTTGCCCCCGCGGCTCGTCCCCTTTAGCCTTTGCCGCGGCCGATTGTCGAGGCAGCGAGGCCCAACAAGGCAGCAATGAGCAGCAAACCTCAGCATTGTGTCGAGGTCGTGCCTCGGATCGCCGACATCCCGGCGGCGGCGTGGGAGGCGTGTGCCAACCCTGATCCCGCGGCGCGCAACCCTTTCATCGCCCATGCTTTCCTCAAGGCGCTGGAGGACGCCGGCACGGTCGGCGGGCGCTCGGGGTGGACGCCGCGCCATTTGGTGTTGAAGGAGGCGACAGGATCGATCGTGGGCTGTGCGCCGGCTTACGTCAAATCCCACAGCCAGGGCGAATATGTGTTCGACCGCTCCTGGGCGGATGCCTACGAACGGGCAGGCGGGCGCTATTATCCCAAGCTGCAGATTGCTGTGCCGTTTACGCCGGTACCGGGACGGCGACTGCTGGTGGGGTCCCACCCCGATGCGGAGGCCCGCGAGGCGCTGCTCGCCGAGGCGGCCGTCAAGCTCGTCGAAGGCAACAATCTTTCGGGGCTACACATCACCTTCGCCAGCGAAGGCGAGTGGGAGCGGCTGGGCAGGCGCGGCTTCCTGAGGCGCACGGACCAGCAGTTCCACTGGCACAATGCCGGCTACACGACATTCGAGGACTTCCTAGCCTCGCTCGCCTCGCGCAAGCGCAAAGCCGTGCGCAAGGAACGCGCGGAAGCGGTCGAGACCGGGCTCAACATCGAATGGCTGCGCGGCCGCGACATCAAGGAAGCACATTGGGACGCGTTCTTTGCCTTCTACATGGAGACCGGCTCGCGCAAGTGGGGGCGGCCCTACCTCAACCGCAAGGCCTTCTCGCTCATCGGCGCGGCGATGGACGAGAGCTGCCTGTTGATGCTGGCCATGCGCGGCAAGCGCGCGATCGCAGGCTCGCTGCACATGATCGGCGGCGATTGTCTGTTCGGCCGCTACTGGGGCGCGATCGAGCATCACCCATGCTTGCATTTCGAGCTCTGCTACTACCAGGCCATCGAGTTCGCCATCACCAACAAGATCGCGCGCGTGGAGGCGGGCGCACAAGGTGACCACAAGCTGGCTCGCGGTTATCTGCCCACCAAAACCTACTCGGTGCACTTCATCGCCGATCCTGCGCTGCGCCGGGCGATCGCCGATTACCTGGTGCGCGAGCGCGCCTATGTGGAGGCCGCCGGCGCCCAGCTCAGCGAATACGCGCCGTTCCGCAAGGTGTCGCCGGATCAAGCCTGACGCGTCAGCGCGTGCGCCAGCAGATCACCGAGCCCCAGCGACAATTGCTTGACGCTGACGAAATTTGCCACCCAACCGATGATCAGTGCTGCGAGC
>JAMXLN010000054.1 GCA_024281145.1 Hyphomicrobiaceae bacterium | reverse complement strand
GGCCTGCGCCGCATAGCTTGGAAGGCGCGAGAGCCCGTGCCCCTTCTGTCCGTCGATCTCCGCCTGGGTCAGCGCGTGGGCGACCGAACGCGCGTTGGTTTCGGACGTTCGCGAAGCCACCAGCGCGGCCGCGATCAGCGCCTCAAGTTCGGCCGTCCCCATCATCACGGTCCCTGGCATCACCGCCTCGCCTATGATCGATCGCCAAGCTCAATAGCAGAGACGCGCCGCCCCGCGCTATTCTATCCGCCCAAGGCGCAAGGAACCCACATGGCCCTTCTCATCGCCAGCAGCTCGCGAGCGGAGGAGTTCGCGGCGTTCGCCCGCGCCCTCGATCCACACCTTGACGTGCGCGTGGCACCCGATCTCGGCAACGTCGCCCAGATCGAGCATGCGCTCGTCTGGCAGCCACCCAAGGGCTTGCTCAAGACCCTGCCAAACTTGCGCCTGATCGTCTCGGTCGGGGCCGGCGTCGACGCGCTGCTCGACGACCCCGACCTGCCGGGCGTGCCAATGGTGCGCTTTGTCGATGCCGATCTCACGGGTCGCATGCGAGAGTATGTGGCGCTGCACGTTCTCTACCACCACCGCCGCATGAGCGAGTTTCGCGAGCTGCAGGCGCGCAAGGTATGGAAATACCTGGCCGAACCTGCCGCCCACGAGGTGCGCGTGGGCTTGATGGGTCTAGGTGTCCTTGGCTCTGCGGCGGCGCGGGCGCTCCAGCATTTCGGCTACCGGCTGCGCGGGTGGACCCGCTCGCGCAAGTCGCTCGACGGGATCGCCTGCTACGCCGGCGACGCCGAGCTTGATGCATTCCTGGGAGAAACCGACATCTTGATCGCCCTGCTTCCGCTGACGGGCGCGACGCGTGGCATCCTCAACCGCCGCCTGTTTGCCAAGCTGTCGCGGCACGGCCGCGATGCGCGGTTGCCCGGGCCAGTGTTGATCAACGCAGGCCGCGGCGGCTTACAGGTCGACGCTGACGTCCTCGCCAGCCTCGAGGCCGGGGAGCTCTACGCCGCCTCGCTCGACGTGTTCGAGGCGGAACCGCTGCCCCATTCAAGCCCCCTTTGGTCGCATCCGCGGGTGCTCGTGACGCCGCACAATGCTGCCGAAAGCGCGCCCGCACCAATCGTGCGCTACGCGCTCAAGCAGATGGCTGCCGTCCGGCGCGGCGAGCCGTTGCGGAACGTCGTCGATCGAGCCCAGGGGTATTAATCGGTTCTAGGCGGCCGCCGTGTCGGCAAACTGGCGCCGGCTGGTGCGCACGAGGAACACGAGTGGAAAGCAAAGCAACGTCATCACCAACATCAGTTTGAAGTCGTTGGCGTAGGCGATGATGGTCGCCTGTTGCGTGAGCAGGTTCTCAAGCAGCGCGCGGCCAGTGTCTGTGTTGGCATCGAGCATCGCCGCCGCGGGATCCGCCATCGCTTGATTGAACGGCGTCAGGCTCTCCGCCAGCAGGGCATGCATCATGATTGTCTTGTTGGTGAGATTGGCGATGACAATGGCCACACCAACCGAGCTGCCGAGATTGCGGATCAGCGTCCACATGGCAGTACCCTGCGTGCGCAAGGCTACGGGCAATGTGGAGAGCGCGATCATGTTGAGTGGCACGAACATTAAGCCCAAGCCGAAACCCTGCAGCATGCTCACCCACGTGATCGTACGCGTGGCGGTGTCGGGCGTGAAATCGATCGACGCGTTGAGCGAGGCTACGCAGCAGGAAAGTCCGACGAACAGCAGCAGCCGCGGGTCGACCACGGTCATCAGCCGGCCGGCCATCAGCATGGAGACACCCATGCCGAGGCCGCGCGTGCCTAACAGAACCCCGGCGTCGATGATGGGATAGCCCATCATCCCCTGCAGCATGGGCGCCATGAGCGCCATGCTCGCCACCAACATCACTCCGCACACGAACATGAAGATGAGGCCGATGTTGAAATTGCGATCGCGGAAGATTTCAATGGAGATGAATGGTCGATCGGTCGTCAGCGAATGGGCAATGAAAAAGTAGAAGGCCGTGGCCGAGACGATCGCCATCACCACGATTTCGTTGGCATCGAACCAACCGAGCTGCTCACCACGGTCGAGCAGCAACTGCAACGCGCCAATGGCGATGCTGAGCGCAGCGAAGCCAAACCAGTCGAACGCAAGCCCGCGGTTGCCTTCGCTTTCACCCATGCAGGTCAGCAGCCCGATGACGGTGACGATGCCCACCGGCAGGTTGATGAAGAACACCCAACGCCAGGAGTAATATTCGGTCAGAATGCCGCCAAGGATCGGCCCCATGATCGGGCCGATCATGACGCCCATGCCCCACAGCGACATGGCCCAGCCGCGCCGGTGGGGTGGATAGATCTCCAGCATCACCGATTGCGCCAGTGGCACCAGCGCGGCCCCAAACATGCCCTGTAGCACGCGGAACAGCACCATCTCCTCGATGGTGTGGGCGATGCCGCACAGCATGGACGCGATGGTGAAGCCGGTGACGCAGGCGACAAGCAGCTTCTTGATGCCGAAGCGAGCCGCGAGCCAGCCGACTGGCGCGGTCATGACGGCGGCTGCCACCACATAGGAGGTGAGCACCCAGCTCACCTGATCGAGGGTGGCCGAAAGGCTGCCTTGCATGTAGGGCAGCGAGACGTTGGCGATGGTGATGTCGAGCACCTGCATGATGGTCGCCATCATGATGAAGATGGTGACCAGGAGCCGCTGCGGCGATGGCGTGGCGCGCGCCGCGCGCAGGGCGGTCATGGATCAGGATCCCGGCCTAAAGCATGCGATTCCAACAGCTGCGCCAGCCGGCCGCGGTGACCGGTGTCGATCTCAACGATGGCACTCATGCCCGAGCGCAACCGCTGCAGGTCCTGCCCGGGTTCGAATTCGATCCGGAGTGGTACGCGCTGCACGATTTTGATCCAGTTGCCGGCCGCATTCTGCGGCGGAAGGATCGTGAATTGCGCTCCTGTGCCCGGACTGATGGCAGCCACTCTGCCGCGCCACTGGCGGGAGGGAAAGGCGTCCACGGCGATGCTCACGGGTTGGCCGACTTGCATGTAGGTAAGGTCGGTTTCCTTGGGGTTCGCCTCCACCCAGACCGCATCGGTGCCAATGATGCTGAACACGGCCATACCGGCCGTCAGGTATCGCCCCATCTGTATGCTCGTCACCTGCGTGGCGACGCCGACGATGGGCGCGCGCAGCACGGTGTTGGCGAGGTCGCGACGCGCCCGCTGCAAGGCGACCGTCGCCTCCGCATAAGGAGGATATTTTTCGACCCTGAGATCTGTGTCTCCCAACAGCTGGTTGCGAACGGTCGCGTCCTGCCGCTGCAGCTGCTCAAAGAGCGCCTTGGCCGCAAGCAGCGTCATCCTCGACTTGTCGACATCGGCCGGCGTGCTGATGCGGTTGCCGAGCAGCGTGGTCTTGCGATCGTACTCGGCTTGATTGGCGGCCACGCTCTCGCGCGACAGCTCGATCTGCTTGGCGAGGCTCGCACTGGAGCTCTTGAGGGTATCGAATTCGGTCCGCACGCGCGCCAGTCGGGCCTCCGCCTCCTGGGCGGCCAGCCGGTAGGGTTCGGGATCGATCGAGAACAGCTCCGCGCCGGGCAGGAGCTGCTGGCCTTCCACGACGGCGATGCGGATGATCTTGCCCGACACCTCCGGCGTGATGAGCACCTTCTGGGCGGCAATATAGGCATTATCGGTACTAACGTAGCGCCCGCTCAGGAGATAGAAATAAAGCCCGACTGCGGCGGCGATCGCGGGGATGAGCAGCATCAGCGTGGCACGCAGCGACGGCATCCGTACGGCCTGTGCAGCGGACACCCGCAGCTGGGTGGACGTCACCGTCATCACGGATGTTCCTGATGCCATCCTGCCGGCGCCCCATTGGCGGCGCCGCGCTTGCCCACCGCCTGGCGGATGTTGTCGCGGATACGCAAGAGCTTCTCTAGGAGGTCCGCGAGGTCGGCCTCATCGAAGTGGTCCAGAACCTCGCCGGCCACCGTGCGCCCCAAGGGTGCGAGCTGGGCAAGCATCGCACGTCCCTTCTCCGTCAGAAAGAGCAGGTTGGCGCGCCGGTCGCGCGGATGCGGCCGCCGCTCCACCAGCCCGTGCAGACACAGCCGATCGATCAGGCGCACGAGCGAGATCGGCTGGATCTCAAGCGCCTCTGCCATCTCGGCCTGGGTCATGCCCTCGTGCCGCTCGAGCCGCGCCAACACGCCCCACTGGGCACGCGTCATACCGTGCTCGCGGGCGCGCTGATCGATGTAGGTCCGCATCGCGCGGGCCACGTCGGAGACGAGAAATAGCGCCTCCCGCCGCAGGTTCACCGGATGCCTCATCGGCTCATAATAAGCTGGCTTACTATTCGAGCGCTAGCCAACTCCGCGCTGGCTGGTATGCGTTGCCCACGCCTGGCTGGCGGGCTTAGCGGAACGGGCTCCCTTAATAAGGAGCCGCAGGGGCGCCGCCTCCCCGCAGGGTGCGTGCCCGGGCGTACGGTGGGCGGCACGCCAAGGCACGGCCAGGCCTGCGACTGAGATCATTTGTGGCTTGGGCGCCGATCGGCTATCTAGCGCCCAGAGTTTTTGTGCAGAGCCTCAAAGGCACGCAAGATTTCCGCAACACCTCGGAAGGCACGGGGGGGGCAGAGGGGT
>JAMXLN010000053.1 GCA_024281145.1 Hyphomicrobiaceae bacterium | reverse complement strand
AAACGTGCGGGCCACGCGGGCGTGCGCGGCAATCTCATAATCGGGCATGCGCTCGAGCAAGAAGACGGTGCCCGCAGCGGTGTTGCTAAAGCGTCGGCCCGAGCTTGTCAGTGCCACCATATCGGCTGGCAGTGCTGTCCCCCCGAGGCTCAGCACCAGGCGGCCGCCCGTGGGCTTGTAAAAGCCGGTGATGCAGTTGAACACGGTGGTCTTGCCGGCGCCGTTGGGCCCGATGATGGCGGTTATTTCACCCTTGTTGGCAACGAAGGAAAGGTCGTCGATGGCAACGAGGCCGCCAAACCGCATCGTCAGGTGCTCGACCGCGAGCAGCGGCATCGTGGCGGTGCCGACCATCAGCCGCGCCCCTCCCGCACCGCTTCGGCGCGGACCATGCGGCGCTCGCGCAGAAAGATCGAGGGCGCGCGGAATGAGATGAGACCGCGCGGCCTCCAGATCATCAGCAGCACCATGCCCAATCCGAACAACAGCATGCGATACTGCGTCGGCTCGAAATCGGCGCCGAACACCTGCTTGAGCCAGTCGAGCTCGCGCAGGATCTCGGTTCCGCCGATCATGACGAAAGCGGCGATGGCAACACCGAGCTGACTGCCCATGCCGCCCATCACCACGATGGACAGCACGACGGCGCTCTCCATAAAGGTGAAGGACTCCGGGCTGATAAAGCCCTGGCGGGCGGCAAAGAACGAGCCGGCGAAGCCGCCGAATCCCGCACCGATGGCGAAGGCGGTGAGCTTGGTGTTGGTGGTGTTGATGCCAAGCGAGCGGCAGGCGATCTCGTCCTCGCGCAGCGCCTCCCAGGCGCGTCCGATAGGCAGCCGGCGCAGGCGCAGCGTCACCCAATTGGTGAGCAGCGCGAGACACACGATCATGTAAAACAAGAAAATCGTACGATAGAGGGGGGTGAACTCAAGCCCGAAGAACGCAGCAAAACCCTGGTCGCTGGCAGTGAACGGCAGACCGAAGAAGGAGGGACGCGGAATGCCGGAAATGCCCGCATAGCCGTTCGTGACGGGCACCCAATTGATAAGGACAAGACGGATGATCTCCCCGAACGCCAGGGTGACGATGGCAAGGTAATCGCCCCGCAGACGCAGCACCGGGAAGCCCAACAGGATGCCCCAGAACGCCGCCATCAGCCCGGCCACTGGCAGGCAAATCCAGAACGCCCATGCCGGCCAGAAGCCTGGGCCGATCCACTCGGCCATGAAGGCCTTCACGGGATCGCTGGTGGCCAGCAGAGCATAGGCGTAAGCCCCGACCGCGTAGAAGGCGACATAGCCGAGGTCGAGAAGGCCGGCGAGGCCAACGACGATATTTAGCCCCCAGCCCAACATGACGTAGATCAAGATCTGAATGCCGAAGTTGTCGATCCACTTGATCGCACCGGCTTTGCCTGTGATCGCCAAGGCCAGCACGGGATAAACTAGCAGCAGGACCAACAGGGCCATGGAAAGGGCGCGCCCGAAGCCGCGCGGCCGGGCGCGGGTGCGCTGCCGCTTCGGCAGGGCGGGCGCCAGCAGATAGCCAAGCCGGGCCAGAAACGCGAGCATTACCGCAACGGCGACGTAGCCCCATCGGGGCTGCAGGATCAGCTCGTTGGACATATTCTGCTCGGTGCGCAGCGCCAGCACCGGCACCGCCAGACCCAGCGCAAGGAGCGCTGCACCCAGGGCATCCTTGAGAGCGGCCCCGATCCTCGTTGGGGCCAGGGCGCGGGTCTGGGGAGCGGCGTTCACGGCCATGGAGCTCAAACCTTCTCCACGTCGGGTTTGCCGAGCAGCCCCGAGGGCATAAACACCAGCGTGACCGCCAGGATCAGAAAGGTGGCGACGTCCTTGTAGTCGATCGAGAAATACGCCGACCACAGCGTCTCAATAAGACCGATCAAGAGACCGCCAAGCACCGCGCCAGGGAGCGAGCCGATGCCGCCGAGCACGGCAGCCGTGAATGCCTTCACGCCCGGCACGAAACCGTCCGCGAAGTTCACAACCCCGTAGTAGATCATGAACAGAAGCCCAGCGACGGCCGCCAACGCGGCGCCGATCACGAATGTCAGCGAGATCGTGCGGTCAACATCCACGCCGAGCAACGCCGCCATCTTTCTGTCCTGCTCGCAGGCGCGCTGGGCGCGACCGAGCGATGTGCGCTGCACCACATACCAGAACGCGACAAGCAGCATCACTGTGACCGCCACGATCATGATTTGCTTATAGGAGAGCGTGACGGCGTAGACGTCACCGCCGGTCAGCACGATCACTTCGCCCAACACTGACGGCACGGGCTTGTTGCGTGGCCCTTGCGTCACCTGCACGAGATTCGACAGAAAGATCGACATGCCGATGGCCGAGATGAGCGGCGCCAGGCGGAAGGACCCACGCAAAGGACGATACGCCAGGCGCTCGATTGCCCATGCCCACAGCGAAGTGAGCAGCATGCCGAGCAACAGCACAATGAACAGCGCAACGGCGAGCGAGCCCAACCCCAGCACCTGCGTCAGCGCCAAGAGAAAGATCAACGCAATGAAGGTTGAGAGCATGAACACGTCGCCGTGGGCGAAGTTGACCATGCCGATGATGCCAAACACCATCGTATAGCCGATGGCGATGAGACCGTATATGGAGCCCAGCGTGACGCCATTGATCAGCTGCTGGAGAAAATATTCCATGCGCCCGTGCCGCCTTGTCCCCATCCGCTCGAGTCGGTGGCGCCAAGGCTAGCAGACGGCGTGGGGCGGCCACAACGCAGGAAGGCAGGGCAAAAGGTCTGACAGGGCTGCCGGAACCCGCAGCAACACGCCATGAGGCTCAGATGACGTTGTGCGTGCCGTCACAGAATGGCCGGTCGTCTGTGCTCTTGCAGCCGCACAGATTAAAGGTCCCCGAACTTTCTGCCACAAAGCGATGCGGCTGCAAGGTCGTCGTCTTGTGCGAGCCATCGCAGAAAGGCTGCCGCGCCGAGCGCCCGCACGTGCACCAGAAATAGGCTTTGCCGGCCTCCAGCATCACCTGGTAGGGACCTTTCTGCGCGCAAAGTGGCTCCTCCGACATCCCAACCTCCCAGGCCCAACCAGCGCCTAGACGACTAGACGACGTTGAGCTTCATCTTTTCCACGACCCTGACGCCGGCATCGTCGACCCAGGTGAATTCGAGCTCACCGGGGCCCGGCACCTTCATGAAGAAAGACAGATACGGGTTGGCCGAGATGCCCGGGTGCAGCTCGGCTGCGAACACCTGCTGACCCGCAAACGTCACCTGGAACGAGTTGATGATGCTGCGCGGGATGGGTTTGCCGTCCGCGTCCTTGCGCTGCCCGGTCTCCATCACATGCGAGATCAGCGTTTTGATCTCGATGACGTCGCCGACCTTGGTGCTTTCGGGCAGCTTGATCCGCGCTTTTGCCATGGGTCCGCTCCCGCTTCGGCTAGCCACCGCAGCCGCCAATCGTGACCTTGACGTTGCGCTTGCTCATCAGGAAGCGGCCGTCGCCGAGCTCGGCAATCGCGAGCACGTCCTGGGTTCTCGCCAACCGCATGCGGCTGGCCACCATGGCCTTGCCGGAGAGGGGCGAGAAATGGAATGTCGCCACCCCCGGCTGCGGGTTGGCCGTGGCGATGATGTAGATCGTGCGCACGTTGTCGCTCTCAGACATGGGGCTGTCGACCGAGACCGTGAAGGGCACGGTATTGCCGTTCTCGGCAATCTCGGGCAGATCGAGGAGCACTTTGCCCTCGATCGGCTTGGCATCCCCGAGCAACTTTTTTACCGTCTGCTCCCAGCCCTCGCCGGCATCCTGCGCAAGGAGCGCTGGCGCCAGGCCGACCATGGCCACGCTCGCCGCGGCACCCAGGGCAAACTTCCGGCGATCGGGTTTGCTGGACAGCACCGTTGACCTCGCGCTCACTCACACCTCGCCGGCTCGCCTCGGGGACCTGCCGCAGACGCACCTGCGCGTCTCAAGCCCGCTGCGCCAAGCGCCGGGCCGGCAAGCCTCGCGTTGCCAACAGGCCCTAACATCCTAGAATGCGCCCACGCAAGCCGTAACAGGAGGCCACCGCCGCAGGGGGCCTCGGGATCCCCAGCATGCCGGACATCTCCCGCCGGGACTTTGCCAGACTTGCCGGCAGCTGCGGCGCGGCGGCGCTCGCCCTACCGGCGCTGCCGCGGTTTGCCCTGGCCCAGGCGTCCGCCAAGGTGGTGATCGTGGGCGGCGGGGCCGGCGGGGCGACGGTGGCCCATTTCCTCAAGATCGGCGCGCCGGAGCTCGACGTGACCCTGATCGAGACCAATCCGATCTACAGCTCCTCGTTCTTCTCCAATCTCTATCTCGGTGGCTTGCGCAGCCTCGAATCGCTCAACCATACGTATGGGGGCCTCGCGCGCCTCGGCGTCAAGGTCGTCAACGACACGGCTATCGACGCGGATACCACCAAGCGGGTCGTGAAAACGCGCGGCGGACGCTCCTACCACTACGACCGGCTCGTGCTCTCCCCCGGCATCGCCGTGAAGTACGATAGCGTCAAGGGCTACTCGGCAGAGGTTGCCCACCTCATGCCCCACGCCTACACCACCGCGGCGGCCGGCGTGCGCCAACTCAAGCGACAGCTGCGCGCCATGCGCGACGGGGGCGTGGTGGTGATCGTGCCGCCCAACAACCCCTACCGCTGCCCGCCAGGCCCCTACGAGCGAGCCTGCATGATCGCCTATTACCTCAAGACCAGGAAACCCAAGTCGAAGCTGGTGATCCTCGATCCCAAGAGGAGCTTCTCCCAGCAGGCCGTCATCACAGAGGCGTTCGCGACCCATTACCCCGACATGATCGAGCTCAATCTGAGCGACGAGATCGACGACTTCTCGGTGACGAGCATCGACCCGCGAACCGGCGAGATCAGCACCAAGGCCGGCAAACGGGTGCGGGCGGATGTCGCCAACATCATCCCCCAGCAACGGGCCGCCGATATCGCCCTCAGGGCCGGCTGCACCGAGGGCGATTGGTGCCCGATCCGTCCGGAGAATTTTGCCTCCCGCAAGGTCAAGCATGTCTATGTGCTGGGCGATGCGGCAATCGCAGCGGACATGCCGAAGTCGGCCTTCTCGGCCAACAGCCAAGCCAAGGTCGTGGCAGCCGACATCCTGGCCGACGTTACCAAGCAGGCGCGTTCGGCTCCCCCCTATCACAACACCTGCTGGTCACTTCTGGCGCCCGAGGACAGCGTCAAGATCGACGCTGCCTTTGCCCTCGACAACGGCAGGCTCGAGCCCGTCAATGGCTTCGTGTCCCAACCGGGCGAGAGCGCCGAGCTGCGCAAGCAGAATTACCAAGAAAGCCTCGCCTGGCATGGCGCCATCCTCTCCGATATGTTCGCGCGAGCGGGCGCCGCGCCCGCGCCCGCGCCCGAGCAAAGGAAGGGAGAGTGAAAGGGGCGGTCGACAAGCCGAGCTTTTCCCGCCTCCTTCAAACCCGCTATAGTGAACTGAGCGATCGCCCACGATGCGACGCGGCAAACCGGTTTGGCAGCGTCTGAAGGGCTCGTAAGTTGACGTTAACGTCAACTTTGGATACTGCTGGGACGTCGCATTCTCGGGACAGGACGAACGGCTGAGCGCCATCGGGAGGCCGGTTCATGACGGCAATCGTCGTATTCATTGTTCTTTGCGTGGCCGCCATCTTTGTGCTCGCCATGCGCCGGGCGCCGATCTGGGCCTGGGCCGCCGCCGCAGCCGCCGCCGTTTTCGTCTGGCAGACCGGCCTCAGCGACGGCGACGGGCATGAGCCCGCGTCCGGCGTGCTCGGCATCCTCGCCTGGCTACCGGTCGTGATCCTGGCCGGCCTCTCCATCCCTGCCCTGCGGCGTGCCGTGCTCATCGCGCCGCTGTTTCGCAAGATCAAGGGCATCCTGCCGCGGGTGTCCGCCACCGAGCAGGAGGCGCTCAATGCCGGCACCATCGGCTTCGACGCCGAACTCTTCTCCGGCCAACCCAATTGGGAGAAGCTGCGCGCCGTCCCCCCGATCATCCTGACCGAGGAGGAGAAGGCCTTCCTGGAGGGACCCACCAGCGAGCTCTGCCGCATGGTCGACGACTGGGCCATTCGCCACACCGAGAAGGCCATTCCGGAGGACATCTGGGCCTTTGTCAAAGAGCACGGCTTTCTCGGCATGCTCATTTCCAAAGAGCACGGCGGTTTGGGCTTCTCCCCGCAAGCGCAATCGCTGGTGCTGGGCAAGATTGCCTCGCGCTCGCCCGACGTGTGCACCATCGTCATGGTGCCGAACTCGCTGGGTCCCGGTGAACTCATCGAGAAATACGGCACACCCGAGCAAAAGGACTACTACCTGCCCCGTCTCGCCAAAGGCCTGGAGGTGCCGTGCTTTTCGCTGACCGGCCCGACCTCCGGATCGGACGCCGCCACCATGCGCGACGTGGGCTACGTCACGCGCGGTCGCCACGAGGGCAAGGAGGTGGTCGGCATCCGTCTGTCCTGGGAGAAGCGCTACATCACGCTTGGACCCAACGCAACGTTGGTCGGCCTGGCCTTCCGCCTGTTCGATCGCGAAAACATCCTGGGCCGCGGCGCCGACATTGGCATCACCGTCGCCCTGGTGCCGGCCACCCATCCGGGCGTTAGCATCGGTCGGCGCCACCTGCCCTCCGGCACCGCGTTCCCGAACGGACCCAATTGGGGCAAGGACGTGTTCATCCCCATCGATTGGGTGATCGGCGGGGAAAAGATGGTGGGTCAAGGCTGGCGCATGCTGATGGAGTGCCTGGCGGCGGGCCGCTCAATCTCGTTGCCGTCGACCTCGGCAGCGGGTGCCAAGTCGCTCCTTCGCAACACGTCGGCCTACGCACGCATTCGCAAACAATTCGATCTGCCGATCGGCAAGATGGAGGGCTTGGAGGAGCCGTTGGCCCGCATGGTGGAGGTGGCCTACGTCAACGAGGCGGCACGCGGCGTGACAGCGTCCATGGTTGGCCGCGGCGAGAAGCCCTCGGTCATCTCCGCCATCATGAAGTACCAGACGACCGAGCGCATGCGCCGATCCCTCAACGATGCCATGGACCTGCACGGCGGCCGCGCCGTCTGCGATGGGCCGACCAACTACCTGCAGTCGGCCTACCAGATGATGCCGGTCGGCATCACGGTCGAGGGCGCCAACATCCTTACGCGCTCGCTCATCACCTTCGCGCAGGGAGCGTTGCGCTCCCACCCCTATCTCTACCAGGAAATTCAGGCCTGCCAGGACGCCGACGAAGAGCGGGGGCTTGCCCTCTTCGACGCGGCGTTTTCAAAGCACGTCTCCTTTTCGCTCTCCAGCATGTTTGGGGCGGTCTTTCACAACCTCACGTTTGGTCTCTTCGCCCACGTGCCTGAGAAGGCCTATGGCACCGCGGAGTGGTACCGCCAGCTGTGGCGCGCGGCACGCAGCTTTGCCTTTGTCGCCGATCTGACGGTTGCCGTGCTCGGCGGTGCGCTCAAGACCAAGCAAAAGCTCACCGGCCGTCTCGCCGACGCGCTCTCCGAGCTCTACCTTTTGTGCTGCGTCTTGAAACGCTACGAAGACGACGGCAAGCCTGCCAATGATCGCTTTATCGTCGCGCTGGCGGCACAAAATGGCCTCTACCGCTTTCAGGAGGCGATGCGCGGCACCATCGACAATTTCCCCGTCGCCCCCGTGCGCTGGCTGATGCGTGCCGTGGTGTTTCCGCTCGGCGCGCGCTACCGGCCTGCGCCGGATTGGCTGGGCCACAAGGTGGTCGAGCTCGTGCTCAGTCCGGGCGAGGTGCGCGATCGCCTCACGCGGTTCATTTATGTCACGCACGACGTCAACGATCCCGTTGGCCTGCTCGAGGCGGCGCTCGTCAAGGTCGTGGCCGCCGAGGTCGCCGACAAGAAGCTCGATCGGGCGGTGCGCGCGGGCCAGGTGCGGCGCGTGCACGGCACCGACTGGATCGGTGAAGCTGCCGCGCAGGGCGTCATTACCGACGGCGAAGCGCATCTCTTGCGCGAGGTCGAGCAGCTGACGGCGCGCGTGATCGCTGTGGATCATTTCGATCCAGCCGAGGTCAAGCCACACTACATGACGGCAGGGCACAACGCGAGGGCAATGCAGAGCGCTGCAGAGTGAGACAATGCCATGCATGATGTGAATGCGTTGCGGGACTGGCGTTTTTCGATCGACCCTCAGGGCATCGCCTGGGCGGTCTTTGATCGCGAGGGCGAGAGCCAGAACGCCCTGGGCCGACGGCCCCTAGAAGAGCTTGCCATGATCATCGAGCGCGCCGAGCAGGGCGCGCGCGACCATTCGATCCGTGGTCTGGTGTTCATCTCCGGCAAGGAGAAAGGTTTCATCGTCGGCGCTGACGTGCGTGAGTTCGATGAGCTGACCGACGAGCGCCAGGTGATCGACAGCATCAGCCAGGTCAACGGCTACCTCGATCGCTTGGAGCGTCTGGAAATCCCGGTCGTTGCCTGCATGCATGGCTTCTGCCTGGGCGGCGGTTTGGAATTGGCGCTCGCCTGCCACTGGCGCATCGCCACCCGCGACGAAGCCACCCGCATCGGCTTTCCTGAGGTGAAGCTTGGCCTGTTCCCCGGTTTTAATGGAACGGTGCGGTCGATCCGCCAGGCCGGTGCGCTTGCCGCCATGCCGCTGATGCTGACGGGCTCCTTCATCCGTGCCACCGCCGCTCGCGGCATGGGTCTTATCGATGAGCTCGCACCCAGTCCGCTCAATTTACCCTGGATGGCGCGCAAGGCCGTGCAACGCGGCCGGCGATCGAAGCCCGCGGGCGGCTGGAGAGCGCTCGCCCGCCTATGGCCGGCGCGCGGGCTGGTCGCCAAAAGGCTCCGCTCCGAAACGGCCAAGAAGGTGCGCGAGGAGCACTATCCCTCGCCGTTCCGCCTGATCGATCTGTTCGAGACCCACGCCGGCAATTTCGACGGCATGAAACTGGCCGAAACGCGCGCTTTCGCTCCGCTGATGCTCGGCGCGACCTCCAAAAACCTGCGTCGCGTCTTTAGGCTCTCGGAAATGATGAAAGCTCAGGCCCCCAAGGGTCTGGCCTTTAAACCCCTGCGCGCGCATGTGATCGGCGCCGGCGTGATGGGCGCCGACATTGCTGGGTGGTGCGTCGCCTGCGGCATGGAAGTATCCTTGCAGGACGTGAACTCCGAGCAGATCACCAAGGGCATCGGCGCGCAGAAGAAGCTCTTCACGCGCAAATTCCGCACCAGACCCCAGCGCGATGCAGCCATGGCGCGCCTCATCGCCGATCCCACGGGCGCCCACATCTCCCGCGCCGATGTGGTAATCGAGGCGATCGTCGAAAAGTTGGAGGCAAAGCAGAACCTCTTCAAGTCGATCGAGGGCAAGCTCAAGCCGGGTGCGGTGCTGGCCACCAACACATCCTCCATCATGATCGAGGAGATTGCCGCGCCGCTCGCCGATCCGGGCCGGCTGATCGGCATACATTTCTTCAATCCCGTGGCCCAACTGCCGCTCGTTGAGGTCATCCGAGGGACCCAGACGCGCGAACAGGAGGTGGGCAAGGGCTGCGCCTTCGTCACCGCCATCGACAAATTCCCGCTGATCGTCAAGAGCAGCCCCGGCTTCCTCGTCAACCGTGTGCTGGCGCCCTACATGATGGGGGCAATGCAGCGCCTCGAACGCGGCGAGCACAAGGAGAAGATCGACGAAGCCGCACGCACCTTCGGCATGCCTATGGGCCCGATTGAACTTGCCGATACAGTGGGCCTCGACGTCTGCGCGAACGTCGGCAAAATCCTCAAAATGGCACCAAGTGGCCCCAACCGGCTGGAAGAGATGGTCGCCGCCGGCAAGCTCGGCAAGAAGTCGGGCGAGGGCTTCTACGTGTGGAAAGATGGCAAGCCCGAAAAGGCTCAACCTGAGACACCCTTCGATGCGCTCGAGCTGGAACGGCTGGGCCGTGAGCTCGTCGATCCCCTGATCGCGGAGGCGCGCAAGGTCCGCGACGAGAAGATCGTCGAGAGCGCCGATCTCATCGACGCCGGCGTGATCTTCGGCACTGGCTTTGCGCCGTTCCGCGGCGGCCCGCTGCACTTTGAGGCCCACGAGGAGAAGTCGAACGTCGCCCCGCTGCGTCGCACGGCTGCGGAGTAGTGGCCCCAACCGGGTTAATCCCCTGGCGAGCCTCGCCATCACCGATCAACTCTGTGCCAAGGGGCGGCCCCTTGCGGAGGAACCATGGACCAGACCCTGAGGCGTGTTGCGGTCATCGGCGGGGTGCGCATCCCGTTCTGCCGCTCCAACACGCTCTATGCCGACAAGTCGAACCTGGAAATGTTGACAGGTGTGCTGAAAGGTCTCACCGATAAGTACAACCTCGAAGGTGTGCACATCGACGAGGCCATCGGTGGGGCCATCGTCACGCACTCCAAGGATTGGAACCTCGCGCGCGAGGCCGTTTTGGGCACCAAACTCGCGCCGACGACACCCGGCATCACCATCCAGCAAGCCTGCGGCACCAGCCTGCAGGCGGCCTCCATGATCCAAGCCAAGATCGCGACCGGCGAGATCGAGTGTGGGATAGCGATGGGCTCGGACACCACCTCGGACGCGCCGATCGTATTGAAGGAGAGGTTCGCACATCGCCTCATCGAGGCGCAAAACGCCAAGTCGATGGGGCAACGGCTCGCCGCCTTCAAAGGTTTTTCGCCGGGCGAGCTCGTGCCCCAGCCGCCCAACGTCGGCGAACCGCGCACCGGCCTGTCTATGGGCCAGCACACCGAGTTGATGGCGCAGGAGTGGAAGATCTCGCGCGCCGAGCAGGACCGATTGGCCTACGAAAGCCACAAAAAGGCCGCCGAGGCTTACCGCTCCGGCTACATGGATGATCTCGTTGTGCCGTTCGCCGGCGTGTTTCGCGACAATAACCTGCGCGAGGACATATCCCTCGAGAAGATCGCCACCTTAAAGACTGCGTTCGACAAATCCGACCGCGGCACCCTTACCGCCGCCAACTCCACACCCCTCACCGACGGCGCCGCCGCGGTGCTGCTGGCCTCCGACGCATGGGCGTCCAAGCGCGCCCTGCCCGTTGCCGCCTACCTCACCTATTCGCAGACCGCCGCCAACAACTTCGTTGCCGGTGAAGGTCTGCTGATGGCGCCGACCCTTGCCATCTCTCGCATGCTGGAGCGCGCCCAACTGAAGCTACAAGACTTCGACTTTTACGAGATCCACGAGGCATTCGCCGCCCAGGTGCTGGTCACTCTCAAGGCCTTCGAGGACCCAGCCTACTGCAAGTCATACCTCAATCGCGACACGCCACTGGGCGCGATCGATCGTGCCAAGCTTAATGTCAAGGGCTCAAGCCTCGCTTTCGGTCATCCCTTTGCAGCCACGGGAGCGCGCATCATGGGCAACCTCGCCAAGCTCTTGTCCGAGCACGGCGGGCGCGGACTGATCTCGGTTTGCACGGCCGGCGGCATGGGTGTAGCGGCCATCCTGGAGAGCGCCAAGGCGGCGGAAATGCGCGCGGCGGCTTGAACGTCTCGCCTTCCATGCCGTGCCAGTATCGCCCGAGGGGTCGTCCCCAATAGCCCTGGGGTCGCCTCCTCCACCCCATCGCCCCCTCGCCAGCGCGGCGATCGTGGCCACTAGCCCTTGCAGACGCCGGCGCCAGCGACGCCCTCGCGGCCGAGGTGCTCCATGCACTCGCTGCGGATCTCTCTGAGCTCCTTTAACGTTCGCTCGATGTCGGCGCGCTTGAGCTGCAGGTCCTCCATGGCTCGCTCGATATGCACGAGCAGCATCTGCGTCTGCGCGATCTGCGCGGGATCGGCATCGTAAAGCTTGAGATATTGCGCGACCTCTTCCAGGGTGAACCCCAAGTTCTTGCCGCGCAGGATGAGCTTGAGGCGGGCCCGGTCGCGACGCGAATAGGAGCGATGCACGCCGCGGCGCACGGGGGCTATGAGCCCTCTCGCCTCGTAAAAGCGGATGGCCCTGGTGGTCACCTTAAGCTCTTGGGCGAGCTCGCCGATGGTGTAGAGGCGATCGGCCCCTTCTACCGGGGACGAGGGCGCAGGCACGCGTTTGCTGCCAGCCTGTGGCGGTCGGGCGCTCATTTCACCTTGGCTTTCCGGCGCTGCTCCTCTTCGGCCTTGAGCTCCTTTTTGGAGAGCTTGCCGATCATGGTCTTGGGCAGCGCGTCCCGGAACTCGATCTCGGCCGGCATCTCGATCTTGGAAATCTTGGCCTCCAGGTGTTTGCGGATGTCGGCCTCGCTTGCCACCGCTTTTGCCTTCAGCTTGATGAACGCCTTAGGCACCTCGCCGCGGTAGCCGTCGTTGATGCCGATGACGGTCACTTCCTCGACGGCGGGGTGCTCATAGATCGCCTCCTCAATGCGGCGCGGGTAGACGTTGTAGCCCGAGCAGATGATGAGGTCCTTGATGCGGTCCACGATGAAGATGAAGCCGTCCTCATCCATGACGCCGACGTCGCCGGTGCGCAAAAAATCGCCGATGAATTGATTGGCCGTCTCCTCGGGCTTCTTCCAATAGCCCTTCATCACCTGGGGGCCCTTGACGCAGATCTCACCCTTCTCGCCCCGGGGGACTTCGCGGGTCGGATCGGCCAAATCGCGCAGCGACACCACGGTAGCAGGCAGCGGCTGCCCGATCGAACCCTCCTTCACGGGCCCCTCGAGCGGGTTGCAGGTGACGCTGGGTGAGGCCTCAGAGAGACCGTAGCCCTCCACCAGCTTGCAGCCCGTAAGCCTTTCGAACTTCTGTTTGACGTCGACCGGCAGCGGCGCGCCGCCCGAGAGGCAGAACTTGAGCGACGACAGATCGAAGCTCGCGAGCTTGGGATGATTGAGCATGGCGATGAACATGGTCGGCACGCCGGGCATCACGCTGGGCTTGGTCTTGTCAATGAGCTTCATGGCATCGTCGAGCACAAAGCGCGGCATGAGGACGATCTCGGCGCCGTAGGCGAGCGCGAAGTTCATCACCGCCGTCATGGCGAAGACGTGAAAGAACGGCAAGACCGCGAGCACCCGCTCGTTGCCTTGCACCAGGTGCGTGGCCCAGGCGGCGCCCTGCCGGCAGTTGATGGCGACATTGGCATGCGTGAGCATGGCACCCTTGGGGGTGCCGGTCGTGCCGCCGGTGTATTGCAGAACGGCGACATCGGCCGACGCATCGATCGCGGGCGTGTCATAGCGTCCATCGTTGTTGCGAACCTCGGCGTCGGCCGTGACATTGCCGGACACGGCTGATTTTGTCGGATGCGCGAGGTCCTTGCCCTTGAAGAGCTTGAAGAGCACGGATTTGGCCCCCGGCAGCAGCGCCGGAAAGGAGGCCACGATCGCCCGCTTGAGCGTGCCCGTCCGCATGAGGCCTTCGACCTTGTCGAACAGCAGTTTCAGATCGAGCGTGACCATCAGCTCGGTCTCGCTGTCCTTGACCTGAAAGGTCAGCTCCTCGAGCGTGTAGAGGGGGTTGTAGTTGACAACCGTGCCGCCCGCCTTGAGCGTGGCAAAATAGTAAACGATGAAGGTGGGGCAGTTTGGCATCAGTAGGCCCACTTTGCTGCCCTTTTTGACGCCGAGCCTCTGCAGCCCGGCGGCGGCTCGCTCCACTTGGCGCGCGATTTCGCCATAGCTCAGGACCTTGCCCAGGAAATTGGTGCAGGGGCGCGCCGCGTACCGGGCCACGGCCTCGTCCAGCAATTGATGGAGCGGGACGGGCGCAAACCTCTGGTGCCAATCGACGCCCTCAGGGTAGCGGTTGAGCCATTGGTAGGTGCTGGGCTGGCGGGCGTCGGAAGGCGCGGCTTGGGCCGTCATGGCTGATCTCCTCCCAGGGGCTTGCAGGCGGGCAGGACATGCCTCATGTCTTTCGGCGCATTGGGTGGTCGAAGCCCGCCAGAGCGCCATTGAACACGCTTTTGTGCTGCCTGGCCAGATCGCGCGGCGGCGCGGGAAGCGCATGCAACGGTGTTAGGTATGGGTTTTGTTCACCCGCCCGTTTGGCTAGACTAAACGGTCGATTGCGTATATGTGACGGCTTGATTTGCCTTCCGGGCCAGCCTCCGGGCTAGCCCAGGGAGCAAAAGCGCGTCAAAACTCAGGGTCCCGACATGCCTCTTTAGGCACGGTGGGAGGACGAAATGGACGATGTAGCGACCAAGATCATCGACATCCTTAAGAAGCACATGAAGGAGCCCCGGGACGATATCGGGCTCAATACCGCCCTGACCGATCTTAAGATCGAGTCCCTCGACCTGGCGATGATCGTGTTCGACATCGAAGACACCTTCGGCATCGAAATTCCCTACAACGCCAACGAAGAAGCAGCCGACTTCAAGACCGTTGGCTCGGTCGTGGATCGGGTGCGCGCCCTCATCGAGAGCTCGGGTGCAGCGGCGGCGAAGGCTTGATCGGCGCGTCCAGCATCGTCATGCATCGCCGGCGCGTACAGCAATAGGACCAATTCCAAATGCAGGGGGCCGCGGTTCCACACCGTGTCGTCGTGACCGGTCTTGGCGTCGTCACGCCGATCGGCACCACGGTGCCTCAGTTCTGGGACGGCTGCAAACGCGCCCAGCTCGGCATATCTCCCCTCGACGGCTTCGACGTGGGGGATCTCAAGATCCTGATCGGCGCCCAGATCAGGGACTTCGATCCCAAGACGCGCCTCAAGCATTTTCAGCGCGATAAGATCATCCTACACGCCGACCGCTACTCCTGGTTTGCCGCCGCGGCCGCCGATGAGGCGATCAAGCAGTCGGGCCTGCAGGTGCCGTTCAAGGATGCCTACCGCGTGGCCTGCATCGTGGGCTCCGGCGCTGGCGGCCTGCAGACGATGGAGACGTGCTACCGCGACCTCTTCATCCATAAAAAGCGCGCCACCCATCCGCTCACCTTGCTGCGCTTCATCGGCTCATCGGCAGCCGCCCACGTCGGCATCGAGTTCGGCGTCAAGGGCCCCACATTCGCCACCTGCAGTGCCTGCTCGACGGCCGCGCACGCCATCGGCATCGGCAAGGATTATATCCGCCACGGCCTCGCTGACATCGCCATCGTGGGCGCCTCGGAAAGCGTCATTAACTATGGTGTCATGCGCGCCTGGCAGGCCATGCACGTGCTCTCCCCAGAGGGCTGCTACCCTTTTGCCAAGAAACGTAATGGCACGGTGTTGGCCGAGGGGGCCGGCATCCTGGTGCTCGAATCCATGGCCCACGCCAAGTCGCGGGGCGCGAAAATCTTGGCCGAGCTGTGCGGTTTTGGCATGACCTCCGACAGCAAGGACATGGTTAACCCCGATATCGATGGGCCGAGCGAGGCCATGCGGCTGTCCCTGGAGGACGCCGAGCTGGCCCCCTCCGACATCGACTACCTCAACGCCCACGGCACCGCGACCACCATCAACGACCGCAACGAAACCAACGCCATCAAGCACGTGTTCGGCAAGCACGCTTACAATCTGGCCGTCTCTTCGACCAAGTCCATGCACGGCCATCCGCTGGGCGCCGGCGGCGGCATCGAGGCCGTGGCCTGCATCAAGGCCATGCAGGACAACTGGGTGCCGCCCACCATCGGTCTCGACGAGCCGGACGCAGATTGCGACCTTGACTACGTACCCAACCAGGGACGGGCCAAGGAAGTCACCTATGCCATGTCGAACTCATTCGCCTTTGGCGGCCTCAACGCGGTGCTGATCTTCGGACCCGCGCCCGCGTGATCACACGCTAAGCCTTTGCGCAGGGGCAAACGGGCGCCCGCGTCAGAGAGTTGCGTCAGGGGGTCGCGTTAGGGAGTTGCACCACTGGGGCCGCAGACGGACTGTCCGAGCACCCCCCTGGCTACCCTCTGGCTACCCTCTGGCCGACAGCCACGTTTGCGCCGCCAGCCCTGGACCCGCAACTGACAAGCGTGCCCAGAGAACCGGCACCCCCGGCACGGCGTTGCCGCGCCGGCACGGCCCAACGCTCACCCCACCGGCGTCCAGACCACCTGCTCGATGCGCGGCGCGCCTGTGGCAAGCATCACCAGCCGATCAAAGCCCAGTGCAGCGCCGCATGATGGAGGCATATGCGCGAGGGCGGCCAGAAAATCCTCGTCGATGGGATAGCGCTCCCCAAAGATGCGCGCCTTCTCGTTCATCTCCGCCTCGAGCCGCTGGCGCTGCAGGTGTGGGTCGATGAGCTCACCGAAGGCGTTCACGAGTTCCACCCCACAGGCATAGAGCTCGAAGCGCTCGGCCAAGCGCGGGTCGGCCGGTTTCGGACGCGCCAACGCGGCAAGATCGGCCGGATAGTCGCTGAGGATGGTGGCGCGGCCGTCGCCAAGCCGCGGCTCGATACACTGAATGAGAACGCGGCTGAAAATGTCGGCCCACGTATCGTCAGCGGCGACCCTGATGCCGGCGCTTGCGGCGGCCTCCGCCAATCGCTGTCGCCGCCCCGCTCCAGCATCGAGGACGGCCAAGAGATCGATGCCGGCGAACCGATCGAACGCTTCCGTGAGGCTGATCCGGTCCGGCCGCGCAAGCGCATCGGCACTGCGCCCGGCGTAGCGCAAGCTGTCGCCCCCGACCGCTTCGACGGCGATGCGCAACACCTGCGCACAATCCTGCATCAGGCGCTCGTAAGGCTCACGCGCCCGATACCATTCCAACATGGTAAAGGCGGGATGATGCAGGGCTCCGCGCTCGCGATTGCGGAACACCTGGGCAAACGTGAAGAGGCGCTCCTCGCCGGCCGCCAGCAGCTTCTTGCACGCGAATTCGGGCGAGGTGTGAAGATAAAGGCGCTGGTGCGTGCCGTCCGGGTCAACGAGCTCGGTGGCGAAAGCGAAGAGGTTGAGCTCATTGCCAGGCGACACCTGGAGCGCGCTGGTTTCGACCTCCACAAACCCCTCCGCCTCGAACCAGGTCCGGAGCGCGGCCCGGATGCGTCCGCGCGCCAGCAGAAACGGGCGTCGGTCCGCATGCTTGTCCGGACACCACCAGGAGCTTGGCTGACGAGACTGAGGCAAGGGCGCGATGCTCCTTGGCGATGCAGCAAAAGGCCTGTAGAAAGCGGCCAGCTGTTGGGCGAGCTCTTCGGCGCTGCGGCGCCAAGACGGCTCGCTGGTCTCAGAGGCGGGAGCAGTTGACGGTGGTCAAGGTTATCGCAAGCTCGGTGCGCAAAGGCAACGTGCTCGAGATCGACGGCAAGCTGTGCGTCGTCATGAAGGCCGAGAACATCCACCCAGGCAAGGGCACGCCGGTCACCCACCTCGACATGCGGCGCATTTCCGATGGGGTAAAAATCACCGAGCGCTACCGCACGACCGAGCAGGTGGAACGCGCCTACCTCGAGGAGAAAACCTATAACTATCTCTACGAGGATGAGCAGGGCTTCACGTTCATGGAGCCCGAAACCTTTGACCAAATCACCGTGCCAAAGGACATGATTGGCGAGCAGGCCATGTATCTGCAGGAGAACATGGCGGTGATGGTCAGCACCCATGAGGGAGTGCCGGTCTCCGTCGAGCTGCCTCAGCGGGTGGTGCTCGAGGTGACCGACACCGAACCCACCGTCAAGGGGCAGACGGCCGCCTCCTCCTACAAGCCCGCGATCCTGAACAACGGCCTGCGCGTGATGGTACCCCCCCACATTAGCATCGGCACCCGCGTGGTGGTGATGACCGCAGACGGCTCCTACGTGGAGCGCGCGAAGGACTGACGCCCGGCCCCCGCCGCACCGCTATAGGCTCTGCAGCGGCCAAGCTCGGCCATCATCGTTCGCAAGGCCTGCAACCCCGCGGCCTAAACCTTCATCAAGGCGTTGACCGCCCCGAGGGGAGAAGGCCAGGCGTGCGCCTGCGTGGCGTCTGCCATCGCTCGGGGTCGCGCGGTCGATCCCGCCAACGGCGGCCCGCCCGGGCGGCCTAGGGGTGGGCCCGGCCCGGTGACCGCCAAGCCCAGGTGTGCCAAGGCTCCGCCACGTTCTCGCTCCCGCGACAGGCTGCATACCCGGTGCTTGGCAACCCCATCAACTTTGCCCGACCCGGTCCTCAACTGAGCCGGGGCCAATCGGCAATTTACGCCAAACATCCCTCCCTCGGCCCCTGCGCTTGCCGAGCCGCGACATTGTGGGTTAGCAAATAGCTTCCATGAGAAGCAGCGCGGGGCTCGTGCGCGGCCAAGCAGAAGCCGAGGAAGCCCCGCCAGGGAGGAATGCGTTGAACAACGAGGTCGTCTCGACCCTCGCCACCAGGCCGTCCGCTCGCCCTGCCGCAACCGCTGTCGCCGACCAAGGCTCGCGGCCGCTGATCGAGATCGACGACCTGCATGTGCAGTTCACCACCTCACAGGGCACCTTACGTGCCGTGGAGGGGCTCAGCTACTCGGTTCACCCCGGCGAGATGGTGGCAATCGTCGGGGAGTCGGGCTCCGGCAAGTCGGTATCGGCGTTGGCCGTCATGCAGCTCTTGCCCGCGGGCAGCGCGCGCATTCCCAAAGGCTCGATCCGCTTTGATGGCCGTGAATTGCTGAAACTCTCCGATGAGGAGATGCGTCGCATCCGCGGCCGGGAGATCGCCATGATCTTCCAAGAGCCCATGACCTCGCTCAACCCGGTATTG
>JAMXLN010000052.1 GCA_024281145.1 Hyphomicrobiaceae bacterium | reverse complement strand
TCAGTATTAATGGCCAAACCCCGCTGCAGGGACAATGGGCGGCAGCACCGAGTGCTACGATGTCGTGGTCGCGGGCGGCGGTACCGCAGGCTTGGCGCTCGCGTGCGCTCTGGCCGACGCGCTCCGCTCCGCCCGCATCGCCGTCATCGACCGCGTGCCCCTTTCCCAGCCAGGCGCGGGCATGGGGGCGCTCACGCAGCCTCGCGCCTTCGCTCTCTCAGCCGGAGTCAAGCGAATGCTCACGGTGCTGGGCGCATGGCCCAGCCTGGCCGCGCACGCCCAGCCCGTCACCGCCGTCGACATCACCGACTCAAGCCTGGAGGACGTCTTCCGCCCGGTGCTCGTCACCTATGACAACACCGTCGATGGCGGGGAGCCCGCCACCTACATCGTCGAGCAAGGCCGACTGCGCGAGGCGCTGCTGGCGGCCGCAACCGAGCGCGCAACGATTAGGCTCATCGGCGGGGCGCGGGCCGTTGGCTTCAAGGCCAACGAAGAGAGCGTCAGCATCGAGCTCGCAGGCCACGATGCGTGCACGCTTGTGCGCGCGGCTTTGCTCGTGGCCGCCGACGGACGTCAGTCGCCGTTGCGCGCATCGGCCGGCATCGGCGTTGTGCGTTGGAGCTACCCCCAGGTCGGCATCACCACGACGGTTGGCCTCAAGCAGCCCCACGGCGGTCGCGCCACGCAACACTTTCTTCCCTCCGGTCCGTTCGCCATCCTGCCGCTGCGGGGGGATCGCGCGTCGATCACGTGGACGGAGGAGAGCGAGACAGCGCGCGCCATCCTCGCACGCGACGATGCTGGCTTTCTCACCGAAGTTGCGAAGCGGTTCGGTTACCGGCTCGGGGCCATAACGCTGGCGGGGCCGCGCGCGTCCTGGCAGCTCGACATGCACCTTGCGCGAGCGCTCATCGCCGAACGGTTCGCGCTGGTGGGCGATGCGGCGCACGGCGTGCATCCGATCGCCGGCCAGGGTCTCAACTTGGGGCTGCGCGACGTGGCGGCACTGGCCGAGGTGGTCGCTGATGCGGCTCGTTTGGGTCTCGATCTCGGCTCCGTCACGGTGCTCGAACGCTACGAGCGCTGGAGGCGTCTTGACTCGGCTCTGTCAGCGGCCACCTTCGATGCGCTCAATCGCCTCTTCTCCAACGACTGGACCCCGCTGCGTTCGGCGCGCGACTTCGGCCTCGGCCTGGTTGAACGCATGCCCGGCCTTAAACGGCTCTTCGTCGCCGAGGCTGCCGGCCTCACCGGGGACGTCCCCCGCCTTTTGCGCGGCGAGCCCGCATGACGGTCGATCTCCTGGTCGGGTCAAAGGTCGCCTTCCCCGGAGGTTGTTATCGCCCATGGCGCGCCGTCATTGCCTTAAGGCTCAGGTCTCCTCCTGCGGGCCTGGAAGAACGATGACCACGCGCTTTTCTGTCAGGTCCACCTGCGGCACGAACGCTTCGTTGAAGGGGATGAGTTGCGTCGTCGCGGCACCGGCGAGGCGCACCTCCAAAAGATCGCCGGCACCGTAGTTTTGCACGGCGACGATCTCGCCAATGCACCTGCCCTCCGCGTTCACGGCCGCGAGCCCGACGAGGTCCCAATGGTAGAACTCCCCCTCAGCCGCCGGCGGCAAGCGATCGCGCGCGATGTAAAGGTCAGTGCCCTTCAGCGTCGCCGCCGCGCTGCGATCCCCGACGCCGGTGAGGCGTGCGACCACGCCCTTGGCGGTGACACGTTGGCACTCGATGGCGAACACGCGTGCTCCCGACCGATCGGTGAGCGGTCCGTAGGCGGCGATATTTTCGGGCGGTTCGGTGTAGGCGTGGATCACCACCTCACCGCGGATGCCGTGCGCAGCCGCGATGCGGCCGAGCAGAACACGCATTTGCCGTCGGTCGGTGACCACGATCCAACTTCGACGCCGGCGCGTGCGGCAGTGCGGGGTCGCACGCGCCCGACCACACCCATAAAATCGCGCGAGTCGCGCGATTTCTTTCAGCGGCAATGGGCGATCACGCCGACGGCTTGGCTTCGCCGGCCTCGGCCTTCTTTGCCGCGGCCTCTGCCTGGGCTGCTTCCCGCTCCAAGCGCTTCTTCTTGGGTTTGCCTTTGTCGGGATTGCTCTTGGCCTCGCGCGTCCTCAGCCCAGCAGCATCGAGAAAGCGTGCCACGCGATCGGTGGGCTGGGCGCCCATCGACAGCCAATGCTTGACGCGATCGAGATTGAGCTTGACCCGCTCGGCGTTGTCCTTGGGCAGCAGTGGGTTGTGCGTTCCGATCTGCTCGATGTAGCGCCCGTCGCGTGGCGAGGCGGAATCGGCCACCACCACGTAGTAGTAGGGCCGCTTCTTGGTGCCTCCGCGCGAGAGGCGGATCTTCACGGACATGTTTCGTCTCCTCGTTCTGGTCGTTCGT
Organism: Hyphomicrobiaceae bacterium; assembly: GCA_024281145.1. Lineage (GTDB taxonomy): Bacteria > Pseudomonadota > Alphaproteobacteria > Rhizobiales > Hyphomicrobiaceae > AWTP1-13. The sequence continues at coordinate 12,359 of JAMXLN010000052.1, read as the reverse complement.
TGCAATATCAGCGGCGCAGCGCCGCAACACTTGGATGGCGGTAGAGGCCGACCTCGGCGCCGCGCAAGACGAGGTTGCTCTCATGCACCGCGCCCAGCCGCGCGGCGACCTGTTGGGAGCGGGTGTTGACCGGGGCGATAAAGCTTGCGAGCGTGCTCCAGCCGAGCTCACGGTAGGCAAAGTCGCGCGCGCACCGGCCGGCCTCGGTGGCGTACCCCCGCCCGTGGCTGTCGGCGGCGAGACCCCACATGAGCTCTGCCTCCGGCCACCCTTCCGGTTGCCACAGCCCGCCGTAGCCGATCCAACGGCCGGTCGCCTTCTCCTCAATTGCCCAGTTGCCATAGCCGCGCAGGGACCAATGGCCGAGGTAGGCGGCGAGGCGCCGCCAGGCGTCCTCGCGACCGCAAACGCCGCCCAGGAAACGCGCCGTTGCCGGGTTGGCGCAAAAGCGGGCGTAGGGCTCCAGATCGCCCTCGCGCCAGGCGCGCAGCTGCAAGCGCTCCGATTCGAGCACGGGTATGTCGAGCGCCAGCTTCACTTCTTCTTGCCTGGCAATCCCGGCAGTCCTCGGAAGGGTGGAGCCCCGCCGGGGAGGCCCGGCAACTTGGGCAAGGGTCCCCTGCCGCCGAGGCCCGGCAGGCCCCTCGGCGCCTGCGGTAGACCTTTGGGGAGCTGCTCCTTGAGCTCCTTGGGCAAGCTCTCGAGGGCTTTCGGATCGAGGCGGGCGAGCTCGGCCTGCATCTTCTCCAGCTCCGCCGCGCTCGGCCCACCGCCACCGCCACCCCCACCCATGCCCATCATGCGGCTTAACATGCCGCCGCGCTTGCCCAGCGACTTCATCATGTCGGCCATCTGACGATGCATCTTGAGCAGGCGGTTGACATCTTCTGGCCTGCTGCCGGAGCCGGCAGCGATGCGGCGCTTGCGCTTGCCGTCGAGGATCTTGGGGTTGCGCCGCTCTTTGGGTGTCATCGACTGGATGATGGCGCGCTGGCGTTTGATGATCGCGTCGTCGATGTTGGCGGCGTCGAGCTGCTTCTTTACCTTGCCGATACCGGGCAACAGGCCCAGCATGCTCGACATGCCACCCAGCCGCTCCATCTGCTTGAGCTGATCGGCCAGATCCTCCAGGTCGAATTCGCCCTTGCGCATCTTCTGGGCGATGGCCTGGGCCTTTTCCATGTCGATGGTCTGCGCCGCCTTCTCGACCAGGCTCACCACGTCGCCCATGCCCAGGATGCGGCTGGCAATGCGCTCGGGATGGAAATCCTCCAGGGCGTCCCACTTTTCGCCAACGCCAATGAGCTTGATGGGCTTGCCCGTCACCGCCCGCATCGAGAGCGCGGCGCCGCCGCGGCCGTCGCCGTCAACGCGGGTCAGCACGATGCCCGTGATGCCGACGCGCTCCTCGAAGCTTTTGGCCAGCTTCACCGCGTCCTGGCCGGTCAGGCTGTCGGCCACCAGCAGCGTCTCGTGTGGCCGTGCAACGTCGCGCACCTCGCTGGCCTCTCGCATGAGGTCCTCGTCGATGTGCGTTCGCCCGGCGGTATCGAGCAGCACGATGTCGTAGCCACCGAGCTTGGCCGCATCGATCGCGCGGCGCGCGATCTGCTGCGGCATTTGCCCGGCAACGATGGGTAGCGTGTCGACCTTGGTCTGCTCACCCAATACACGCAGTTGCTCCTGTGCTGCCGGCCGGCGCACGTCGAGCGAGGCCATCAGCACCTTTTTCTTGTCTCGGGTCGCAAGCCGGTAGCCGATCTTGGCGCAGGTGGTGGTCTTGCCCGAGCCCTGCAGGCCGACCAGCAGGATCGGCACGGGTGGTTGTGCAGCAAGGTCGATGGATTGGGTATCCGCGCCGAGCATGGCGATGAGCTCGTCGTGCACGATCTTGACCACCATCTGGCCGGGTGTCACCGACTTGATGACGTCCTGGCCCACGGCCTTGGCCTTCACCTTGTCGGTGAACGAGCGCACCACCTCCAATGCGACGTCGGCCTCAAGCAGCGCACGGCGCACCTCGCGCATGGCCTCGGCAACGTCGCTGTCGGTCAGCGACCCGCGCCGGGTGAGCTTGTCGAGGATGCCGGAGAGGCGATCTGAAAGCGATTCGAACATCTGTGCCTTCCACCAACGGGGGCTCCCGCCGAAGCGGGAAGCCGCGCCATTCGCAAGGAGCGCGACGAGCGGGTCGCCTTGCTCCCCAACACCAAGCGCGCCCGCGGGCGCTACGCGCTGGCGGGCGTTGACCCCCCTGCCTCCCGGCGGTCCGATGGGGATCCCATGGGCAGGGCGGCGGCTCGTGTTTGCGGGCCGTCGGATTGGCGCGCAAGGTGTTCGAGGACGGCCTCGATGTCAACGAAAAAGACCCAAGCCCACGCCGGACCCATCAGCCCCCCATCAGCCCCCCGTCAGCCCGCGATCTTGTCCATGGCCTCGGCGAGCTTGACGTCGAGATCGGTGAGGCCCTGGGCGGCGTGCGTCGACAAGGTGACGTCGACGCGGTTCCACACGTTGGTCCATTCCGGATGGTGGTCGATCTTTTCGGCCACCAGCGCCGCCCGCGCCATAAAGCCGAACGCGGCATTGAAATCGGCGAACGTGAAGGTCCTGTGAAGGGCATCGCGACCCTCGGTGCGGGTCCACTCGGGCAGGCGCTTTGCCAAGCCTTTGCGGGCCGCATCGTCGAGCTTCTGTGCCATGGTCGATACTCCTGCTAGGCCAACCGGTTGCCCGGCACGGCGGCTGTCCTTGCTTCAAGTCCTGGCGCCGTGCGAGAGGGGCAATGCGAGACGGGCAATGTTAGACCCGGGGCCGCCGTGCTACCAATCACAACGATCCGCTGAGCAAGGAGGAGCGCATGCGCTGGATCAGGTATTCGCATGGGGGCCGCACCGGCTATGGCATCCTCGAAGGCGACCGCATCACCGAGGTGTCGGGCGATCCCTTCAACGGCTTTGAGCGCACGCGGACGACCTGCGAGCTCAAATCGGTCAAGCTTGAGGTGCCGGTGGTGCCGCCCACGTTCTATTGCGTCGGCCTCAACTATGCCGAGCACATCCGCGAGGTGGCGGCCAAGCAGGGGATCAAGGCCTCGCTGCCGGAGCAGCCTGACGTTGGCTATCGTGCCGTCAATGCGCTGATTGCCCACGAGGAGGCCGTCGTCATTCCGCGCGATGCGAGCAAGGTGCAGTACGAAGGCGAGCTCGTCGTCGTTATCGGCAAGAAGGCCAAGAACCTGAGTGAAGCCGAGGCCCTCTCCTGCGTGCTCGGCTACACCATAGGCAACGACGTGAGCGAGCGTGTGTGGCAAAAGTCCGATCGCACGCTCTGGCGCGCAAAGAACGCTGACACCTTCAAGCCCATGGGTCCGTGGATCGACACGCAGGTCGACCTCGACGCGCTCGAGACGCGCGTTCGCCTCAATGGCAAGGAGACGCTGCGCTTTCGCACCAACGATATGATTTTCGGCGTGGCCAGGTACATCAGCACCATGACGCGCTATCTTACGCTCTATCCGGGCGACGTGATCTGGATGGGAACGGACGGCAGCTCGCCGGATTTGAAGGCAACGGATGTGGTCGAGGTGGAGATCACGGGCCTTGGCACGTTGCGCAACCCGTTCATCGCCGAAACCTAGGGTGTGCGTTTGCGCGCAACGAGCCCGTGCGCAAGGTCGCAGCGAGGCAACCGCGTTGGGCAACCACCCTGGGTATGCGAGTGAGCCAACCCATGCGCGATCGCTCATGCGACGGTCGCACCCGAAAGAGGGCTCATGAAGGTTGCCGCATGAGGCGCGGCGCACCTTTGAGGGAAGAGGACGCAAACGCAGTGCAGATGGGCAGGGCCGTGGCGATTTTTGCGTGTGCGGCGGGCGCGCTCTTGGCGGCGGTCGCAGCGGCGGCCGCTCAGGTGCCGGAGGTACGCTTCGCGCGTCAATTCTCGATGAGCTATCTGCAGTTCAACCTGATGGAGCGGCAGCACCTCATTGAGAAGCACGCCAAGGCGGCGGGCGTCGCGCAGGTGAAGGTGGTGTGGGCGACCTTCAACAGCCCGGCGGCCATGAACGATGCCTTGTTGTCGGGATCTGTCGATATCGTGTCGGGTGGCGTGCCGGGCCTGCTCACGATCTGGTCGCGCACGCAGGGCACGGCGAACGCCGTCAAGGGCATTGCCGCCTTCACCTCGCAACCCATCCTGCTCAATTCGCGCAATCCCAACATCAGGGGCATCACGGATTTCACCGATCAGGACAAAATCGCGCTGCCCGCCGTCAAGGTTTCGATCCAAGCCATCATCCTGCAAATGGCGGCGGCCAAGGCGTGGGGCCGGCCCAACTTCGCCAAGCTCGACCCGATCACGGTTGGCATGTCGCCACCGGATGCAACGGTGGCCCTGCTCAGCGGATCGGGCGATATCGCCAGCGTCTTCAGCGTGCCGCCGTTTCAGAACCAGCAGCTGGAAACGCCCGGCATTCACACCGTGCTCAATTCATTTGAGGTGTTCGGCGGGCCGCACACCTTGACCGTGGCCTGGACCACGTCGCGGTTTCGCGATCGAAACCCCGTCCTCTACAAGGCCTTGATCGGCGCGTGGGAGGAGGCGACAGAGATGCTGGGCAAGGACGTCAAGGTTGCCTCGCAATACTGGATCGAGGACGTCAAAGCGAAGATGACCGTCGACAAGGTGGCAGAGGTTGCCACCGGTCCGCAGGTGAAGTGGACGATGGTGCCTGAAAGCATCATGCCGCTCGCCGAATTCATGCACTCCGTGGGCTCGATCAAGGCGATGCCCGCGAGTTGGAAGGATGTCTTTTTTCCGGAGATCCACGCGCTTCCCGGAGGCTAAGCCGATGCCTGCAACCGCCCGAGCTCGCGCATGACGCCACCCTCGACGCCAACGGCCGATGACGGCCGCGCGCCGCTGCTCCAAGTGAGTGGGGTCACCCTGCAATACAAGACCGAGCAGCACCTGGTCACGGCGACCTATCGCGTGAGCTTCGACGTCTTTCGCGCCGACCGCTTCGTCGTGCTGGGCCCTTCCGGTTGCGGCAAGTCTACACTGCTCAAGGCGGTCGGCGGCTACATGACGCCGACCGAGGGCAACATGCGGCTCAAGGGTGTGCCCGTACGCGGCCCGGGCCCCGACCGCATGTTCGTGTTTCAGGAGTTCGACCAGCTGCTGCCGTGGAAGACCGTCAAGCAGAACGTGATGTTCGCTCTGCAGTCCTCGGGCAAGATGCGTGGGCAGGCCGCCGAGGCGCAGGCCATGCGCTATATCGAGAAGGTCAATCTTGTGAAGTTCGCCAACTCCTATCCGCACACGCTGTCGGGCGGCATGAAGCAACGTGTGGCGATCGCGCGCGCCATGGCCATGGAGCCCGATGTGCTCCTGATGGACGAGCCGTTTGCAGCGCTGGATGCCCTTACGCGCCGCAGGATGCAAGAGGAACTCCTGCAGCTGTGGGAGGACACGCGGTTCACGGTGCTGTTTGTGACGCACTCGATCCCCGAAGCGGTCCTGATCGGCAACCGTATCCTCTTGATGTCGCCGCATCCCGGTCAGGTCAAGGGCGAACTCAACAGCGACGGCAGCGACCCCGTCGACCCCGCCACCGGCCGCAAATTGTCAGACCGCATACATGACGTTCTGTTTGCGGATCGCATCGAGGAACAAGAGGCGCTTCACCATGGCTGAGCTGCGAGCACCCGTTGCGCAATTTCCCCGGCCGAGCCCGCCCACCCGTCCGGAGTACCTGCGCGACGTCATCGCCGGCAGCGACATCGGCGTGGTGGAGAAGCCGCTCACGACGCTGCAGCGGCTTGCCAATCAAGCCTGGCTCAGGAAGTCACTGATCCTCATTCTCATCGCCATCGTCTGGGAAGCCTATGCGCGGCGGCTCAACAACCCCCTGTTGGTCCCGACGTTCTCAGCCACCCTCGAGGCCTTCTGGGGAGGCATCGCCAGCGGCGAGATCCCCCAGAAGATGCTGAACTCCGTGCAGCTGCTGATCAAGGGTTATGCCCTGGGGCTCGGGTTGGCGCTCCTCTTTACCGCCTTGGCGATGATGTTCCGCCTTGGCAACGATCTGCTCGAGACGCTCACCTCGGCTTTCAACCCGTTGCCAGCCATCGCGCTGCTCCCGCTGGCGCTCATCTGGTTTGGACTTGGCGACCTCTCCATCATTTTCGTGCTGGTGCATTCCGTGCTGTGGGCGGTGGCGCTCAATACGCACTCGGGCTTCAGGTCGGTGTCGACCACGCTGCGCATGGTGGGGCGCAACTATGGCCTTAGGGGCATCTCGTTCGTGACCAAAATCCTGATCCCGGCTGCGTTCCCCTCCATCCTGACCGGGCTCAAGATCGGATGGGCCTTCGCTTGGCGCACATTGATCGCGGCCGAGCTGGTGTTTGGCGTCTCCTCGGGCAAGGGCGGGCTTGGTTGGTACATCTACGAGAACAAGAACATGCTCGAAATCCCCGCGGTGTTCGCGGGCCTCTTCACCGTGATCCTGATCGGCCTCGTTGTGGAGAACCTCATATTCCGCAATGTCGAGAAGGCCACCGTGCGCAGGTGGGGCATGCAGAACTGAAGCCTGGGAGCCCCCGCAACTCCCGCACCCCCGTGTGCGCGTCAAATCATCGATCGGCATAGGGATCGTCAAAGGTCGCTGGGAATTTCCCAGACCCCAGGTCACGCCTGCGGAGCAGGTGGGAGGCCACGCGCGCCAATCGCCGCGGCCTCGCGCTCGCGCAACCTTGGGCAGCGAGGGCGCGCGTGTCGGCCTTGGGCCAATCCGCACGTGCAACGCTCGCGGCAGGCTCAGGCGTGCGCGCTCCCGAGCGGGTATTCGGCCTCCACCACGTAAGGCCCACCCCCGGAGCCCGGACGGGCTGACAGCAGCACGAAGCTGTTGGCGAGAAACGGCTCGTGCCTTAGGCCGCCGTTCTCCGTTAAGAAGCGCGCCACGGCGTGCTGGCGCGCGCCGCGCAGGCGCGCCAGCGTCACGTGCGGCCGGAAGCCGCGCTCCTCCGGCTCAAGGCCCGCGGCGCGAGCGGCCCGATCGTTGGCGCGGTGGAGCGCCTTGAGCCCATCGCTGCCCTCCACGCCCGCCCAGAGCACGCGCGGATCACGGCCACCAAAGGCGCCGACGCCCGCGATCGTGACGCGCAGGGGCTGGGTGCCAACGCCGGTCAACGCTTGGGCAAAGTCGTCGGCGGTGCGCCCGTCCATGTCACCGGCAAAGCGCAAGGTGATGTGCATGTTTTCTGGATCGATCCACTTGGCGCCGCTGAGCGGCGCGCGGATCAGCGCAAGATGCTGGCGGATCGTGGTGGGGATCTCGATGGCCGTGAACAGCCGTGGCATGTCAACCCTTTGTCGCTGCTGCATGCTTGGCGCGGGTGCGCTCGATGAGCTGTTCCACGGCCGGGAGGATGTTCTTGGTGATCTCGGCAACGCCGCGCACGTTGGGATGCATGCCATCGTCGAGATTGAGCTTGGGATCCATCGCCACGCCTTGCAGGAAGAACGGATAGAGGATGAGGCCATACTTGTTGGCAAGGTCGGGATAGATGCTCTCAAAGGCGCGCACGTAGTCCTTGCCCAAGCTGCGCGGCGCAAACATGCCGGCAAGCAACACCTCGGCGCCGTTGGCCTTGACGGTAGCTATGATCTTGTCGAGATTGGACCTGGCAAGGGCCGGATCGAGGCCGCGTAGCGCATCGTTGGCGCCGAGTTCGAGTATCACCGCGTCCGTTCGCTCCGGCACGGCCCAGGCGACCCGGGCAAGACCACCTGCCGTCGTGTCGCCCGAAACGCCTGCATTGATGACTTCGACAACATGGCCCCGCGCTTTTAGCGTGCGCTCCAGCTGTGCGGGGAATGCCTCGGACGGCTTGAGCCCCAATCCAGCAACCAGACTGTCGCCGAGCACGACGATGCGGAGCGGCTGCTCTGCCCGGGCGATCGTGCCCCCGGTCAGCGCGGCAATGAGCCAATTGCAGAGGAGAAGGACAACTCCCATGTTTGCGAGCGTTGCCTTCGATGGCACCTTGCGCATCGGATGCGTTCCCTCCTCGTGATGGCGGTTCAGGCGTCGGTATTGAGGTAGAAACTTGCAAAGCCCGAGGCAAGGCCTCGGACGGGAGACGGTTGCGATCGTGGCCAAGCCAGTCATCGCCCTCAACGACGTCTCGCTGACGCTGTCCAGCCGAGCGGGGCCGGTCGAGATCTTGAAGCGCGTCACGCTCGAGATCGAGGCGGGCGAATCGGTCGCGGTGGTGGGTCCCAGCGGGTCCGGCAAGACGTCGCTCTTGATGATCGTAGCCGGTCTTGAACGCGCTACAGCGGGCTCGGTGCGGGTTGCCGGGCGCGACTTTCTGGGCCTCAGCGAGGACGAGTTGGCCATCGTGCGCGGCAGCAACATCGGCATCGTGTTCCAGTCGTTCCATCTGGTTCCCACCATGACGGCGCTTGAGAACGTTGCCCTGCCGCTGGAGTTTGCCGGCAAGTCCGGCGCGTTCGCGACCGCTCGAGCGCTGTTGGTCGAGGTGGGCCTTGCGCACCGCGCCGAGCACTTCCCCGCCCAGCTCTCAGGCGGCGAGCAGCAGCGCGTGGCCATTGCTCGCGCGTTGAGCCCGCGCCCGCAGATTATTCTCGCCGATGAGCCAACCGGCAATCTCGACGGCAAGACCGGCGAGCAGGTCGTGGAGCTGCTGTTCGACCTGCAGCGGCGACGCCAGGCCACCCTCGTGTTCGTCACCCACGACGTGCGGCTCGCGCAACGCTGTAGTCGCTTGGTGCGCATGGCGGATGGCGAGATCGCCGGGGCGGAGCTTGCCCCCGCATGACGGTCGCGGCGACGGATCTCGGCGGGCGGCGTCACGCTCTGCGGTTGCCACTGGCGCTCACTCTGGCGTTGCGCGAGCAACGCAACGGTCTCAAGGGGTTTTATGTTTTCATCACCTGCGTGGCGTTGGGTGTGGCGGTCATCACCGGCGTTGGCGCGCTGGCCGACGTCTTGCGCGCGAGCTTCGAGCGCCAGGGGGAGGCACTGTTGGGGGGAGACGTCACCCTGTCCCGCCCGCATCGACCGGCCGAGGACTGGGAGCGCGCCTGGCTCTCGCAGCAGGGTCGCGTCAGCGAAACGGCCAGCATGCGCGCCATGGCGCGCCGGCCGGACGGCAGCGAGCAAGCGCTCGTGGAACTCAAGGGCGTGGATGGAGCCTATCCGTTGGTGGGCGGCGTTCGCCTCTCCGAGCTGGTCTCGCTCGACGAGGCGATCCGCGGGCGGCCGGGCGCCGCGGTCGATCCGATCTTGCTCGAGCGGCTTGGCCTCAAGGTGGGTGACCGCCTGTCGCTCGGCACCATCGAGGTACCAATCCGCGCCACGATTGCCGCCGAACCCGACAAGCTCGCGGACCGGCTCACGGTCGGCCCGCGCGTGCTCGTGTCGCTCGATACCCTCAAGCGTGCCGGTCTGATCGAGCCCGGCAGCCTTGTCGGCTGGCGTTACGCCCTCAAGCTGACGGGCAGTGCGCCTGGGGCGGAGCGCGCGCTCGTGGGCTTCCGCGAGCTCGTCAAGACGGTGCTGCCCGAAGGCGGCTACACGGTCCGCGACCGCCGCGATCCCTCCCCGCAAGTGTCGCGCACGTTGGAACGATTGCGCCAATTTCTAACGCTTGTTGGCCTCACGGCGTTGCTCGTGGGCGGTGTCGGCGTGGCCAACGCCGTTGCCACCTACATCGATCGCCGACGCAGGGTCATTGCTGCCTTCAAGAGCCTCGGGGCCACCAGTGGCACCATCTTGGCCGTCCACCTCCTGCAAGTGCTGTTGATCGCCACCATCGGCATCGTCGTTGGCATCGCGCTCGGGTTCCTGATCCCGGTCGTGTTGACGGCGGTGTTTGGGGACGACTTGCCCATCAAGGCTGATCTCGCCATCAGCACGCGCAGCCTGTTGACGGGCGTGGGTTATGGCCTGCTCGTGTCGTTGCTGTTTGCGCTTTGGCCGCTGGGCCGCGCCGAGCAGGTGCGCGCGGGCGTTCTCTTTCGCGACGAGGTGGCCCCGCAACGCGTGGTGCCACGTCGCTCCATCCTGGCGTTGATCGTGGGATGTGGGCTCCTGCTGTCGGGTTTGGCGATCTTCACGGCTGAGGCTCGTCTGCTCGCGCTCTACTACTGCCTCGGGGTCGTTGGGGTATTCGTGGTTTTTGTCGCCCTCGGGTCCGCCGTTGCCTTCCTCGCTCGGCGGGTCGCACGGCCCCGCTTGCCGGAGCTCGCCTTGGCGATTGGCAATCTCGGCGCGCCTGGTGGGCTTACGCGCGCGGTGGTGCTGTCGCTTGGAACGGGGCTCTCACTGCTCGTCACCGTGGCCCTGGTCGATGCCTCCGTCGTGCATGAGCTCACCGCCCGCTTGCCCCAGGAGAGCCCCAATTACTTTGTGCTCGATATCAAGCCCTCCGAGAGCGACGACTTTCGTGCGCTCGTCGTGCGCGAGGCACCCGCCGCCAGGGTGGCGGAGGCCCCGATGCTGCGCGGCCGCGTTATCAAGGTTGGGTCCCAGCCGGCCGAGGACGTCAAGGCGGCCCCCGAGGCGCAATGGGTGCTCACCGGCGACCGCGGCCTCACCTATGCGCAAGACGTTCCCGAGGGGTCCACGGTGGTGGCGGGGGCGTGGTGGCCCGCCGACTATGCCGGAGAGCCGCTCGTCTCCTTCGAGGCCGAAACCGCCAAGGGGCTTCATCTCAAGGTCGGCGATACCGTCACGGTGAACGTGCTCGGCCGCAACGTGACCGCCCGCATCGCCAACCTGCGCGACGTCAGATGGGAGAGCCTCTCCCTCAACTTCGTCATGGTGTTCTCGCCCAACACCTTGAGCGGGGCACCCCACAACCTGTTGGCGACGATCACCCTGCCCAGGGACCATTCGCTGGCGGCGGAAGCCAAGCTCGCGCAGCACATCGGCCGCGCCTTTCCGGCCACCACCGCCATTCGCGTCAAGGATGCGATCGAGGCCTTCAACGTCATCTTCGGGCGCGTCATGGTGGCGGTGCGGGCGGCTGGCAGCGTTACGCTGCTGGCCGGTGCGCTGGTGCTCGCCGGTGCGCTCGCCACCGCCCAGCGGCGGCGCATCCAGGAAGCCGTCATTTTGAAGGCGCTCGGCGCCACCAGCCGCCGCATCCTGCTCACACATTTGACCGAATATGCGATTTTGGCGTTGTTAACGGCGTTTATCTCCGTCCTGATCGGCAGTTTGGCGGCTTGGATGGTGCTCAGCCGCGTCATGGAGGTCGATTTTGTCTTTTCCGGCTGGGCGGCCGCCGAGGCGCTGTTGGCGTCCATCGCCCTGGTCGCGGTGTTTGGAGGGGTCGGCACCTGGCGCGTGCTGCGGGCCCGGCCGGTGCCCTATCTGCGATCTGATTAAAACTTAAGCTTGGCTCGTGAAAAGTGCGTCATTTGGCGGGCGTACCGCCTTGCGCAGCTCACGTCCCGACCCCAGATTCGGGGCCAGCAGTTCTTGCAACCGGGCGGGCGCATCGCGTACAGTCCGACCGCGAGCGCGGAGCTTGCACCACAGTCGAAGGGATGGACCAAATGGCTCAGATCGACAACAGGTACGCCGGCCGTATGGGCGCGCGCACTGATGTTGCCGTAGACGAAGGTCTGCGCGCGTACATGTTGCGCGTCTACAATTATATGGCCGCCGGCGTGGCTCTCACCGGCATCGTCGCCTACATCGTATTCAGCTACGCGGTCACCACCGATCCCGCGCTTGCCGCCACGATCGGGAGCCGCACCATCGCCCTGCACCGGGGGATGTACCTCACCTCGTTCGGTCAAGCGATCTTCTTGTCCCCGCTCAAGTGGGTGGTGATGTTGGCGCCGCTGGCATTCGTGTTCTTCCTGTCCTGGCGCATCTACCGCATGAGCCTTGGGGCCGCGCAGTTGGCGTTCTGGCTGTTTGCGGCGGTGATGGGCGCCTCGCTGTCTTCGATCTTCCTCGTTTACACCGGCAGCTCCATTACCCAGGTGTTCTTCGTGACGGCGGCGGCGTTCGGCGCGCTCAGCCTCTACGGCTACACCACACAGCGTGACCTCTCGGGATGGGGTTCCTTCTTGATCATGGGCGTGATCGGCATCGTGGTCGCGGCATTGGTGAACCTGTGGCTGCAGTCGAGCGCCCTGCAGTTCGCCATCTCGGTGATCGGTGTGCTGGTGTTTGCGGGTCTTACCGCCTATGACACCCAGCAGATCAAGGACAACTACTATACGGTGATGGGCGACGCGACGGCGACTGCCAAGCAAGCGATCATGGGCGCCCTCAATCTCTACCTCGACTTCATCAACATGTTCGT
>JAMXLN010000051.1 GCA_024281145.1 Hyphomicrobiaceae bacterium | reverse complement strand
CGTGCTGCGGTTGGCACGAGCCATGGAGACACGGGGGTTCGAGGTGCGGACGGCCCATTCCGTCGCCGAGGGCATGAACCTCATCCGACAGAAGGCGCCCGCCTTCGCCATCGTCGATATGCGCCTGGAAGACGGCAACGGCTTAGATGTGATCGCCGAACTCGCCAAGATCCGACCCGATGCACGCACGATCGTGCTGACCGGTTATGGCAACATCGCCACTGCCGTTACCGCCGTCAAGCTCGGCGCGGTCGACTACCTGGCCAAGCCTGCCGATGCGGACGAGGTCACTGACGCGCTGCTGGCTCCGGCCAACGAGAAGGCACCGCCGCCGGAGAACCCGATGTCCGCTGACCGCGTTCGCTGGGAACATATCCAGCGGGTCTACGAGCTGTGCGACCGCAACGTGTCTGAGACGGCGCGCAGGCTCAACATGCACCGCCGCACACTGCAGCGCATTCTGGCAAAGCGCGCGCCAAGGTGAGGCCGCAGCCAAGAGCTCGGGGCCAGGGCATTGCAACGCCAGTGGCTCCAGAGTTTCTCTAATCCGCCTTCCCGCCTTGCACTGGAAGGCGGCCTTCCCGCACCAGCGATAACGGCGGCCGTACCCCGCAGGCCCGTCCTTGGTGGCCCTCGATCAATCGCAACAAGATTTGGTCGGGGCGGTCGACGGGTAGTTTGGCGTTGACTTGTTCGGTGAAGGCTTGCATCGCCAGGCGCGACTGGGCGCTCCATTTTCCGCTGACCTCCCCGTGGTAGCAACCGACGCGGATGAGCTGGCGCTGGATCTCGCGCACGAGCGAATCCATATCGCGGGGAGCAGGCGCAGGAAGAACAGGCATGGATGCACGCGCCCTTGGCGCGCCGGCCGCCTGACCGAGGACGATCGCGGCTTGTGCTTCCAATTCGGCGGGTCGCGCGCCCTGCGGCCAACCCGTCGCATACGACAACACGCATAGACAGACCGCGGCCGCGGCCAGCACCAGCAAATGGGCGCGGACGCGATCCAGCGCGTTGAACCAGCTTATGGCCGCAGCGAGATCAGCTCGCATAGGCGTGGCCGGAGCCCTTGCCCTCAGCTACCGAATTGAGCGCGGTCTCGTCCGCCGCACGGCGGCTGCGGCCGTCGAACATGGCACCCTGCTCGATGGCGAAAGACATGTGATGGATATCGCCCTGCACCTCGGATGAGGCTTGCAGCATGACGCTTTTTGCACAGACGACCCCGGAAACTTTGCCGCGCACAACGACCTGCTCCCCAGCCACCATGCCTGTCACCTTGCCCTGCTCTCCGATGATGACCTCTACCGCCTGCACATCACCCTCGATCTCGCCGTCGACCTGCAGCACACCACGGCCGATGATCTTGAGACCCTGACCAATGATCTTTAGATCGTTGCCGATGACCGATTTCTCGCCGGTGGCCGCGGGCTTGAGGCGAGCTGGCGTCCCATTGACGCCGTTCGCATGGGCTGTACGCGGCTCGAGCGCTCTTGGCTCGGCCGATGAGCTACGCGTGAACATGTAAGTGAGCCCCCCGTGGGTGTTTTGACCCGCACCGCCGGCGACTGCAACACCAGGAAATGGTCGAATTATGTCGCCGCAGAGAATATCCGGCCCGCGGCCCGATCGGCTGTGATCACGCCTGCCTCACCCCACTTGGGCTAGCCTGCAGCCCGCCGACCAGAGATAATTGGCGCGCTCAGAGAGCGGGGAAGAAGAGGGGGAGCCATGACGCCTGCGCGTGTCATTGTCGCCGCGGCCTACGTGGGCCTCGGCCTATCGTTCCTGGCCTCAACCGGCCTCCTGATCCGGGACTTCCAGGGCGCCGATTGGCAGGCAATGGTCCTGGCCCACAGCCATCTCTTTTTCTATTTTCCGGTGTTCGGCATTCTGGCGCTCAGCGCCTTCTATCTGCCATCGGTCGTGTTCGCCGATCTCTACTGGCGGCATCTGCGCTACGGGAAGGTGCGATTTCTCATTGGCCTTATCGCCCTGGCCGCCGTCTCCTGGGCCGTGGCAAAATGGTTGGACAAGCCGCCGCGCGCCCTTTGGGAGGTATCGCCACAGACGCTGGCGGCCGACACGGGTGATCCCCCTGGCTGCGGGGGAGCGAGCGGTACACCATGCCTGCGCGCGCCGATGCTGACCGCATTGGCGCGCCTGCGCACCGAAGGTCAAGGCCGGGTCGGGCTCTCCAAGTTCGCGCGCAGCTGCAAGATCGACCCAATGCTGGAGCTCCCCGACGAGATGACCAAAGCGCGCTATTGCTTCCCGGCCGATGCACTCCTCAATGCGGAGGCCTGCTGCAGGGCACAAAAGCGCTTTGCCGACGCGGTCGCAAACCGAGCGGCCGATCCCACCCAGCGCTCGCTCTCCGCCGTCTATGATCACGTCTTCATGCCCCTCAAGATCTTCTTCGTCCTGCTCGTCATTGCCATCGGCCTTCTGCTGTCGGCTCGGCGCAATTGGATCGAGCAACTCTACCGCGAGCACATTCCGGCGGTGGAGCGCGGGGTCATCATTGGTGCCTTCGCCATGCTGCTGTGGCCGGGGATGGACTACGGCTACCAGCAGACTGCCAACGTGCTATTTGGCCGCGAGGGCGGGTTGCAGCTACGGTTGAGCCTGGTGATTGCACCGTGGGCGCTGCTGTTGCTCTTCTACTTCCTACGCCGCCTTGGCAAGCAGGGCGAGACGATCGGCCAGATCGCCGGTGTCGTCACCGCGGGCGTCGCGGTGCTGCGCTACGAGGACCTTAATGACTGGGCCGTCCACCTGCTGGGGATAGGGGCTCAGGAATGGGTGATCGTGGGCCTTTTGACAGTGACGCTGGTTGGCTTTGTCGTGCTGCTGTGGCCGTGGCGCTCACACTTCGTCCCGGGCCCACCGCCGAGCCCGGCAGCTTCGTGACGCCGAACCACAATTCTCCATCGCGCTAGGATTGTGCGCTTGCCACTCGACCCGAACTTCGGGCACTACCGCGGTTGAGAAAGCCGGAGATCGCTGATGCTGACAGTCTACGAGGCCGTGGAGGGCGTGCTCATCAAGCAAGAGGGGTCTGTACCGATCAGCCCGGCAGCGGTCTGGATCGACCTTTTTAATCCCACCAAAGACGAAGACTTGAGCGTCGAACAAGCGCTCTCGATCACAGTGCCCACGCGCGAAGAGATGTCCGAGATCGAGGCCTCAAGCCGCCTCTATCAAGAAGGCGGCGGCCACTACATGACGGCCGTTGTCCTGCATCAACCGGACCTGCCCTTCGATGCGCCGGTCGCCACACCCATCACCTTCATTTTGGCCGGCACCCGCCTCGTCACTGTGCGCTACGCACAGCCGCGCGCCTTCTCAATCTTCCTCACCCGCGCCCAGAAGAAGGACGCCGTTTGTATGACTGGGGCTGCCGTGCTGGTCGGCCTACTCGAGGCCATTATCGATCGGGAAGCCGATCGCGTCGAGCGGATCCAGGGCGAAGTCGACAAGCTCTCACACTCGATCTTCTCGGGCAAAGGTGCTGAGCGCACCCGCACGCGCCAGTTCGACGTCATGATCCAATTGATTGGGCGAGAGGGTGAGCTTACGTCGAGGTCGCGGGAGTCGATGTTAACGCTCGACCGGCTGACCACCTATCTCGGCCACGTCATGGGCGAGCGCGGCGACGAAAAGGCCTTGCGCGCTCGCGTCAAGACGGCAAGCCGAGACGTGCGATCGCTCGCTGACCATATCGGCTACCTCTCCGCCAAAATCACGTTTTTGCTCGAGGCCACGCTGGGCATGATCAATAACGAGCAGAATACCATCATCAAGATCTTCTCGGTGTTAGCGGTGGCGCTCATGCCCCCAACGCTGGTCGGCACCATCTATGGCATGAACTTTAAACACATGCCGGAGCTCGAGTGGGTGTGGGGCTATCCTTCCGCACTGGCGCTCATGGTCGTCTCCGCCGTCCTGCCCTGGATGTATTTCAAGCGCAAGGGCTGGCTGTAGCCGAACTTTTGCGCCCTCGCGCCCCCCTAGTGGATCATGCCAAGGACTGGCACCTGTGCCTGCAAGGGGTCCGCCCGGTTGGCTTGCGCGCTCGCGCGCAACCCCTGCAATAGTAAGCCGCCCGGACCCCCGCGACCGCGGCGGCCCAACGCGATCCCGAGCCAGGCTCCCACGATCGGGACAAGAGGGTCGCCCTCGACCGGCAACCAGGCAAGCTGGAGGCGGGTCCCCCCGCCTCCCCATCATACGGTCTCAGGCGAGCTGGTCGCCAATCGGCAGCCGGCGAATGCGCTTGCCGGTGGCCGCAAAAATGGCGTTGCACAGCGCCGGTGCGAACGGCGGCACGCCCGGCTCCCCGACGCCTGACGCTGGCACCTCGATGCCGTTGTCCACGATGTACACGCGCGTCTCCTTGGGCGCTTCGTCGATACGCACCAGCTGATAGTCATTGAAGTTCGACTGTTCGACCGCCCCGTTCTTGAAGCTGATCTCGCCGTACTTGGCGAGCGTCAGCCCCATCACGGCGGCGCCCTCCAGCTGCGAGCGCACGCGCTCGGGATGCACGCAAAAGCCGCAGTCAATGGCGGTGTCGACCCTGGGGATCGAAATCGCGCCCTTGTCGCTCACTTCCACGTGCACCACCGTAGCGATGTAACTCACGAAGCTACGGTGGGCAGCGATGCCGAGGCCCTGCCCCTTTGGGAGCTGCTTGCCCCATTCGGCTTTCTCGGCAGCGAGCTCTGCTACCCGCCTCAGTCGACCCGTATCAACCGGAAAGGTTTGCGCCGGCTCGCCGTAGTCCCACCAGGGCGTGGTGACCGATTTCGCTACATCAATGATGCGCGGCGGCCCGATCATCTCAAGCAAAAAGTCCTTCGGATCCCTGCCGAGCTGTGCGGCCAGCTCAGCAATGAAGGACTGGATCGACCAGGCATGCGCCACGTTGTTGACGGAACGAAACCAGCCCACCCGAACGTGGCTCTGCGCCTCGCCGCTCTCCATGCGGATGTTGGGCACATTGAAGGGCGAATCCACCCAGCCCATACCCAACTCGATGTCCCCGGGGTGCTTCGGATCCGGCACGAAGTTGGCCATAAAGCTCGGGGCCGCACTGCGATGCCGCCAGGCGATCACCTTGTTGGCGGCATCAAGGCCAGCCTCGAAACGCTCCGCCGTCACGGTGTGATAAAAGCCATGCTGGATGTCGTCCTCGCGTGTCCACACGACCTTGACCGGTGCGCCGCCCATCTCCTTGGACAGCAGCGCCGCTTCGATGGCGAAGTCGCACTTGGACTTGCGCCCGAAGCCGCCACCCAACAACGTCGTGTGCAGGGTCAGCTCCTCTGGCTTGACGCCGACCGCCGCCGCCACATCGTCGCGCGCACCGCCGGGGCTCTGGACGGGTGCCCACACCTCCCATTTGCCACCTTGCATGCGAGCGGTCGCAGCGGGCGGCTCCATGGTCGCGTGGGCGATGTGCGGCGCGTAATACTCGGCCGTGATCACCTTGGCGGCGGCCGCCAGTGCCTGGTCGACATCACCCTCGTTGCGTTCGACCTTGCCGGGTTTCCTAATGCTTGCCTCCAGTTCGGCCTTGTATGCCTTGGAATCGTAAACCTTATTTGGCCCGTCATCCCAAGTGATCTTGAGCGCTTCGCGACCCTTGAGGGCCGCCCAAGTATTCTTGGCAATGACCGCGACGCCGCCCAACGGGGCGAACTTGGCGGGTGCTGGCTTGGGCTCAAGCCTGACAATCTTCTCCACGCCCGGTACCTTCATGGCCGCTGTCGCGTCGAGCGAGGCCACCTTGCCGCCCACCACCGGTGGTCTGGCGATGACGGCGAACTTCATGCCCGGCAACACCACATCCTGGCCATAGGTGGCCTTCCCGATGGTGATGTCGACGATGTCGGTGATGCGGACGGTGCCCTTGCCAATGTAGCGGAAGGCGCTCGCGTCCTTGAGCTTGATCTGATCGTCGGCCGGAACCGGCAGCGCCGCCGCGTCGGCGGCGAGCTCACCGTAGCCGAGTTTGCGACCGGTGGGCTTATGCACGACCTCATGAAGCTGCGCCTCGACCTCGCCTTCGGGAACGCCCCACTTTTTGGCCGCCGCCTGCTCCAGCATCTTGCGCGCCGCCGCGCCGCACTGACGCATCGGCTGAATGAAGTGACGCACGCTGCGCGAACCATCGGTGTCCTGGTTGCCGTAGGTTTTTTCATCCCCCGGCGACTGCACCACGCGCACCCGCGCCCAATCGGCGTCGAGCTCCTCGGCAACGATCATGGGCAATGCCGTGCGCGCCGCACCGGTACCCATTTCCGCGCGCGCGGCGACGATGCTGACGATGCCGTCGCCGCCGATTGAGACGAACACCTTCGGATTGGTGACGACGCCGTTGGGCATCGATTGGGCACCCGTCGGGTAGGCCGCAAACGCGCCCTTTGCACCCGGGAGCTGCGCCGCGAGGACGAGGCTGCCGGTTGCGGCCACGCCCTTGAGCAGTCCGCGACGGCTGACGTTGGCAATGGTGATCTTGCTATGCGGTTTGAGCTCGGTCATATCACGCCCCCTTGGCAGCGGCGCGAATGGCCGCATGGATGCGCGGATAGCAGCCGCAGCGGCACAGGTTTCCGGCCATGGCGGCGGTGATCTCAGCGTCAGTTGGCGCCGGCTTCTTTGCCAGCAAAGCAGCGGCATTCATGATCTGCCCGGTCTGGCAATAGCCGCATTGCGGGACGCCGATGTCGCGCCAGGCCACCTGCACGGGATGCTCGTGCTTGGGATGCAGGCCCTCGATGGTGGTGACCGACTTGCCGGCAGCCTCTGACATCTGCACCTGGCAGGAGCGCACCGCCTCGCCATTGAGATGCACGGTACACACCCCGCACAGGCCCACCCCACACCCAAACTTGGTGCCGGTCATCGCCAGCTCGTCGCGCAGGTACCACAGGAGCGGCATCGACGGATCACCGTCGTAGGCGCGCGCCTGTCCATTCACCTGTAGATTGGCCATCGGTTTCCTCCTCTGCCGCAGCTCCCCGCACACGTTAGGGGCATGCGCTTTGGCTCTGTCGCATCGCAACAAAACGTCGGGCGAGCCCGCCTATACGTCGCGCCGGTGACGTCCGCCCCGCGCCCCCTGCACTCCCTTCCAGCACACGCGCGTTCGTTCCCGGCGAAAACAGCCATCACACGCGCCATTGAAAATCGCGCTTGTCCTGTGAGCGGAACCTTGAACATAGGCTTTATACTGCGGATCGACGTCGCCAATGCGGCGCGCACGCTTCACAAGCTCGTGACTGTGGGAGGGACTTGATTCGCGAGCTTGGGAAACACCCCACAGGCATTCGCCACCTCCGTGCCGATGGGGGTCCATTGGTGCGCGCGGGCACGCCACTTTGCGCTCGCGCTGTTGCGCTCAGAGCCCCCTCGGCCACATCCTCGCAAAGCCCACACCCGTGACGACATTCGAGCCCAACACCATCGCGACGCTGAATGGACCAAGCCACCACACCATGGTGCTGGGAGGCGGGTAACGTCCCCCCTCCTAGGGCCGCAGCATCAATCGGCAAACCCGTGCGTCCCCATCCGCCGCACAGTGCGCGAAACGGGTTGTCTCGATCAATGCCTGCGGGGATACTCGGGAAAAGTGCCACTCGGCCCGAGGACAACGTCATGCCACTCTCGATTCGCCAAATCCACCCAACCTTTGTCGGTGAAGTCACAGGCGTGGACCTCAGCAAGCCCCTGACGCCGGAAGCGGTGGCGGCCATCGAGGCCGGCATGGACAGGTACGCCGTGCTCGTCTTCCACACTCAGCTCATCACGGACGAGCAGCAGATGGTCTTCACCCGCAATTTTGGGGCCATCGAGGACGCCCGCGGCGGCAACGTCACCAAAGCCGAAGACAAGCGGCTGGTGGTCGGGATGAATGACGTCTCTAATCTCGGCAAGGACGGCAAGCCGCTGTCCCGTGACAGCCGCCAACGCCTGTTCAACATCGGCAACATGCTGTGGCACTCGGACAGCTCGTTCAGGGCCATACCGGCAAAGTATTCGCTGTTATCGGCCCGCGTGGTGAACAAGACCGGCGGCAACACCGAGTTCGCGGACATGCGAGCGGCGTACGATGTCCTGGACGACGCAACCAAGCATGCCATCGAGAACCTTGTCTGCGAGCACTCGCTCATGTACTCGCGCGGATCGCTGGGCTTCCTAGAGTACTCGGATGAGGAAAAGGCGATGTTCAAGCCGGTGCGCCAGCGCCTGGTCCGCACGCATCCCGTCACCGGACGCAAGTCGCTCTATCTCTCTTCCCACGCCGGCACCATCCTCGGTATGCCTGTGCCCGAAGCGCGCATGCTGCTCAAGGACCTCACCGAGCACGCCACCCAACCCCAATTCGTTTACATCCACCGGTGGTCGCTGCACGACCTCGTCATCTGGGACAATCGCCAAACCATGCACCGGGTGCGCCGCTACGACGATACGCAGCCGCGCGACATGCGCCGTACCACGGTGGCGGGCACCGCGCCGACTGTGGCGCAGGAAGCAGCCGAGTAGCCACAGCAGGGCTCGCCCCCCGGAAACGCCCGCCGGCTTGCCCGTCGGCGGTACCGGGCACGCGTTGGCCAACCCGTGTCCCGGCGCTGCCCCTTGTCCCTGATCCAAGCCGCGTCCACCAAAGGCGATGCTGCAGCGGGGAGCGCGCCGCAATCCTTCTCCGCAATGTTTCTAGAGTATATGCGGGTGGGCCCTCCCCGCGGGAACTTGTCGATGCGTTCTCTCGTTCCCAACTTCAGGCTATAGCCAGAGCGAGATACGAACCTGTTTCCCCTTCGCGACAACGTCAGCCGAACGCATGAGCCTATCGTCGTCTGGGCGATCATTGCGCTTAACGTCGCTGTCTTCCTCTATCAGCTCAGTCTCAACGCGCACGATCTGCAAATATTCCTCTATCAGCACGCGCTGGTACCCTTGCGCTACTTCAGCCCCGGCTGGGCAACAGAGGTTGGCTTGTCGCCAACGGACTTCTCGCCCTTTTTGACAAACACGTTCTTGCATGGCGGCTTCCTGCACATCATTGTCAACATGTGGACGCTGTGGATCTTCGGGCCCGCACTCGAGGACAGGCTCGGTCCCATACGCTTCGCCATCCTCTACGTCTTGGCCGGCATTGCAGCGAGCGTTACGCACGCCGTTTTCAACGCCACTTCGCCGATGCCGGCGCTCGGCGCGTCCGGAGCAATTGCCGGCGTCATCAGCGCCTATGCCGTGCGCTTCCCCTACGCGTGGATTCGCGTGCTCGTGCTGCTCATTTTCGTGCCGCTGTTCTTCAGCGTGCCGGCGATGGTGTTCGCCGGCATTTGGTTCTTCGTGCAGGTCTTGCAGGGAACGAGCGAGCTTCTCTCACCGTTTGCCGGTGGCGGCATCGCTTGGTGGGCACACATTGGTGGCTTCATCTCGGGTTGGGTGCTGCTCAACTGGCTCGAGCATTCCGGCCGCTCGGCTGTGCGCTACGATGGCGGCCCGTGGGAGCGGTGACCGCGCCCGCGATTGGCGTCTGCCCTTTTCTGCGGCATGGTTCGTCCCATGGCATGCAGCAGGATGGATCCAGATGGGCAATGACATCGATCTGAGACACCGCGGCGCGATCGTTACAGGTGGCGCGCAAGGCTTTGGTAAGGCCATCGCACAGCGTTTCGTGCGATCAGGCGCACGGGTTGCAGTTTGGGATCGCGATATTGCGCTCGCTCAACAAACTGCCTCCGCATTGGGACCTGATGCGATCGCGGTTGCCTGCGACGTGGCCGATCCAGGCGCGGTCCAGGAGGCGGTCAGCGCGACCGTCAAGGTGCTCGGGAAGATCGAGATCCTCGTAAATAATGCCGGCATTGCCGGTGCGACGGCCACGACTTGGGACACCGATGTCGAGGAGTGGCACAAGGTGATGCGGGTCAACCTCGATGGACCATTCATCTGCTCCCGCGCCGTGGTGCCGCTGATGATCGCGCAGAACTATGGACGCATCGTCAATATTGCCTCCATTGCAGGCAAGGAAGGCAATCCCAACGCTGCGCACTACTCCGCATCGAAAGCCGGAGTGATCGCCCTGACCAAATCCTTGGGTAAGGAGCTTGCAGGCTACAACATTGCTGTCAATGCCGTAACGCCCGCGGCCGCCAAGACGGCGATCTTCGAGCAAATCACTCAGGCGCACATCGACTACATGCTCTCGAAGATCCCACGCAACCGTTTCGTGAAGGTGGAAGAAGTGGCTGCCCTTGTCGCCTGGCTGGTGAGCGAAGAAAATTCGTTTACCACCGGCGCCGTGTTCGACATATCGGGAGGCCGAGCAACCTACTAAGCACTCCTGGCCTAGCCGACTGGCAGCTCTTTGCCCTCTCCTCGCTCGTCGCAGGACAAGCGCTGTGCACTGGGTTAGTGTGCACTGGGTTAGTTTCCGCGGATCATGAAGGAGGGAGACGATGCATCTCAATGCCATGTTCCCGACACGCGATATCGGCAACGACCCCGCAAAGGTTCGCGACTGGGCACAAGCCGCCGAAGACCTCGGCTACGCCTACATCGAAGTTCCAGATCACGTGTTCGGCGCCACCGCACGCGACGGTTGGACGCCACTCTATAACGAGACCGATCCGTTTCACGAAACCTTCGTGATGCTGGGCTTTCTTGCTGCGGTGACCAAACACATCCGCCTTTCGAGCGGTGTGCTGATCGCTCCGCAACGCCAGACCGGGTTGATCGCCAAACAAGCGGCTGAGGTCGATCTCCTCAGTTCTGGGCGACTGAGGCTTGGCATCGGCGTTGGATGGAACCACGTTGAGTACGACGCCCTCGGGGAGAACTGGAAGACGCGTGGCGCGCGCCAAGCCGAGCAGGTCGAAGTGTTGAGGCGATTATGGTCGGGGGATGTTGTCAGCTTCAATGGACGGTTTCATGCGCTAAAGGAAGTCAACATCGTGCCCCCACCGGTGCAGCGCCCGATTCCGATCTGGTTTG
This sequence comes from Hyphomicrobiaceae bacterium, assembly GCA_024281145.1. Taxonomy (GTDB): domain Bacteria; phylum Pseudomonadota; class Alphaproteobacteria; order Rhizobiales; family Hyphomicrobiaceae; genus AWTP1-13. The sequence continues at coordinate 584 of JAMXLN010000051.1, read as the reverse complement.
GCGGCATCTCCGATGCCGTGGTGATGCGAGCGGCAAGGTTAGGCGACGGTTGGATGCCGATCATGCCCCCCGATGAGAAGGCCGAGCAAAAGCTCGCCCTATTGCGCGACGAGATGCGAAAGCATGGGCGCGACCCCCGCAACTTTGGAGTCGAGGGCTGGTTGCGGATGCACGATCCAGACCCACAACGCTGGGCTGCAGCGGCGGATGGCTGGCGCAAGCTAGGTGCCCAGATGGTGATGCTCTACCCCATGTATCGCGTGCCGAAGTTTGAGGACCTGATCGAGATCTTGCGGCGCTTCAAGGAAGTGGCGATCGGGTAGGATTAGCCCACGGTGCTCCTCCTCACTGGCGCGAGAGAGCCCGACGGGATCGGGCTCAAACGTCCACCTGCACAAAAATCCGACGCTCCGGGGGTCACGATCTCGCCCGCGGGTAGCAGCCTTGAGTACCCTTCCTCCAGGCCAGTGGTCGTCGTCTCCAGCCGCGCTGGCCCGTCGAGTTTGATCAGGAAAGCGGGTGCCATCCCACCAGCCTTGCGGGCACCCGATTCCGGTCGGATCGGGGGGCCTATAGACCGGCCA
>JAMXLN010000050.1 GCA_024281145.1 Hyphomicrobiaceae bacterium | reverse complement strand
CCATCGCCGCGGGCAGCCCATGAGGGTGATAGTCTGCGGCGGCTCGGATGGCGGCGGCTCGCGCGCAGGACGGTATGCCCTTCCTGGAATTGGACAAACTGACCAAACGCTTCGGCGATCAGCTCGCCGTCGACGACCTGTCACTGGCGGTCGACAAGGGCGAGTTCGTGACCTTGCTTGGTCCCTCCGGTTGCGGCAAGACCACGACCCTGCAGATGATCGCTGGATTCGCCGATGTGACCTCCGGCAACATCAGACTGGAGGGACGCGATCTTCTGGCGGTGAAGCCCGCCCGACGCGGGCTCGGCATCGTGTTCCAGAGCTATGCGCTCTTCCCGCACATGACCGCCGGCGCCAATGTCGCCTTTGGCTTGGAGATGCAGGGGGTTGGGCGGGCAGAACGGGAGGCGCGCGTTAGCGAAGCGCTCGCGCTGGTCGGCCTTGCGGGGTTGGCCGAGCGCTATCCACGTCGCATGTCAGGGGGACAGCAGCAGCGTGTGGCCTTGGCGCGCGCGCTCGTCATTCGCCCGCGCATCCTTTTGCTCGACGAGCCGCTCTCCAACCTCGATGCCAAGTTGCGCGAAGAGATGCAAATCGAGCTGCGGCAGATCCAGCGCACCTTGGGCACGACCACCATGCTGGTCACGCACGATCAGGCCGAGGCCATGGCCCTGTCCGATCGTGTCGTCGTGATGAATGCAGGGCGCGTCGAGCAAATCGCCACGCCGCAGCAAGCCTACGAGCGGCCCGCTTCGCCGTTCGTGGCACGCTTTCTGGGCAGGACCAACGAGCTCGAGGGCCGGGTGAGCCTGGGCGTCGTGAAGATTGGCTCGGGCAGTTGGTGCAAGCCGACGGCCCAGGCGGGTGATGCGATGCTCGTGGTGCGACCGGAGAAGATTGCGCTTGTCTCGCCCGCGCCAGATCGGCTCAACGGCATCGTGCGCATGCGCGTCTTCCAAGGCAACCACTGGCTCTATCGCATCGAGACGCCGGCGGGTGCCGTGCTCGCGATCCGGCAGAACTCGGGCGAACCGGGTCCCGCAGAGGGGGATGCGGTTGGCCTGTCCTGGAGCACGGACGATATGGTCGTCCGACCTCGGAGCGAGGCACCTTCGTGAGCCCGGCAATCCTTCACAGGCCCTCCCGGGGCGGCGTCTGGGTGGCATGGCTGCTCAGCTTGCCAGCGTTGGCAATCTTTGTGGCCGTCGTCGTCGTGCCCCTCGCCATGACGGTGCTGCTCTCCTTTTATGATTGGGGCCAATACAAGGGCATCGAGCCCGTGCTGATCTGGAAAAACTGGCGCGAAGTGCTGACCGATCCTTATTTCCGCGAGATGTTTGCCCGCACGTTCCGTATCGCCTTGCTGGTGACGCTGATCAGCGCCCTATTGGGCGCCCCGGAGGCCTACATCCTCAACCGCATGGCTTCGCCCTGGCGCGGCATCTTCCTGCTCGTGATCCTGGGGCCGCTGCTCATCTCAGTGGTCGCTCGGACCTTGGGTTGGGCATTGTTGTTTGGCGGTAGCAGCGGCGTCATCAATAAAGCCCTCATGAATGTGGGTTTGCTGGCGGCTCCCCTGCCCTTCATGTTCACTGAGACGGGGGTCGTCGTGGCGCTCAGCCACGTGCTACTGCCGTTTATGGTACTCGCCGTGTGGGCCGCCTTGCAGCGCATCGACGTCCAGGTGGAGAATGCGGCAACCTCGCTGGGCGCGGGCCATCTCACGGTACTGTGGCGCATTGTACTGCCGCAGGCGATGCCGGGCGTACTGTCCGGCGCCATCATCGTGTTCGCGCTCGCCGCGAGCGCCTTCGCCACGCCCGCCATCATCGGCGGACGGCGGCTGAAGGTGGCGGCAACGCTGGCGTACGACGAATTTCTTAACACCCTCAATTGGCCACTGGGTGCGGCCGTAGCTGTGCTGCTGCTGCTGGCGCTGGTGGTGGTCACGTTGGGATGTAACGCCCTCATCGAGCGGCGCTATGCGGAGGCCTTCCGATGAGCCGCAATGGGCCGCTCGCGATCGCCTTCCACAGCTGCATTGTGGCCTTCATGCTGGCGCCAATCGTGGTGGTGTGTCTCGTCGCCTTCACGCCGGAGGGCTACCTGTCGCTGCCGGTCAGCGCATTCTCCCTGCGCTGGTTTAGGGCGATCGCGCGCTATCCTGAGTTTGTCGCCGCATTTTGGACGAGCCTGTGGCTGGGGGCACTCTCCTCGGCGCTGGCGCTGCTGGTCGCCGTACCGGCGGCGCTCGCCATCGCCCGATACCGCTTCCGCGGTCGCGATGTGCTCGCTGGCCTGTTCCTCTCCCCGCTGATGATCCCCCACGTGGTGCTGGGGGTCGCCTTCTTGCGCTTCTTTACCCAGATCGGGCTCGGGGGCCGGTTCTCCGGCCTGCTTCTCGCCCATCTGGTGATCGTCTGCCCGTTCGCGTTGCGGCTGACCCTGGCATCGGCCACCGGCATGGACCGCGCAATCGAGCAGGCGGCGATCTCCCTCGGCGCCTCCGATTGGGCGGTGTTGCGCAGGGTTACGCTGCCCCTGATCGCGCCCGGCATGATCAGTGGCTGGGCCCTCGCCTTCATACAATCGTTCGACGAGGTGACGATGACAGTGTTCGTGGCAGCGCCCGGCACCGAGACGTTGCCGGTGCGCATGTTTCTCTACATCCAGGACAACATCGATCCGCTCGTGGCGTCGGTGTCGGCGTGCGTCATCGCTGTCACCGTCGTTGCGCTCATCGGTCTCGACCGGCTCTACGGCCTCGACCGGCTGCTTGTGGGCCACGGGCATCGCGAACCTTGAGAAGGATGCATGCGGCGCGACTACGACGTTGCTGTGGTGGGAGGCGGGCTCGTAGGAGCCGCGTTGGCCTGGGGGTTGGCGCGGGATGGACAGCGCGTCGTCGTGCTCGACGAAGGCGACATGGCCAGCCGCGCATCGCGGGCCAATTTCGCGCTCGTGTGGGTGCAGAGCAAAGGGCTCGGCATGGCCCAATACATGGGCTGGACGGTGCGCTCATCGGATGCTTGGCGCCAGCTCGCCCAGGACCTGCGCGCCCAAACCGGCTTGGACGTGTGCTTTGAGCGGCCCGGTGGGTTCCATCTGGCGCTTGGCGAGGCTGAGCTTGCGGCGCGTGCCCAGCGCCTGAAGCGCCTGCACAATCAGCCGGGCGCCGCCGATACCAGCGTGGAAGTGCTCGATCGCGCAGCCGTTGAGCGCATGCTGCCCGGCATCGGCCCAGAGGTCGCAGGCGGGAGCTTTTGTCCGCTCGACGGCCACGTCAACTCGCTTCGCACCTTGCACGCCTTTCACAAAGGCCTCCACCTTCTCGGCGCCGACTACCGGCCCGGCCACACGGTGCACGACGTCGTGCCCGCGCAAGCCGGCTTTCGGCTCATGACATCACGCGGAGAGGTGGGTGCGGAAAAAATCGTGCTTGCCGCGGGCAACGCCAACATGCGCTTGGCGCCGCTGGTCGGGCTCAAATCGCCGATGCAACCCAACCGCGGACAAATTCTCGTCACCGAGCGCGCCGCACCATTTCTGCATTACCCCCTCGTCACCATCCGGCAGACCGATGAGGGTACCATCATGATCGGCGACAGCCGCGAGGAGACGACCGATGAAACCATGCTCGATCTCTCGATCGCAGCGGTCGAGGCGGACCGTGCCCGGCGCATGTTTCCAGCGCTCGGCAAACTCAACGTGGTGCGTACTTGGTCAGGCATTCGCGTCATGACACAGGACGGCTTTCCAATCTACGATCAGTCCGAAAGGTACCCCGGGGCATTCGTGGTCGGCTGCCATTCCGGTGTCACGCTGGCCGCCAATCACGCCCTGGTGCTCGCGCCGATGATCGCGCGCGGTCGGCTCAATGCAGATCTGGTCGGCGCCTTCTCGGCGCGGAGGTTCGATGTTGCGAAGGTTGCTTGAAGAGGGCCAACGCGTCCGCCTGACCATCGATGGCAAGCCGGTGACGGCGTGCGTCGGTGACAGCGTGGCGGCCGCCATGCTGTCGTGCGGTCTGCGCTATTGCCGCACGACGCCCATATCGGGTGAAAAGCGTGCGCCCTACTGCATGATGGGCGTGTGTTTCGAGTGCCTTGTCACCATCGATGGCATCAACAACCGGCAAGGGTGCCTCATCGAGGTTCGCGAGGGCATGCGCATAGATACCCAGCTCGGCCGGCGGACGGTGGAATGAGCGCCGGCGCGAACCCCTATGATGTCGCCATCGTGGGTGCGGGCCCCGCAGGCCTGGGCGCTGCGGCGATCACCGCTGGCGCCGGTTTGACCACCCTGCTGCTCGACGAAAACCCCACCCCCGGCGGGCAGATCTATCGTGCCGTCACGACCACGCCCCTGAAGGAGCGAAGCATTTTGGGTGGCGACTATTGGGCCGGCGCGGCGCTCGTCGCTGAGGCGCAGGCGAGCGGCGCCGAAATCGTAGGGGGCGCCACCGTTTGGAGCCTCGATGCCTCCCGCGAGCTGGCCGCGTCGTGGGCCGGCACCTCGCGCTTCATCAAGGCGCGCCGCGTCATCCTGGCCACCGGAGCGCTGGAGCGACCGTTCCCCATTCCGGGTTGGACCCTGCCCGGCGTGATGACGGCTGGGGCCCTGCAGACGCTGCTCAAAAGCTCCGGCCTTGTCCCCGACGGTCGGCTGGTGCTGGCCGGCACCGGTCCGCTGCTGTGGCTGTTCGCGGCGCAACTGCTGCGGGCGGGCGCGCGCATCGAGGCGCTGCTCGATACCACACCTTGGGCGAACTATCTGAGGGCGCTGCCCCATGTCCCCGCCTTTGCGATCTCGCGCTACGCCGCCCAAGGCCTGGCGCTGCGGCGCGAGGTGGCCCGGCAGGTTGAGGTCGTGAGCGGCGTCACGCGACTGCGGGCGGAAGGACAAGGCGGGCTCGCCAGCGTCGCCTTCGCGGCCCGTTCCGGCGAGCGGCGCCTGATGGCCGACGTGCTGGCCCTGCACCAAGGGGTCGTGCCCAACGTCAATCTGGCCATGGCCGCCGGCATCGCGCACCGCTGGCAGCCGGCCCAACTCTGCTGGGTGCCGGTGCTCGACGCGGCGGGCAACACCTCCATCGACGGGATTGCCATCGCCGGGGACGGCACGGGCATTGGCGGAGCACTTGCCGCGGAGGCGCAAGGCCGGCTGGCGGGATTGGCCGCCGTCGCGGCTGTCGCACCGGAGCGCCTGGCGCGGGTTCCCGACCGTCAGCTCCTCGCCCAGGCCCTGGCGCGCGCCGAACGCGGCCGAGCTCTGCTAGATCAGCTCTTTGCCCCACCGCGCTGGTCTCGGTTGCCCGAGGGCGACACCATCGTGTGCCGATGCGAAGAGGTTACGGCAGGCCAGCTCCTCGAGGCGGTCGGCATCGGGGCGATGGGGCCGAACCAGGCAAAAGCCTTCCTGCGCTGCGGCATGGGGCCATGCCAGGGCCGCCTGTGTGGGCTCACCGTCACAGAATTGATCAGCAAGGCAAGGGGTGTGGCGCCGGCGGAGGTGGGCTATTTCCGCCTGCGGCCGCCGGTCAAGCCCATCACGCTGGCGGAGCTAGCCGCCATGGCGCATACGCAACGGGCAGTCGCCGCCGTGGTGCGCGAATGAGGTCAACCGCCGACGTCATCGTGATCGGCGGCGGCATCCACGGCTGCTCCACGGCCCTGCATTTGGCCCTGCGCGGGCTAAGGTCGCTGGTCGTCGAAAAGGATTATGCCGGCCGGCACGCATCGGGCGTCAATGCCGGCGGCGTGCGGCAGCTCGCGCGGCACCTGGCCGAGGTGCCGCTGTCGGTCGCCTCCATGGAGCTGTGGGAGCGCATCGGCGATTTGCTCGACGACGATTGCGGCTTTGAGAGCCATGGCCAAGTGCTGGTGGCGGAGAGCGAGGCGGAACTCGATCAGTTTCGCGCCCGGGTAGCGCAGCTGCGCCTGCAGGGCTACACGCACGAGGAGCTGATCGACCGGGCCGAGCTCAAGCGGCTCATCCCCGCCGTGTCCGATGCTTGCCCCGGCGGCGTCGTGTCTCGCCGCGACGGCGCGGCCGATCCCTTTCGCACCACCCAAGCGTTTCGCCGCAAGGCGATTGCGCTGGGAGCGACGGTGCTCGAGGGCGTGCGTGTCACCGGACTTGAACGCCGAGCGGGCATGTGGCGCGTGTCGAGCAGCGCCGGTGCATTCGAGGCGCCGGTCATCGTCAACGCCGCCGGCGCCTGGGCCGCCCGCATCGCCGCCAGCCTCGGTGAGCCCGTACCGCTCGAGGTGATGGCACTCATGTTGATGATCACGGACCGCGTGCCGAGGTTCATTGCGCCGGTGGTGATCCTGAGAGGCCGGAAGCTCTCCTTCAAGCAGCTCGCCAATGGCACGGTGCTGATTGGCGGCGGCCATCAGGGCCGGCCTGACCGTGACGCCAACACCACCGAGATCGACTGGCACAAGTTGGCAGAGAGCGCCCGCACCGTCTGGGAGTTGTTTCCCGCCATGCGCGGCGCTCGTATCGTGCGCGCGTGGGCTGGGATCGAGGCCCGCATGCCCGACGACATCCCGGTCATCGGACCGAGCGCGACGGCTGAGGGCGTCTACCACCAGTTTGGCTTCTGCGGGCACGGTTTCCAGCTCGCGCCCGGCCTTGGCGCGCTGATGGCGGAGCTCATCGCCACCGGCCGCACCAACCTGCCCATCGCGCCCTTTAGCATCGCCCGGTTTGCGCCGGCTAAGGGCGCCAACGCCACGCCAGACAGCACGCCAGACCTGATGCGAACGACGCCCGGCGGCCAGGCCTGAGCCGCAGTTGGGCAGTGCGCATTGGGTGGGTCAAGCAACCCGGGCCGATGCCCAAGCCGTCGCCGGTTTGGATCCCTTGCCGGGGCCTCCACTGGATGCCAAAGCCGTCGATAGCTGCTATGAGTCCCCATTGGAGGCATGTTGCCCGCGCCGTCGCGCCGTTGAAGCCGCGTGGTCGAGCCAAATTAACCTGTCGCTATCCGGGCACGGGGCCTTGGGGGATTGCGATGCTGCACATGCCACGATGCGCACCGGGGGGTCGCAGCTGCCTTGCCGCGTTGTTCGCCTGGGCCGTGCTGGCGGGATGGGGGCAGTGGCATGCCTGGGCCTTCGACGTCAAAAAGATCGAGGCCAGCGTTTATAAAATTTACACCATGCGCAAGAAGGGGATCGGGACCGGCACCGGCTTCCTGGTCAACGGTCGGCGCATCCTGGTGACCAACTATCACGTGGTGACTGACGGCGAGAAGTACTTCGTTGGCTATCGGGACGGTGGCGACGGCAAGCTCGTGGAAGCGCGCGTGGTCGAGCGCCGCAGCAACGTCGATCTTGCCATCCTGGAGGCCTACGAGGACCTGCCCGGAAGTGCCTTGGCCTTGGCGGACTTCGAGCCGGAGAAGCTCACCAGTGTCGTTGCCGTGGGCTTTCCCGGTGCGGCAGACGTGAAGCAGGACGCTGCCGTCCACAACCTTCCCGAGCTCTACGCGCGCATGCGCGAGCCGAGCGGCTTCGATTCGACCCTCACTCCCGGCATGGTGTCGCGCATTTACTCAGCCACCAACACCGCGTTGAGCGAAACTCAGATCATCAACGCGCGCACCGTCCAGCACAATGCGCCAATCAACCCCGGTAACAGCGGAGGGCCCCTGTTTGATGAGTGCGGCACGGTCGTGGGTGTCAACTCATTCTCGCCGAAGGACGCCCAAGGATTGTTCTTTTCCATTCACTCAGGCGAGGTCATCCGCTTTCTGCGCGAGCTCAACATCAGCTACGCCGCGGTCGGCCATCCCTGCCTTGCGGCATCGCTTTCTAGCGGCGGTGGCATGTTGTTGCCGCTCATCATTGGCATGGCATTCGCGCTGGCCGCGGTCGCCGTGGTGTTTGCTTGGCGGGGCGGTGCCGCCGTGGGAGCGGTCTCCCAATATATGAGCCGTCGGCTGACGGGCCTGCGTCGGCAGGCTCCCGGAGGAGCCGGACGCGACACCGTCCCGCAACCTGCGGAGCCCTTCAGTCTGGCCCAAACGGCAGCGGCTCTGGCGCTGCAACCGCTGGCAGGGGGACGAAGCTTTGCGCTCGAAGCCGGGCGCACGGTCACGCTCGGCCGCGCCCGGCAATGTGAGGTGGTGCTCGCCGATGACACCGTCTCCTCCAACCATGCGCGCCTTGAGCCCAAGGGGCAGGGCGGGCGCGTCAGCGTCACCGATCTCAATTCGTCCAACGGCACGTTTCTCAATGGCAGACGCATCACCAGCGCCCAGGCGCAGGTGGGCGACGTGCTGCGCTTTGGCAACGCGGAGTTCAAGCTGACGGCAGGGGCCGTGCGCCCGCCATCGGCTCCAAACCTCGCTTGGATGCTGTCGGGCTTTGACCCGTCTGGACGGGCCTTGCAGTTCGAGCTGCGCCCGCCGGCGCCCAACGGCAAGGCCGGCGATGCTGCCATCTGGACCATCGGCCGCGACCGCAACCGGGCCCAGTTCGTCATCGATGACGACAGCGTCTCGGGGGCCCATGCCGAGATCAGCTATGATGTGCGTCAGGGGCTGATGCTGCGGGATCTCGGGTCCACCAACGGCACGCGGGTGGATGGGGCCGTGCTGGGCGCCCGCGTCGTCACCCTGAGCGACGCCGGCCAGGAGATCGCCTTCGGCGCCGCCAAACTGCGCCTGTCGCGGCTGATCCGCTAAACCCCAGGAGTTAGTTAGCCTTTGCGCGCCTGATAGCGGTCGATGGCTGCCTGCACCGCGGCTTTGGACTGGGCGCCGGCGGTGGCGTACTTGCCCGCAGCGTCGCTGTAGCTCCACTCGCGCAGCTCGTTGCTGGAGCGCTGAAAATGGGGATGCACGTAGCGGGCCATCAGCTCGTAGCTCTTTTTGGTGGCGCTCCAGTCGGCCCAGTTGTGCGCCAACAGTAAGACCCCGCCAAAGCCCCCGTTGGAGCCCTGCCACAGGCGCTCGAAATGGCGAATGCACGCCTCCGGGGTGCCGATGCAGGCAAGCCCCGAGCTCACGAGATACTCAGCCGGATCCCCAGTCACCTCGGGCGGAATGATGGGAAAGGTCGCAACTTCCGAGAAATAGCGCTTGTAATCTTCAAGGCCGAATTTGACGTCTTGGCGTGCTTGCTCGGTGGTCTCGGCCACGTGCGCGAAGGTGACGATGCGCCAATTGCGCCGATCCGGCGTCTTGCCGTTGGCTCTCGCTGCCTCCTCATAAACCCCCCAGTTGCTGGCGTGAGCCTTGAGCGCATCGTCGGATGTGCCCCCGATCGAGAGCATGCCAATGCCATGCTTGCCGGCCATCAACGCCCCGGTCGGGGAGCGGGCCGACGCCACTGCCATTTCCATCATGGGCTGGGAGTAGCTCTTGAGCTGCAGGCGCGCCTGCCTGAGGTCGAACCAATCGGTCTTGCGTGTGACCATGCGGCCCTGCATCAACGCCACGACGACGTCGAGGGATTCCTCGAGCCGGTTGCGTTGCTCCTCGGCCTTGATGCCGATCTTGACGGCGTCGTAGACGAGCGCGCCAGGGCCCACGCCGAACATGGCACGTCCGCGCGTCATGTAGTCGAGTTGCATCATGCGGCCCGCGAGGGTGAAGGGATTGTGATAGGGCAATGACACAACCCCGGTGCCGAGCCGGATGTGGCGCGTGCGCTCGGCGGCGGCGGCGATGAACATTTCCGGGCAGGCGATGATCTCAAAGCCGGCCGAGTGGTGCTCGCCGATCCAGGCCTCGTGGTAATTGAGCCGGTCGAGGTGGACGAGCAGCTCCATGTCGCGCTCGAGGGCCAAGAGCGGGTTTTCCCGAACCGGATGGAAGGGAGCAAGAAAGATGCCGGTCTTCAGAAACCTGTCGGGATCACTCATGGGGCTTGGCCTTCATAGCTCAGGGGATCACCCGATCGTGCGGGCAGCGCGCGGATGAAGCAACACTACATTTGTCGCTGCAGGGATGCGACGGTGGGCTAGTCCACCCCACCCGCCCGGTTGCTGCCGTCTGCGCAAAAGGTCAAGGTGATGCGGCAGAAGCCATAGTTGGTCTCGCAGGTCGCCTTGGCGCTCGACTTGGCCTCGTCCAGTGTAGCACCGTTGGCGCCGCGCCAGTCGACGGGATTGCTCGGCACCTCGGCCAGCGCCCAGCACTCCTTTCTGGATAGCGTGCTGATGACGCGGCATCCTCCCGGACCCACCCTTTGCGCGCACAGGCTCATGGCCCCGCTCTGCGCCTCCTCCTTGCTCGGTTCGTTGACGCGGGCAAAGATACCGCCGTTCTTTTCCACCACCGCGCCCCAGCAGGAGGCGCTAGCACCGCACGTGGCCACGGGGGGCGCCGCGCCGCCGAAGATCGCGAGCCTGGTCGCTGTCACCGGGTTGAGCCGCAGACCGGGGGCAAACCGGTCAAGAGCGATGGCAAGCAACAACAAGAGGCACAGCCCACCGAGGATCGCCGCCGCCGCGGCGCGGCGGCCGGGCGGATCGCGAGGGACCGAGGGGGCAGGGATGGGGTGGAAGGGGAGCGGATCTGGATCCTCCAGCACCCTGGTCCGGTCCGAGAGGACGCGGGTCTTGGCCATCGGGACAGGCGCGCCGCCACCCTGCAGCAGGTCCTTGCGCCACTCGCGGATGGACTGAGGCCGGTCCTGCGGTGGCAGCTTTAGGCCCCAATCGACCGCTTTGAGGAAGCGGTCGCGATAGCGCCCCTTGCCGACCACGGCCGCCGGGCGAAGCTCGTCGGTGAGCTGACGTGAGGTGGCCTCGATGGGCCGGGTGTTCGAGATGGCGCGATAAAGCGTTGCCGCGAAGGCGTAGATGTCCGTCCAGGGTCCATACCGATCGGCGTTGGACGTGTACTGCTCGGGTGCGGAATAGCCGCTCTTGAAGATGAGGGCCGAGACGAGCTGGGAGTGCTGCTTGATCTCGAACCGCGAGGCGCCGAAGTCGAGCAGGATGGGTGCCCCGTCGCTGGCGCGGATCATCACGTTGTCCGGCGAGATGTCGAGGTGCCAGGCGCGGTTGGCATGCACCAGCTCGAGCGCGCTCAGCAGGGGCGTGGCAATCAGGTCCAGTTCTTCTTGCGTCGCGGGGGAGTCAAGCCCCAGCAGCCACTTCTCCAGCGTGCTGCCGCGCACAAAGTCGAGCAGCATGTAGGCCGTGTTGTTCTGCTCGAACACGCGGCGGACGCTGACGATGTTGGCGTGGCTGAACTGGGCCAGCAGACGCGCTTCGTCGTAAAACTTCTTGAGCCCCCAGCGGTAGTCGCTCTCGCTGTGGGGTTTAGCGGTGAAGCGGATCCCTGTACCGTCGCGCACGACGAGGTCCTCGGGGAAGAATTCTTTGAGCGCAAAGTCCTTCTGCAGGGCCTCGTCATGAACCAGATAGGTGATGCCGAAGCCGCCGCGGCCCAAGAGCCCCGAGACAACGT
>JAMXLN010000049.1 GCA_024281145.1 Hyphomicrobiaceae bacterium | reverse complement strand
TGGTTCTTTACCAACATCATAGGCATGGCCCTTGGTGGCTGGCTCGCCGGCTATGTGTACGACCAGCTGGGCTCCTATGGCCCCGCGTTTGCGCTCGGCGTTGCGTTTAACGTCGGCAATATCGTGGTGATCGCGGCACTCGCGCGCAAACACCGTTTCATGTGAAACTTTCTGACAAGTCGTCATCGATTGCGGCTGCAACCAATGTCGGTTGCTGTAGGGCGGAGGTCGGCCCATCGACACCGGGCCTCAAGCTGGCTCTCCCCCTTCGACGATTGCTGGCGCCGGGCGGCCGGCGCGTTCTCCGGCTCGGACACGGGATCGCCCTCGCGACCCCCGACAATTCCGCACAGCCGGCAACGGACGGCCGGGGCTCCCAAACGTTGCGTCGAGGTTTGGTCTGCTTAGCGCGATCAGCTCGAATTGCCGCGGGATCGCCGCTCCGATGGGACGAGGCGCCAGCTCTCGAACTTGCTGCCTAGCGATGAGGCGATTTTCTCGCAGCAGCGAAGCGTGGGGGGTGACCGCCGTGGAAACGCGCGGCGGGCACGCCCGTCGCAAGCGCCCGGGATCCCCGGGCGACCGGCACGAGCGGGTCGGGCGTGGGGGACCCAAGCCCCATTCACATCAGGGAATGAGAGGATTGATTGCAGGGATGCTCAAGGGGGAATGGGAGCCGTGGCATCGGCGCAGTGGGCAGACCATTGCCACGACGCGTAACAGATCTCAAGGCCTCGGTAACCCTACGTACATCGGTACACAGGAATTGACAAAGAGTGTCTTTTCAGCAGCGGATAATCGTCTTTGGTCCGCTAATTTTTCGCACGTGTCACGGACGGTGACTTCGCATTTCTCCATAAAATCAGTCCGAGCCGGGCCGGTGAGCTTCTTCTCAATGGCCTGAAGGATGCACGTCGCGTCCTGCGCAAACGCAGGGAGCGCAAAAACGATCGCGAAGGTAAACGGCAGCAAAATTCGCATGGGGCGCGTGGACCGTCGTCGCCTCGGCTTCAGGAAGTACAACCACCGAACGGCCGAGCCATTGGAGATGGGAGTAATCGAAAGCAGGTTAATTTACCAAATTAAAGAGGGAGAGCCAACTTGATGTTTTTATATTTAATCGATGCATTTAGAGACCTGTAGTCATCTGGCGTTCATATTATCGCCATTACTTTGCCATGAGCGCGCCGGGCTGGGAACCCCATGCAGTATGGTGTTGGCGATTGCCGCCATACTGGCGCGCAGGCACCAATGTGGAGGTTACGGAAAATGAGCATCAGGAAGACGTTCATCGCAGCTCTGGCGGTGGCAGTCGCAGCAGCATTTTCGCCAGTGCAGGCGGCTACCTTCAATCCTGGGTCACAGGTAGGAAGCAGCAGCCTCGTGCAAACCGTTGCGAAGAAGAAGAGCTACAAAAAGACCGCAAAGCGGAGCAAGGGCAAGCACAAGGCTCGCCGCGCCGGCAAGGGCAAGAGCTCCTGCGGCACCTTTATGTATCGCAAGGGCGGAAAGTGCCTCGACGCGCGCAACAAGAAGTAGCACCAACCGATTTAAAGTCGCTCGCGGCCGGACGTCGTTCCGGCCGCGTTCGTTTTTGGGCTTGCTTCGCAAACTGAAAAACGGCCCGCCGCAAATCGCTCAAGTGTGGTGCGCGGAAACGCCCTGCATGGCTTCACGGCCGCCGCGTCGCGGCCCGGCGTTATAGACGTCCCCCAGACTGAGCATACCGATCAACCGTTTCTTCTTGGCATCGATGACCGGAAGGCGCCGCACCTTTTTGCGCTCCATAATGCGCGCTGCGGCCTTGATATCGTGCTTGTCGAGACAGAAACGGATGCCCTTCGTCATGATTTCGCGCGCGGTGGTACTTTTTGGGTCTCGGCCCGCCGCGACGCAGCGACAGACAATATCGCGGTCGGTCACCATGCCAATCAATCGATCATGCTCACCGATCGGAATTGCGCCGATGTCGTGCGTGCGCATGAGAGAGGCGAGCTCTTCCACGGATGTCCGTGGATCAACCCACGTGACACCCTGGTGCATTGCCTTTTTCACTTTCATAGACGGCTCCTATTGAGTGCCGACCCGTCGTGTTCAAGCTGAGTATGTCTAACGCAACATCGCCTCAGGCGTTCCTGTGAGAATGTCCCCGTGGCCAAGGATGATTTGCGGTGCACCACCCGCGAAGGGACCTCAGCGCCGGGCCCCCCGCCGGTGCCGCGGACTTGGATCAGACTGAGGTCTGCCGCCCCCGAGCCGGCAATCGAGGTCCCGGGGAGGCCAGCGCTTAGCGAACGTGGCCGAGCATGCGACATGACTGCATCGCCTCAGCGTGCGAGACCCGTGTTCGCCCTGATCCAATTTTTTGACAGGGGAAACAGCGCTGTGAGCGCGAGGGCCGAATGAGCCCGCTGCTCTTCAATGCGCCCGTAGCCGGCGTGGCGGGAGTGTTGCATCTCGCGACCTCGACCGTTGAGCGAGGCGAAGTCGATCGCGATGGATCCACGGGTCCTGCGCTCGACCCATTCGCGCATCGCGAGCGGGCGACTGTCGCGGATGTTCAATCGTAGCCCCGCGCGGGAGGCTCCCACGAGCAGTCGCGAGGGCCCGCAAGCCATCCTGCGCGTCCTCGGTCTTCCCGAGGGTCAGGAGATTTCCCGTTGCACAATTGGGCTTGGCGCATCGCGCATTGCCTGTTGTGCGCCAGGCCCTATGGTGAGGCGGTGAATGAGCAGGAGCGATCCATGGCACGGGAGTTTCCAGTCACCGAGCATGTCGCAAAGTCGAGCCGACACACCACGTTTTACCTCTCCTGCGGACCCGCCGATGCACCGCTCATCATCTTTGTGCATGGTTGGCCTGAACTATCGCTCAGTTGGCGCCACCAGCTTCCGTGCTTTGCGAGCTTGGGGTTCCGTGCCATTGCACCGGACATGCGCGGCTACGGGCGCTCGAGCGTCTACCGGGCTCATGAGGACTACCGGCTCGAGGTGATTGTCGAGGACATGCTCGAACTCTTGGGCACCCTGGGTGCCGACAAGGCCGTGTGGGTGGGTCACGATTGGGGCAGCCCAGTCGTCTGGAGCCTTGCTTCGCATCATCCAAGCCACTGCTACGCCGTGGCAAACCTTTGCGTGCCCTACCTGCCTGCAGGTTTCTCTGTAGACAATTTGATCTCGCTCGTTGATCGCGCCATCTATCCCGCGTCGACCTACCCCGCGGGCCAATGGGACTATCAGCTCTTTTATGAAGAGAATTTCGACAAGGCGCGCACCGAGTTCGAGGCCGACGTCTCCGCGACCATCCGCGCGCTCTTTCGCAAGGGCAACCCCGACTTGAAGGGCAAGCCATCGCGCACCGCCCAC
Organism: Hyphomicrobiaceae bacterium; assembly: GCA_024281145.1. Classification (GTDB taxonomy): domain Bacteria; phylum Pseudomonadota; class Alphaproteobacteria; order Rhizobiales; family Hyphomicrobiaceae; genus AWTP1-13. The sequence continues at coordinate 1,931 of JAMXLN010000049.1, read as the reverse complement.
GTGCGCCGCGACGGTGGTTGGTTCAGTGGACGCGGAAAGGCCCCGAGCCTTCCCAGGGACGACGATGTGGTTTCAGAGCAAGACCTCGCGGTCTACGTGGCAGCCCTCCAACGGAACGGGTTCTTCGGACCCGATTCCTGGTACATGAACCGCACCCGCAATGCGCAATATGCCAAGCTCGCGAAGGCCGGGGGCCGCCTCACCTTGCCGGCGCTCTTTCTCCATGGCCGCTACGACTACACCTGCCAGACCGTCGATACGCGCCTCGCCGAGCCGATGCGCGCCTCCTGCGACGACCTGACCGAGGCCATCGTCGATTCGGGCCATTGGATGGCTCAGGAGAAGCCGGCCGCCGTCAACTCCGCGATTGCACGGTGGCTTGCCTCACGCTTGCCAACGCTCTGGGCTCCGCCGCTCGACCGGGCGGGCAAGTGAGCGCCCACGCGTGGTTGGTCCAACCCTAAAATAACCTTAAGGGGTGGAGCTGCCGCACAGTGCCTAATTCGCACCCGAAAGGCGATATTTCTTGGGACAGCGGCGCGGGTGCGACATTGCGCGCCTGCAAGCCTGCGTAAAGACCGATAAGCAGTGAGCACCTCAGCAGTGCAACCCGACCGTCGCCCCGAATTGTATGGGTATTTCCGGGCGGGTTGCTCAGGACCCCAGGGAGGCAAGAGCAAGGTCGGGAGCCCCTTTGAAGTTGGAGGCTTAGGACCTATGTCTATGACCCCATGAGCAATGCCATCCGCAAACCGGCAGAGGGATCCTGGCGCGAAACCGTCAAGATCATTGCGCAGGCACTCGTCATTGCCCTCATTGTGCGCACGTTCTTCTATCAGCCCTTCAATATCCCGTCGGGATCGATGAAGGACACACTGCTGGTGGGCGATTATCTCTTCGTCTCCAAGCTGTCCTACGGTTATGGAGAGCACAGCTTTCCCTTTGCCCTCATTCCCTTCAAGGGTCGCATCTTCGGCAGCCCGCCCAAACGCGGGGATGTCGTCGTATTCAAGCTGCCGCGCGACCCCTCACTGCATTACGTCAAGCGGCTGATCGGCCTGCCGGGGGACCACATCGAGGTGCGCAAGGGCATCGTCTACATCAACGGCCAAGCTGCCCAGCAAACCCCGGCCGGTACCTACGCCGGGCCAGAAGAACACCAAGCCAAGCCGCGGTTTACGGAGACGCTGCCGGGTGGGGTTAAGCACTTCGTGCTGCACTGGCAGGGGCCAGCGGAACTCGACGATATCCGACCGCTCGATGTGCCGCCGCACTCCTATTTCATGATGGGCGACAACCGCGATGATTCAATCGACAGCCGCGTACCTGCATGGCAGCGGGGCGTGGGCTTCGTGCCGGAAGAGAACCTGATCGGGAGAGCCGAGATCATCTTCTTTTCGGCAGCCATCGACGATCCCGGCGCGTTCCGCTGGTCGGCACCGTGGACGTGGCCATTCGACATCCGCTGGACGCGCTTCTTCACGCTCATTCGCTGAATGTCGCGGCCAATGTGGCACTGAACGCGGCTGAAGGCTGGCCGCTGGAATGGGCGATCGCCGACGCCAAGCTTGAGGCGCCCGAACCTAGCCGCGTTGCCGGCTCACTTCTTACAGCACAGCTCGCGCCTGCTGGCGACCGCCCCCACCAGGACTTCCGGCATCATGCACGCTTGACCGCCGTCAACACGACAGCTGGATACTCAAAACGCACCGTGCCGTCTTCGCGTCGCGCACCGACGCCCATCGTGTCGCCGTCGACGGCCGCCTCGAGCATTGCCCGCAAGCCCGCCCGGTCGTCGTTGACCGGATAGGCCATGGCGAGCAGCCGCTCGAGCTCTGCGGGGACCCCGTAGAAGCGTTCCGTCGGCTTGGGCAGCCCCACCTCGGTGAAGAGACCGCGCAGGACGCGCAAGGTCCTGAACTCCACCGTCG
>JAMXLN010000048.1 GCA_024281145.1 Hyphomicrobiaceae bacterium | reverse complement strand
GCCGCGGTAGACGTCGGCGATGAACTCGTCCTCGCAGCCTTGTTGCTCCTGCATGGCCCGCTCCATGATCATCGAATGCACTGCCCGTTTGCTGGGCTTATCCGTCAGCAGAGCAACGCGGCATTCTTAAAGCGGTTCCGCAACGCGTCGTTTTTCGCCTGGGCATTGCCGCGTTGCGCACGCTAGCGCACGTGTGCGCAATGGCGCGTGAGCAGCCACATCTCGCCTCGGCTCGTCTTCAACCTAGCCGTGGCGCCCGGCGCGCTTGCTGGGAGGCAATAAGAACTGTACGGAACTGTACAGCCATCGGAACGTTAGCTCCACGATATCACTAGAGATCGTACGTGCTATCTCCGTGCAAGGAAGGGGAACTGGCGAGAGTGCGATGTTGCGCAAACGATCGGGGTCGTTGTGCCGATCGCCATTGAACCTGGCCATTTGGTGAAGCCGACAAAGGATCACACAACGACGTACTGAATAAATTTTGGTCGCGCAGCTTCTGCGACAATGGTGGGTTACGCCGCACACGCATTGGCATCCGCGCAAACGCCATTCCGCTCGCAAACCCATTAAGGTTCAGGCGGCGTACAGAAGTGCCGTTTCAGCCAGATAGGTGCGCCCGCGGGGTGCGTAAGGTTGCCTGCTGCCCCTCAGATCGCTCTTCGCCCCCAGGCTTGTACAACCAGCTTATCGATTAGTGTTGTGCTCGGATCGGCAAGATGGGCCGACAAAGCCGACATGTGGTCCCGCAATTCACTTTGCGATATTCGCGCCGATGCAAGAACCAGATCATACATTGACTCGATAAGCGATAGTAAATGAGTGCGGCGGTATTCCCCGATCTGTGCCACCTCGACATGGATCTTCATCTCTACATTCTCTGCACCGAGGCATTGTAAGCGGTGAGCAAGCGAGCGACCAACGAATTCGTTGCCGCCGGCGGCATGGAAGACATCATTCCAAGTGCCAAGTAACAAGGTCCAGGATGGATGCTCTGGGTGGCAAACATACGATGCAGAATCGAACTCTTGAAGCGCGATGATCCCGCCAGGCTTAAGTAAGGAGAACATCTCGATGAGCAATGCTTCTTGAGAGGCGGGAGGCAAGTTGATTAACAGCAGTCGCTCGTGCACGACGTCATAAGCGTTTTTCTCTAACCCGGTCTGCAACGCGTCCGCGTGGATGACTTTAACGTTGCGGAGTCCGCGTTCATCAATCGCCGTTCGTGCCATGTCGACGAAGCGAGGCTCGCGTTCTACGCCGATAACAGTCCCCCTCGCGCCAACACGCTCGGACAGCAAGTTCATGATCCCAATTGGTCCGCAACCGACGTCAACGGCTCGAGAGCCTTGCTCAATACCGATCCTATCAAGCATCCATGCTGCTTGTTCCTCGAGGCCACGCGCTTGGGCCGTCAGTCGTTGTTGCTCTGTGAGAGTGCCGCCGAGGGCATAGGGAACGGACAGAGATGACATCCAAGTTCTCCTCAATCATGCGGTCGCAAGACGCTTGTTGGGGTCGTTCAGGGAATGCACGGGAGTCATGGATCCGCTCGCCGGCAGAGGGAGGTATTTAGCGAACGGTGGACGCTCCGGCGGGGCAGAGCCGTCGAAATCCACGCATGCAGTCTCACCGCGTCTGTTTGCTGCATCGCAATGTAGCGTCGATCGCGAAATCGCAATCTCTGATGGATTTGAGCGGCGAGGCTTCTCGCTGGTCGAGAATGTGCGCTTGCGTCCTAGCCCCATCCGGCATCCCTCCGTACTCCGCAGTGCCTATCCCGCTTTCGGCACTTCCAACCCACTGCGAGATTGATGTAGCATGACCTTGGGCTTGCCCAGCGTATCGTGCCGCAGGCCTCCATCTCGATCGCCGGCGGCAATTCTCTAGGTGGCTCGAACACTAAACCTCTAATTGGACTACTTTTCGCGGCATTCGCGGCGAATGACCTTCAGAGGACCACTGTTTCGCTCTTGGCTGGGAACAGACACAGGAGTGCGCGATGGCTATTGAAACGACAATGGGTAGCGCGCTGGCGCGGCCGCGCTTATTGGGTGTGATCATCGCCGCGACGATCGGCAATGTGCTCGAATGGTTCGACTTCCTCGTCTACGGCTTCTTCGCCGTGACCATTGCCGAGGTGTTCTTTCCGGCCAACAATCCAACCGTCTCCCTGCTGGCTACCTTCGGCACGTTCGGTCTTGCCTATGTCGTGCGGCCGCTGGGTGCCGTCGTCGTCGGCACTTACACTGACCGCGCTGGTCGCAAGGCTGGATTGACGCTGTCGATTGGCCTGATGTTGATCGGCACGACCCTGATGCTGATCACCCCCGGCTATGCCACGATCGGCGTGGCGGCTCCGATCCTCATCACTCTCGCGCGGCTGCTACAGGGGTTTTCGGTTGGCGGCGAATTCGGCAGTGCCGTTGCTTTTCTGGTCGAGCACGGCGGTAAGCGTCGCGGCTTCAGTGCAAGTTGGCAGTGGGCCACCACCGGCATCGTCTCGATCATCGTCTCGCTTTTCGGCCTTGTCCTAACGACGCAGCTCTCGCATCAGCAGCTCGTCGATTGGGGCTGGCGCATCCCATACGTATTTGGACTGCTGGTCGGCCCCGCCGGACTCTACATCCGCTCCCGCATGACCGAGACGCCGGAGTTTCTCGAGAGCGAAAAGGTACCCAGGGTACCGATCGGCGACCTGTTGCGGCGGCACCCTGTTGCGATCCTGCTCGCGCTGGGCGCCTCGATCGTTTCGAACAGTTCCTATTATCTGCTCCTGTATGTCCCGACCTACGGCGTCAAGACATTGAATCTGCCGGCCTATACCGGTTTTGCCGCAACGCTGGTGGGCGGGATCATTCTCGCTGTCGTTTCGGTTATCGCGGGACACTGGTCGGACAAGACCGTGCCGCGAACGCGCCTGATGCTGATAACGGCTTGGTTGTTTCTGCTGACCGCTTACCCGGCATTCTGGCTGATGGACGCCTATCCCTCGCTGGCGAGTGCGATGTTTGCCGTCGGCTTCCTGAACCTGATCAAAGCGGGGTACAGCGGCGTTCTGCCGTCCGTGCTATGCGAGCAGTTCCCCGTCGAGACACGCGCGGTCGGCGTTGCGTTCGCCTTCAGTGTTTCGGTGACGATCTTCGGCGGCTTCGCACCGTTTATCGCGACTTGGCTGATCGCACGGACCGGCGACCCACTGTCGCCCGCCTACTATTTGATGGTGACGGCTGCGCTCAGTATCGTCGCCTTGATCGCGATCAATCGGCGCACGGCGCGTGCAAAAGGGTGATGCTCCAGCGCCAATCACAATCTCGGCTAGCTTTCGGACATGCGCCCGTGCCCAGGCATGACGCAGGCGGCCGCTCGGCGTGGGTGTGTTCCCTTACTAGACCGCTTCGCTGCGCCCGCCCTGTGGGGGGAGTGGTACCTCGACGGTTTGAACAGCCTCTACCCCCGTTGCGACGGACCACGCCGATCGGAATGTGACACCAGGCGCGGTAGGAGTTAGCGCTTTCACGCCAGAGGAGATCCACCCGTGCCCCAGCCCGCAGGTGTCACGCGCTTCGGAGCTATTCGCGCCAGCTTTGCCGGAGCGTCGCAAGGCCCTTACATGGACGTCTCCGCGCGCAGCCTCCTCTACGCCGGGGCGCGCGCAGCTCTCGACAGCTATCTTGATGCCAACGCCACGGGCCGCTTGGACAAGACCGAGATGTTCGCCGCCATTGAGAAGACGCGTTCGCTGTTTGCCCGGCTCATCGGCGCCGAGGCTGACGAGATCGCATACACACGCAACGTGACCGATGGCATCGCCACCTTCGCTGCGTCGCTGCCCTGGCAGTGCGGAGACAACGTGGTCCTATGCGAGGCCCTCGAGCATCCCGCAAACTTGCTCCCTTGGTACGGGCTGCGCCCGCGGTTCGGGATTGACGTGAAAACCGTAGCGCCGGTGCGAGGCCGCATTCCGCTCGAAGGTATGCTTGCTGCCATCGACGGGCGCACACGCGTGGTGGCCGTATCGTCCGTCACATTTGCGCCTGGGTTCCGTTCGCCCGTGGGCGCGCTCGGTGCGGAGTGTCGGCGGCGCGGCGTATTGCTCGCCGTGGATGGTGCTCAGTCGATCGGCGCGATCGACACCCACGTCGGATCTCTCAACGTTGATGCGCTGGCCACATCGACGCAGAAGACCTTGATGGGCCTCTATGGCCTGGGCTTCCTCTATGTGCGGCGGGCCGTCTCCGAGAGCCTCGATCCGATTTTCCTGTCGCGCTTCGGCATTGCCACGGAGGGGCACGAGGCAGCGGTCGGCAATCCCCGTGAGTACAAGCTGGCGAAGGGCAGCCGCCGGTTCGACGTCGGCAACTTCAATTTCCCGGCGGCGATTGCGGTGGGTCGATCGCTCGAGCTTTTGCACGAGCTTGGAATGGACAACGTTGAGCGCCATGTTTGCGGGCTCGCACGGAAGCTCGCACTTGGTTTTCTCGAAGTAGGCCTGCCCGTGTTCGGTGGCGAGCCGGGGTCGGAAAGCTCGCACATCGTCACGGTTGGCCGTTCGCTTGGACTGGAGCATGACTCGGCGGGAGACGAGCGCATGCGCGATCTCTACGCATACCTTGTGGCCAACAACGCCCACCTCAGCATTCGCCGTGACCTGTTGCGCTTCTCGCTGCACGTCTACAACAACGAGGAAGACGTCGCTCAGGTGGTGGATCTCGTTCGTCGCTGGAACCGCCGCTAGCTTAGCTAGCGATCCACGATTGGCTGGCGTTCCTGTTGTGCAACGCTTCCTGGCACGCATCGCCTGAGGTCGCTGGCTCGCCCCGAGATGGGCCCGCACTGGTGGCTGTTACGAGACAGGCATACGCCCGCCGGGTGCGTAAGGAGTGACGAATGTTTCTGGGCCGGACCGAGGTTGAACGGCAAAATGCTGTCGCTGAGACTTTTGGCGATTTGCCAACCGTGAGGCTTTGCAAGTCGCGCCCCAGGTACCGGCTTAGTTCTTCATTGTTCTGAGGGAGAACAAGAATTCTTCGCTGGCGGGAGGCAGCGATCGACCCTTCTTGCAAACGATGAAGATCGGTCGCGCGAAGCTCTGACCCTCGATTGGACGAGATCGCAGCTTCCCAGCCGCCTGGGACTCGATGGCGGTGGACGGCAGCAAGGCGACACCAAGCCCGGCTCGTACCATGCCAACGGCAGTCGACATGTACGTCGCCTCGATGGTGGCCACCTTGGGCAGGCCGGCTTGGCGAAATGCCTCATCCACGACCTGTCGCACCGTGCTCTCCTCATCCATCAGAATGAGCGGATGCGCTGACAGACTGTGAATGCTGATTTTGGCACTTCGATCCAATGCATGTGGCGAGAGATAGAGAGCATGCATGCGATCGTGCATCAGCGGGCTCACTGCCAGCTCAGGATCCGAGGTCGTCCCGCCGCTGATGCCGAAATCGACGAACTCTTCCTTGACCAAGGCGGCGACCTTACCCCCGACCCCATCTCTGACAATGAATTGAACGCGCGGGTGCTTGGCCCTGAAGGCGACGATCGCATCCGGCAGCCTGGTCGCTGCCAAAGATGGCAAGCAGGCGATGCGGACAATGCCGTGTCGCTTGGATGCCAACTCGCGCGCACCTAGTACGACAGCGTCCAACTCATGCAGAAGCCGCTCGATGATCGGTACAAGCTCTCGGCCAACGCGCGTCAGTTGCACTGAGCGCGTATTGCGATCGAGCAATTTGACGTTGAGAGCTGCTTCGAGCTGACGGATTTGCACCGTGAGCGCAGGCTGCGACAGGTGGATTTGCGCGGCCGCGCGGGTGAAGCTCGCTGTCCGCGCCACCGCAATGAAGCTGCGCATTTGCTTGAGGCTTGGGTTCATAAATAAACTCTATAAGTGAGATAGAAAGAATTCAATTCCCAAATTAATCACCGGCCCCTACCTTTGTTGCAACAAAGAAGCCGGCGCCCCCATGGCAACGGACTGCACGGAGGAAACGATGGCACTGTTCCTACGCATAGCTGCTTTCGCATTTGGGCTGCTCATCGCCCTTGCCGCCAACGTACGCGCAGAGGTGGGCGAGATCACTGTGGCTCAGCAGTACGGTGTGAGCTTTCTCCCTCTGATGGTGATGGAGAAGCAGGGGTTGGTTGAAAAGCACGCCACGGCCGCCGGTCTCCCTGCGATCAAGATCAGCTGGGCCAAACTCGCCGGCCCGAGCGTCATGAACGACGGCCTGATCTCGGGTTCCATCCACTTCGCCGCGCAGGGTGCACCGTCGATGATCCTGCTCTGGGACAAGACGCGCGGACAAATCAAGGGTGTCGCTGCGATGACGACGTACCCGCTCTATCTCATCTCGCGAAATCCCGACGTGAAGACGGTCAAGGACTTCTCGCCAAGGGACAAGATCGCCGTCCCGTCGATCAAGATTTCGACCCAGGCGATCATGTTGCAGGTGGCCGCGGTGGCCGCGTTCGGCGAGAAGGACTACGCGAAACTCGACGTCTTGACGGTTTCCCTGTCGCATCCTGATGCGGTGCTTGCATTCACAAACAACACGGCCGGCGTCAACGCCCACTACTCCTCATCGCCTTTCTATGAGCAGGAGATCAAAGTCTCAGGCGCTCACCTTGTGACCACCAACTACGAAACACTTGGTGGACCCGCCACGGCCGTGCTCCTGACCGCGAGCGCCAAGTTCCGGGATGCCAACCCAAAGGCTTATAAGGCGTTCTACGACGCTCTGAGCGAGGCCATCGAGATCATCAACAAGGACAAGCGGACCGCGGCGCAGCTCTATCTCGACGTAGCCAAGGACACCAAGAACAGCGTCGAGGATGTCGTCCAAATCATAAGCGACAAAGACTACGCCTACACGTTGAAGCCGCAGAAGGTTCTCAAGACGGCGCAGTTCATGGCCAACATCGGCACGCTCAAGAAATCGCCGGCGGGCATCGACGACCTGTTCTTCCCGGAGATATCCGGGCTGAAGGGTGACTGATTGCGCCAAACCCGCAACCTCGTTTCTTCCCGGTCCGCTTTGAGGAGTGTTCGCCCATGGTCAAGGCACCCAACATTCTACGCGTGGGAACAGGCGCGGGTTTTGCAGCGGATCGGCTCGATGCGGCAGTGGATCTTGCGCACCGGGGTGCGCTCGACGTGATGGTGCTCGAGTGCCTGGGCGAACGCACCGTCGCCTTCGCCCATCGGGATCGCATGGTCGATCCGACCCGCGGTTACAATGCCCATCTGGCACGGCGCATGAAGTCCCTGCTCGCGCCCTGCCGCGAGGCAGGTACGGTCATCATCACCAACATGGGGGCAGCCAACCCCCGCGCGGCCGCCGAACGCACCGTGACGATTGCTCGCGATCTCGGATTGAAGGGTCTC
>JAMXLN010000047.1 GCA_024281145.1 Hyphomicrobiaceae bacterium | reverse complement strand
GTGCGCCGGGAGGCGCCGGAGGCTTCGGTCACATTTGTCGTGCGCGAGGCACAGGCGCCATCGACGCAGGCGGGCGCGGCGCCACCCAAGGGTATGGTGCAGGGGAGCGATGCGCGCCTTGAGCGCGTGCACAGCCTCGAGGCCCGGGAGGTGACCGGCGAGGCGGAAGTCACCATCATTTCGGCCGAAGGGCGCCGGCAGCAGCGCGAGGCGGAGGCGAAGGCCGGCCACGTGCGGCGCTTCCGCCGGGCCCTGTCGGGGGATTGAGGAGCTTTGTCCGTTCGGCGCGCGTCCGGGGACTTGAGGCAAGTTGGTTTGCGCGATGCTGGGGCCGAAGTAGTCTCGCCGGGGAGAAACGCGAGGAGCGCGCCATGAAAGCCGCCGTTCTTTATGAAGTGAATAAGCCGCTCGTCATTGAAGACGTGAGCATCAGCAAGCCCGGCCCGCGCGAGGTCCTACTGCGCACGGCCTATGCCGGCCTGTGCCACTCGGACCTGCATTTCATTGAGGGGCTCTATCCGCACCCGCTGCCGGTGGTGCTGGGACACGAATCGGCGGGGATCGTCGAGCAAGTCGGTTCGGACGTCACGTACGTCAAGAAGGGCGATCACGTCATCACCTGCCTGTCGGTGTTTTGTGGCACCTGCGAGAACTGTACGACAGGGCATCCCGCCATCTGCACCAACACCGAGGTCAAGCTGCTGCCCGGTGTTGCCAAGCGCCTGAGCCTGCGAGGCCAGCAGCTGCACACCTTCACCAATCTTTCTTCTTATGCCGAAATGATGCTCGTGCACGAAAACGCCGTCGTGAAGATCCGCGAGGATTTTCCCTTGGACCGTGCGGCGCTGATCGGCTGCGCCGTCATCACCGGCTACGGTGCTGCCGTGAATACGGCCAAGGTGGCCCCTGGCGAAACCGTGGCGGTCATTGGCTGTGGTGGCGTCGGCATGGCGGCCATCAACGGTGCGGCGATTGCGGGGGCCGGGCGCATCATCGCCATCGACACCAATCCGGTGAAGCTGCAGCTAGCCACCAAACTGGGCGCCACGGATCTTGTTGACGCCAGGGACGGGGATCCCGTCAAACGCGTCAAAGAGCTGATGAAGGGTGGTGTACACCACGCCATCGAGTGCCTCGGTACCAAGACAACTGCGGAACAGGCCTTTCAGATGCTGGCCGCGGGCGGCACAGCCACCATCGTCGGCATGGTTCCTTTCGGCCAGAAGATCGAGCTGCATGGCTTCGACTTCCTGCGCGAGCGCAAGATCCAGGGCTCATCCATGGGATCGAACCGGTTCCGTGTGGACATGCCGCGCCTCGTCGAATTCTACAACCAGCGCCGGTTGCATCTTGATGATTGGATCTCGGACCGGATCACCCTCGCCGACATCAATGCGGGCTTCGCCAACATGAAGTCCGGCAAGATCGTGCGCAGTGTCATTCAGTTTGACGCCTGACTTCGCGCGCTGCGATCGAACGAGGCCTGGCGGACTAATGAGGCGGTGATGGCCCAGGCATCGAACGCGCAGGCAGCAGGGAACGCGGCGCGCCTGGCGGATCAGGACGGGGTGGTACTAGGCCCCGTCGCCGAGGTGGACCCGCACGGGTCGGTTGCGGCGGGCAGCCGCCGCGAGAAGTTCCTGCCCATCACGCGCCATGCCCTCATGGACCGTCTGACGGTCGCCAATTTGTGGGCCGACGGCGACGCCGTGCAGGCGCGCCGTTTCATGCGCTACCTCGACTATTGGCGCCGTCACGGCTATGCGGCGAAGCTGCTGGAACTTGAGCAGCTCTATGAGCCCTTCACTCCTGACAGCGATCTTTTGAGGACGCGCGCGTTCAGTCCCGAGGAGCGCGCGAGGATGCAAAAGCGGCTTGTCACGCAGATGGCTTCGCTGCTCGAGCAGGGCAACTTTACCCGTGTCGATCCCTCCAACGTGCACTTCATCCTGACCAAGGAATCTGCCTATGGCCTCGACCTCGAGGTGGACCTTCAGGCCTTCGAGGAGATTTTGATTTACTACCGCGGCGCCACCACCATCTCCGAGTATCGGCGCGACGTGAAAAGGGCCTACATGCGCTGGCGCGAGGTCAAAATTCCCGTATTCCAACGCATGTTCCTGCTGTTCAAGCTCAAGCCTTTTGCTGTGCGCGTCGAAGAGGTGATGCGCGAGCAAAAGCTCGACCAAAAGGAAGCCGAGCGCACCGTTCGCCGCCTGCGAGGACTGCTGCCGGCAACCGTGTCGAGCGATTACGTCTATATCAAGCTCTTCAAGAACATGCCGCGCAGCGACGTGGAGATGATTTTTCCCAACACTAAGGTGCGATTCCGTCTGTTCGATAAGCTGAAATTCGGTGTCACAGCGAGCAGCGGTTTGGGCATGGGCGTATTCGGCACGGTGGGCAAGATCGCGATGGCCAGCAATCCCTACACGCTTGCTGCGGCTGTTGCGGGGCTCGGCGGCATCGCGCTGCGCCAGGCCACCAATTTCCTGAACCAGCGCACGCGCTACATGGTGGTGCTGGCCCAGAACCTCTACTTTCATGCCATGGCCGACAATCGCGGGGTGATGACCTTGCTGGCCGACCGAGCAGCGGAGGAAGACGTCAAGGAAGAGATGCTCCTCTACAGCGTCCTTGCCAAGGAGCGGGTTAACATCCGCAACCTGCGTCAGGTGGACCAAGCGATCGAGCAGTATCTGAAGGACACTTTCGATATCGACGTCGACTTCGACGTGGACGACGCGCTCCAGCGCCTCAAACAGGAGGGCATCGTTACCGAGCTCGCCGATGGCACGCTCGAAACCCTTCCGGCGCGGGAGGCAGGGTTGCACATCGATAAACTCTGGGACGCTTGTCTCGACAACTTGCCCGATATCACGGTGCAAGAGGGCCATGAAATAGATGGGGTCCTCAGGCAAGCGCCTAGCTGATCTGTTTCACCTCCCCCTTCTGCGGTGCTCCGTGGTGGCCGCTGTGCGCGACCATGAGGCTGTCCAGGGTGAGCACTCCCGATGTTCCGGCAAACGCAGAATTGGCTGGCGCAGAATTGGCTGGAGCGCACGAAATTTGACCTGCTGCAGGGCTCGCCAGCGCCATGGTATTGAGCCAATGTTGCGCACTGCGCCCACCGCGCCCCTATGAGTGGATAGCATGTTTCAGACCTACGATCCTCCCGAGCCGCGCCAGACCGGCGCGGGGCGTGTCGAGCAACTGCGCCAGCTCATGGTGAAAAAGGGGCTCGACGCGCTGCTGGTGCCGCGCGCCGACGAGCACCAGGGGGAGTACGTGCCAGCTTCGGCCGAGCGGCTCAAATGGTTGACGGGCTTTTCGGGATCGGCTGGGCTCGCCGTGATAGCGCGCAGCGCTGCTGCGCTCTTCGTCGACGGGCGCTACGTCGTGCAGGCACCTGCTCAGGTCGACAGGCGCATCTTTGAGGTGCTCCAGGCCCCCGCGGCCAAACTCGAGGACTGGCTCGGCCAGCACGTGAAAGCGGGCGATGTCGTGGGCTTCGATCCCAGACTGCACACCCAAGCCATGATCGAGGATCTGACCAACGGTCTGCGGGGAAAGGGCATCGAGCTCCGCGCCATTCGCGGCGAGAACCTTGTCGACCAGGTCTGGGGCGCAGCGCGTCCCGATCCTCCCGTGGGGCCGATCGCTGTGCATCCGATGCGGTATGCGGGCAAGGCGGCCGAGCAGAAGATCGCCGAGCTGCAGGCGAGCCTGCGCAAAGAGGGCGAGGATGCTGTCGTCCTGACCCTGCCCGATTCCATTGCCTGGCTCTTCAACATTCGCGGCTCGGATGTGGCGCACAACCCGGTGCCGTTGACCTATGCGCTGGTACCGGCAAACGGCAAGCCGGAGCTCTTCGTGGACCGGGACAAGCTCAGCGCTGAAGCCAGCGCGCATTTGGCCAAGCTCGCCAAAATCATGCCCGATGCGAAGCGCGCCAAGCCTGGCGCGCGTCGAGCGCAGCGGTCGGACATCGCAATCCGGCAGTCGCTTGATGCCAGGCTGCGGGCGCTCAGGCCCGCAGCTAAGCGCGTACGGCTCGATCCGGCCACTGCCTCGAACTGGTTCTTTCGCCGGCTCACGGGCGGTAAGGCCACGATCGTACGGGGGACGGATCCGTGCCTGCTGCCCAAGGCGCGCAAGAACGCGACCGAGATCAAGGGTGCGCGAGCCGCGCACAAGCGCGACGGGGCGGCCGTTGTGCGTTTTCTTGCCTGGCTTGATCGCGAAGCCTCCGCGGGCGCGCTCGACGAGATCGCCACCTCACGTCGGCTCGAGGAAATTCGCAGCGAGACCCAGGCCCTTAAGGAGATCAGCTTCGATACCATCTCGGGCGCCGGTCCCAATGGCGCCATCGTGCATTACCGCGTGACCACGGCCACCAACCGCAAGCTTCGCTCTGGAGAGCTCTATCTTGTGGATTCCGGCGCCCAGTATCTCGATGGAACGACCGACATCACGCGCACGGTCGCCATCGGCGAACCGACGCGCGAAATGTGCGAGCGCTTCAGCCTGGTGCTCAAGGGGCATATCGGCATCGCCACGGCGCGCTTTCCGAGGGGTACACGCGGTATTGACCTCGACCCGTTCGCACGGCGGGCGCTGTGGGAAGCGGGCCTCGATTTCGACCACGGCACCGGCCACGGCATCGGCAGCTATTTGTCGGTCCACGAGGGTCCGCAGAGCATCTCCAGGCGCGGCATGACCGTGCTTGAGCCAGGCATGATCATCTCCAACGAACCCGGCTACTACAAAGCTGGCTGCTACGGAATCCGCATCGAGAATCTGCTTTTGGTCACCGAGCCAGCAAAGGTGGCGGGTGGGGAGCGCGAGGTGATGGGGTTTGAGACGCTCACACTCGCCCCCATTGATCGACGCCTGGTGCTATTAGAGCTCTTATCGGCCCCAGAGCTGCGCTGGCTTGATGCCTATCATGCGCGTGTGCGGGAGATCGTGGGCCCGGAGCTCGCACCCGCCGATCGGGCCTGGCTCGAGGCCGCCACGGCGCCGATTGGAGCCTGAGGCAATCGTTCGAAGCTCAGGTTGTGCCAAACGGATGTTGGTTGGCTCATTGGCGTTCAAGGGGTTGGCGGGGAGGTGGGCTGGCGCCTGAAGCGAGGAGCGCGTAGGTGCCGGTCGAGAAGGCGGCGCGCTTGCCATCGTCAGCTGCGCGCACCTCACAGGTGCAGAATGCGAGGGTCTTGCCCAGCCGCAGGACCACTGCCTCCAGGAGCGCATCCGTCCCGGCGATCGGACGCATGTAGTTGATGGTAAGGTCCACGGTGGTGCAGGGCCTGAAGCCGCCGCTGGCAGCTGCGAGGGCAATCACCATGGCGGTATCGGCACCCGTCAGCAACGCCTGACCACACAGGTTGCCACCGACGCGGGCCAGCTGTGGTGCGAAGGGGATGCGCAACTTTGCGCTATCGGCAGCCAAGGCCTCGACCTTGATCCCGCTTGCCAACACCCAAGGGGCAAAATTGTCGGTGAGAATGGCGTTGGCTGCAGCGATGGAAAGATTGGACAATGGGCCCCCGAAGGTTGCTTGCGACATCCTAGCCGAACTTCGACGCGCTGGGTCGTGCAAAGCGACAGGCGCAGGCGGTGACGCCTGGCCCGATGCGTCCAAGCAGGGATTTGTCGCGCGAACACGGGAATGCTTGCGGCATCAAGAGACTGCCGCGCCGCTAAAGATGGGCGCGCCTCGCTCTTGCATACGTCGGGGGGGCGGGGATCGCCTGGGGCCGAGACGACGAGCGGTGTCGGCATGGTGGCACCGGGCATCTTCAGAGCATGGACGTGTTGGGCCTATGGGCGCGGTAGGTCGAGGGGGCAACCAGCGGCGGGCCAAATCGCGATTGTTGCCTCCATGGGCCTGAGGGGGGCCTGAGGGGGGCCTGAGGGGGCCTGAGGCGGCCTGAGCGGGCCCTGAGCGGGCCCTGAGCGGCCCAAATCGGCATGAGCGGGCCTGAGCCGGCCCGAACTGGCCCGAACCGGCCCGAACCGGCCCGAACCGGCCCGAACCGGCATGAGCGGGTCTGCGGGGCACAACGATATGGTGCGGGGGTGCCGGCGGGTTGGGGAGTGCACGGGCCCCCGTGAGCTGGCGATCGATGCCGGCGGTCGAGGACTAAAGGCAACGGTCTTGGGTCGGGCCGCAGGGGTGTGCTGCGTGGGACGTGTCCCAAGTATCGACGTGGGTATCGACGTGCGTCGCGCAGCGATTGCGCGATCTCCTTGCCCGCCTGCAATTGGCCCAGCTAAGCTTTGCATCCTGGGAGGAACACAGAAGGATGTACCTCGTGTTGCAATCGAGCACGGCTCGGCGATTGACGGTGCTTGTCGCCATAGCGCTTGGATCGGTCGGCGACGCCCCGGCGCAGGCGGAGGAGATGATCCGCATCGGATTGCCGACCAAGACCTACTAT
Organism: Hyphomicrobiaceae bacterium; assembly: GCA_024281145.1. Classification (GTDB taxonomy): domain Bacteria; phylum Pseudomonadota; class Alphaproteobacteria; order Rhizobiales; family Hyphomicrobiaceae; genus AWTP1-13. The sequence goes on along the minus strand of JAMXLN010000047.1, from coordinate 5,910 downwards.
CCCACCATCATCTGCGAGACCGCGCAGCGCCAGGGGCTGTTCGCCAAGGAGGGTATCAAGGCCGAGCTCACCATCTACCGCAGCGGCGGTGAGACGTTCGAGGCGGGAGCGGCAGGCGCGGCCGACCTGCAGCTCAACTCCGCTGCGCTGATCGCCGCCGGCCGCAAAAAGGGTGTGATGACCAAGGCGGTTGCCGGCGCGGCGCTTGGCTACTACGGCTGGTACTTGATGGTGAAGGCCGACAGCAAGATCGGTCAGGTCGCCGAGCTCGAGGGCAAGAGGGTCGGCATCACCGCGGCGGGCTCGGGCTCGGACCTGCTCGCCTTGTGGACCATGCAAAACCGGAAGATCACGTTCACCAACGTGCCGCTCGGCGGCGGCGGCCTGGTGCCGAACCTCATTTCCGGCAACATCGAGGCCGTCGTGCTCTATTCGCCGCTTTCTTTCAAGATGTTGCAGGAGAAGCAGGGTCGCAGCCTTCTCGATTACGGCAGCGAGGTCGAACCGCACCTGAGCGGGCTATGGATTGCCACCGATAAGTTCATCGCCGAGAAGCCGGCCGTCCTGCAAAAGGCGCTCAACGCCATCTATGGTGCAGTTGCGTTTTTGAAGTCGAACCGCGCCGAAGCCGTCAAGATGATCGCCGAGATCGATGAAATACCCGCTCAGGTGGCCGAGGCCGAGCTCGATGGGAACATCTCCAAGCTCTTGGCGACCGGCGAGATGAAGGAAGAGTGGATGTCGCGGGCGCTTGACCTGGCGCGGCTCATCGGCATGACGGATTTGGCGCCCGTGCAGGAGACGTTCGTGACCAACTTCAAACCGGTGCCGACGGCGAATTGAGCCCGCCTCAGAGGGGGCAGAGGGGACGGGACGCAATGAGCCGATCTGCCCTAATCCTCACGCGCCTGGCCCTTCTTGCCATGGTTTTGGCGGCTTGGGAGTGGTTGCCGCGCTGGGCAATCGTAAACGCAGCGCTACTGCCTCCACTGTCGGACGTGCTGGCAATGTTCGTCACGATCCTCGGGCGCTCACAGGTGCAGGAGGCGGTCGCCGTAACCGCGGGCGAGGTCGTGCTCGCCTTCATGTTCGCCGTGCCGATTGGTGCATGTGTCGGCGTGCTGGTGGCGGAGAGCGAGTACTTCGGCCAGATCTTCCGGCCGATGCTGTTCTATGTGTTCAGCATTCCCAAATCGATATTCTTGCCGATGTTCATTCTGGTCTTCGGCATTGGGTTTGCGCAGAAGGTGGCGTACGCGGCGTTTTCAACCGTGTTCATTGTCATCATGAGTGCGGCAGCGGCGGTGGGGTCGGTCAAGGCCGACCACGTCCTCGTTGCACGCAGCTATGGGGCTACGCGAGCCCAAGTGCTGACGCGCGTCTATGTGCCAAGCATGCTGCCGTTCCTGCTCGAAACCTTGCGCATCTCCATGATCTTCAATCTCACGGGTGTGATGATCGCCGAGATGTACGCCTCGCGCAGCGGCATTGGCCAGTTGATCGCCAGCTGGGGGGAGAACTTTCAGATGCCTCAGCTGTTCGCTGGGGTCATGCTGCTGGCGGCGGCGGCGATCGCCTTCAATGAGACTGTGCGTTGGCTGGAGGCTCGATGCAGCACGTGGCGAACTTGAGCGAGCTGCGCGCGAAGGAGGTGCACGCCGCCGCCATCGAGGTCGCGGAGCTCTCGCATGTCTACCTGGGGCGCGACGGCAAGGTGCCGGCGCTCGAGGACATCTCACTAACGGTGGGTGCGGGTCGGTTTGTGGTCATTGTCGGGCCCAGCGGCTGCGGCAAGACCTCCCTGTTGATGATGATGGCCGGCCTGCGCCGTCCCACATCGGGCACCATTCTGTGCGCCGGGCGGCCGATCGACGTGCCCGATCCCGATCGGGTCGGCGTCGTGTTTCAAGAGGCGAGCCTCTTTCCGTGGCTCACGGCACTCGAGAACATCGAATTTCCGCTCAGCATCCGGCACGCTCCGCGTCTTGAGCGGCGCCGGCGCGCTGAGGCCATGCTCAACCTTGTCGGTCTCGCAGGCTTTGGCGCGCGATATCCGCACGAGCTATCGGGCGGCATGAAGCAGCGCGTGTCGATCGCACGCGGCCTGGTGCAGGATCCGCCGGTGTTGCTGATGGACGAGCCGTTTGCCGCGCTCGACGAGCAGACGCGCATGACCATGGGCCATGAATTGTTGCGCATTTGGTCGCAAACCAACAAGACCGTGGTGTTCGTCACGCACAGTCTGACCGAGGCCGTATATCTCGCCGATGAGGTGCTCGTCATGTCGCCGCGCCCCGGTCGCATCATCGACCGCGCCGAAGTCACGCTACCGCGGCCGCGCACCTACGAGATGATGGCGACGGACGTGTTCGGCCGTCTGCGCGAGCGCATTTGGCAGAAAATTCGCAAGGTGACCTGAGGCCTCGATGCGACCCGCACCCGCGACCGTCCGCCGCTTGATCTTTGTGCTGATGCTCGTGCTGTGGGAGCTGGTGCCGCGTGCCGGTCTGTTGCCGGAGCTGTTTCTACCATCGCTGTCGAGGACCCTGGGCGTGCTGATGCACAACTGGGCGGAATACGCGCACGCGCTGACAGTGACGCTCTATGAGGTGGTGCTGGCGATGTTGATCGCCTGCGGCGCCGGCATTCTCATCGGCGCCGTGATTGGCGGCCTGTCACGGGTGCGCCAGCTGTTGTTGCCTGTCTTCTCTAGCCTCTATGCCGTTCCAATCGTCATCCTCTATCCGATCTTCACGGCCTGGTTGGGCGTTGGGTCGCAATCCAAAATCGCCTTTGCGGGCGTCTATGGCTTCTTCCCGGTGATGCTTTCGACGGCTGCCGGGATTCAATCGATCGACCAGAACTTCCTGGTGGCCGCGCGCAGCATGGGTGCCAGCTTGCCGCAGCAGATCACCCGCGTCGTTATCCCGGCGTCGATGCCGACCGTTCTGGCTGGGCTCAGGCTCGGTGGTGCGCTCGCGCTCATCGGTGTGATCGTGTCCGAGATGCTGACGGCCGCAGCCGGTATCGGCTATCTCGTAAGCAAATACCGCACGGTGCTCGACAGCCCGCGTGTGTTCGCTGCAATCTTGGTGATCTTGGTACTGTCTGTGCTGTTTGATGCACTGGCGCGCTGGGTAGAGCGCCGCGCGCTGGCATGGCAGACCGCGGGTCGGCGTGAGCCTGGCCTGCCTGTCGAGGAGACCTATACCGGCACCACGGTGCCCGCATGATGCTTGAGACCTCTCGACGCTCGCAGGCGCCGAGAGTGAGGCCCCAAGGCAAAAGAGAGACCCATGACCAAGAAACTGTTGCCCACGACCGTCGTCGGCAGTTATCCGCAACCGGACTGGCTGGTCGACCGCGCCATGCTGTCGAAGACGGTGCCGCGCGTGCGCATGGATATCTGGCGCGTGGCGCCGCAATGGCTGGAGCAAGCCCAGGACGACGCCACCCTCTTGGCCATCCGTGACATGGAGCGGGCCGGCATCGACATCATTACCGATGGCGAGATGCGGCGCGAGAGCTACTCCAACCGGTTTGCCACCGCCTTGGAGGGAATTGACACGGCAAGGCCCGGCGAAGTCAAGGCGCGCTCGGGCCACCAGACGCCCGTGCCGCGCATCGTCGGCAAGGTCCGGCGCAAAGGTCCCGTCGAGGTGCGCGACATGGAATTCCTGCGCGCCAACACCGACCGGGTGGCGAAGATCACCCTGCCCGGCCCGTTCACCATGAGCCAGCAGGCGGTCAACGAGTTTTATCGCGACGAGGAAGAGATGGTGATGGACTACGCGGTCGCCGTGAATGCGGAGGCACGCGATCTGGAGCGGGCAGGCGCCGATATCATCCAGCTCGACGAGCCTTGGCTGCGCAACGACCCCGAGGCGGCCAAGCGCGTGGCCGTCAAGGCCATCGACCGGGCGCTCGAGGGCCTCAAGGTGCCAACCATCGTGCATTTGTGCTTTGGCTATGCCGCCTTGGTTGCGGGCGAGACCAAGCCTGTCGGCTACTCGTTTCTGCCCCAACTCGCCGACAGTGTCGCGCAGCAAATCTCGATTGAGGCCGCCCAACCCAGGCTCGATCTCGGCGTGCTGCAAGAGCTGGCCCCCAAGACGGTGTTACTCGGGGTCATTGATCTGAATGATCAGCAGGCGGAGACGCCAGGTGTCGTTGCCGACCGAATTCGTGCCGGTCTCAAGTTCATCGGTCCTGACAAGCTGATCCCCGCACCGGATTGTGGCATGAAGTATCTGCCGCGCGCGGTCGCCTTCGCCAAGCTCAGCGCGCTCAGTCAAGGTGCGGCCATCGTGCGGACTGAGCTCTGAGTGTCTGCCAAAGACCGTGCACGGGCGCATCGCTGCTGGGGGCGATGTTCCGACAAACCAATTGTGGGGGCGAACTCGCGACTTCGTGAGCCGCGGGTCAGGGCCGCCATCCTACCGCGGGCGTGGTGCTTAAATAAGGGGCGTCGGCGCGGGAGTGATCGCTGACGGCGCGATTGGTCGAGCGGTCTTGGTGTGCCTCAAAGCCGGGCGGCTGCAGTGGCGTACCGTCGTCAACGGAGGGAGCGAGGACAGACGCCCGGCGTGCAGGTGAAGGAGCGCAGATGCAACCTCTTCATCACCTCACCTTGGAACGGAAATCCGGCTTGCGCTTCTCGCGGAACGCCGCGGCGCCTTCCTTCGATTCTTCCGTCTGGTAATAGAGCGCCAGGGCTTGGAATCCCAACGCACCGATGCCGCGGATGTTCTCGCTATCGGCGTTGAAGGAGCGCTTGGCGATCGCAAGGGCGGTGGGGCTCTTCTCCAGCAGCTCCTCGCACCACCTGGCCACCTCGGCGTCGAGCTGGTCGTGGGGTACCACGACGTTGCACAGCCCCATCGCAAGCGCTTCATGCGCCGAATACCGGCGGCACATGTACCAGATTTCGCGTGCCTTCTTCTCGCCGACACAGCGGGCGAGATAGGCGGTGCCGAAGCCCGGATCGACCGAACCCATGCGTGGGCCCACTTGGCCAAAGATCGCCTTGTCGGAGGCAATGGTGAGATCGCACAGCGTGGCGAGGACGTTGCCGCCGCCGATCGCGTAACCGGGAACCCGGGCGATGACCGGTTTTGGCACGTCGCGGATCAACGAATGCAGCTCCTCGATGGGCATGCCGTTGGTGCCGCGACCTTCATAGTGGCCGACGTGCGCGGACTGGTCTCCACCGGTGGAGAAAGCGCGGTCGCCGATGCCGGTCAATACGATGACGCCGATGGCCTTGTTCCAGCCAGCCTTCAGGAAGGCGTGGATCAATTCCTCGACGGTGTGCGCCGAGAAGGCATTGAGCACCTTCGGCCGGTTGATGGTGATGGTGGCAACGCCATTCTCCTCCTTGTAGAGGAGGTCGGTGAAGTTGGTGCTCATGGGTGTTTCCTGCACTTGAGTGTGGTCCTAACAACCACTCCAGCGCATTGCGGGCGGGCCTGCAATCGGCAAATTGCGAGCGACGGCAGCTACAGCCCGGCTGCGCCGGGTGGCAAAAATGCGGCCACGGGTTTAGGGTCTTGAGCGAACAACTCCCTCAAGGGGCGTGCATGATCCTCACCGAAGAGCAATTGCTGATCCAGGAAACGGCCCGCAAGTTCGCGCAGCAACGGCTGGCCCCGAATTCGGCGCAGTGGGAGCGGCAGGCCGCCTTTCCACGCAACGTTTTCAGGGAGCTGGGTGAGCTGGGCTTCATGGGCGTCACCGTGCCCGTCGAATGGGGCGGGGCGGGCGCTGACAATGTGGCCTACTCCCTCGTGCTGCAGGAGATCGCCGCTGGTGATGGCGCGCTCGCCACCGTGGTGAGTGGGCACAATTCGGTGGGGGTCATGCCGATCCTGAACTGGGGTACACAGGCGCAAAAGGAGCGCTACGTGCGGG
>JAMXLN010000046.1 GCA_024281145.1 Hyphomicrobiaceae bacterium | reverse complement strand
CTGTTCGCCGGCCAGTTGACGGAGACCAGCATCAAGGGCGTCCGGCTTGAATACTCTGGTGAGGTAGCAACGTTCAACACCAAGCCGCTCACGGCGGCAGCGCTGGCTGGTGTGCTGCGCCCTTTGTTGTCTGAGGTCAACATGGTCTCGGCGGCAGCCAACGCTAAGGAGCGCGGCATCCAGCTTGAGGAAGTCACGCGCGGGCAGAAGGGAGCCTTCGAAAGCTATATTCGCCTTACGGTCAAAACGGATGAGTACGAGCGCTCGGTTGCCGGCACAGTGTTTTCGGATGGCCGACCGCGCATCATCCAGGTGCGCGACATCGACATGGAGTTTGAGCCGGCGCCGCGCATGTTATTCGTCAGAAATCAGGACAAGCCGGGCTTCATTGGCAAGTTCGGCACACTGATGGGCGAGGCGGGACTCAACATCGCCACGCTGAACCTCGGACGCGACAAGCCCGGCGGCGAGGCGATCTGCATCGTAGCTGTCGACGAGCCGGTGCCCGACGAGATCGTCGCCAAAGTGAAAGCGCTGCCGCAGGTGAAGCACGTGAATCGATTGGAGTTTTGAGCGAGCTGGGTTGTGTCATCCTCTCGCCAGTGGTCCGCCGCAGATTGAGCCGCTTGATCCGCGAACTGGCGTCGTATGATTACTGATTATTAACTCGCCCTTACCATCGCTAGCCACACTGGCGACACGAAGGCCGCTACCCTGGCGACCGGATTCAGGTGGTGCCCTATTAAGGGCATCGCAATCCCCAAGGGAGGTGCTCCATGCGCTACCTGGTCGCGTTATTGGTGTTATCTGCATTGTCTTGTGTTGCCCAGGTCGAAGCCGCCGAGGTCAAGGGGACCTCGCGCATCGATGCCGTGACGGTGTTTCCATCAGGCGCTGAGGTGACGCGCGTGGGCAAGGTACGTCTCGAGGGCGGCGATAACGTCATTTTGTTCACGGATCTGCCGGCGCGTGCGATCCACAGCTCAATCCGCGTCGAGGCCAAGGCGACTGGCAGCCTCGAGATCGGCTCGGTGGACAGCCGCCGCACCTTCCTGCCACGGGCGGATGATGCGATCGCCGCCAGCGAGAGAAAGCACGTCGAGGATGCCATCGAGAAACTTAAAGACGACAGAGCCGTGCTGGAGACGGCCGTGCAGGCGGCCGAGATGCAGAAGGCCTTGATAGGCAACCTGGCGCAGCTCCCCACGCACCCCGCACCCCTTGGTGGTGCCGCCGTGCCGCAGCCCGATTGGGGCCAGCTCCTGGGCCTCATCGGCGAGCGCCTAGCGGAGGCGCAAAAGGTGGTTCTCGACGCTCAGATCAAGGTCCGCACTGTCGACCGCCAAATCAAGGATCTGGAAGGCAAGCTCGCCTCCCTAGCGCCGGCGCAAGAAGAGCGCACCGAGGTCAAAGTCTTCGTCAACGCTGGTGCGTCGCTGGAGGCGGAGGTGTCGATCCGTTACCAGATCGGCGGCGCATCGTGGGTACCTTATTACGATGCCCGGCTCACCAGCGGTAGCAAGGCGCAGGCTCCCAAGCTGCAGCTTGCCCGGCGCGCCAGCATCCAGCAGCGCACCGGTGAGAGCTGGGACGAGGTGGTGCTTGCACTCTCGACCGCTCGGCCCGGCGCCGGCACGGCTGCGCCGGAGCTGCAACCCATGACGATCGACTACGAGCCCGACGGTGCCCCGGCCCGTCCGACCCCGGTGGGCGGTACCTCACGCTCGCTATCGCGTGAAGCGACCACTCTCGCGAATAAGCTCGGTGAGGTCGATGAGGAGAGCAAGCCGCACCTCAGAGCTGGAGCGGAGCCCCAGCAAGCCGAGGAGCGGTTTGCCAAGATCGAGACGCAGGCCTTCCAGGCGGTCTATGCGATTGCCGGCCGTGTCAGTGTGCCGGCAACAGGCGAAGCCAAGCGGGTACAGATCGATGAGGCCCAACTTGACCCGGCGCTGGCCGTGCGCGCCGTGCCCAAGCGCGATCAAAAGGCGTTCCTCTACGCCAAGGTGACCATGGCGCGCGGCACGCCGATCCTGCCCGGCCAAGTCTCGCTCTTTCGCGACGGCACCTTCGTGGGGAACGGCCGCCTTCCGCTTTTGTCGCCGGGTGAGGAGCACGAACTGGGCTTCGGCGTCGACGATGCTGTGCGCGTGCGCCATGCCGTTGCCGAGGACAAGCGTGCGGAATCCGGCCTTATCACGTCTTCCAAGACGGACACACGCAGCTATCGAATCACGGTCAAGAACCTGCACGAGCGGGCAATCCCGGTCACGATCATCGACCAGATCCCGGTGGCGCAGAACGCCGACATCAAAATTGAACTGTTGGGGAAGTCCGCACCGACCCGGCGCGACATGGACGACAAGCGCGGCCTGCTTGCCTGGGACATGGACGTGAAGCCCGACGAGGAGAAGGTTGTCGAGTTTGGCTATCGCGTAACCTGGCCGGCTGCCAAGAAGATCACCTACGGGCAAGGCTCCTAACCTCCGCAATTGACCGGCCGCCCCGCATCGGGGCGGGGTCGCAGTGCGGGTTCACGCGCTCCCCGCGAGCCCCCTTAATGCGGGCGGGGCAGGCCTGGGCGGGCATGCCGGTCTGCTTGGCCGAGAAAGCGTTGCACGGGCCGGTGGCGGCGCTATTGTGCGGCGCAGCACAGTGGCCAGGCGGTATGCGTGGGCGCCCCGCTGCCGGAGGGCCGCTTCTCGGAGGGATGAGACCCATGTCGAGCGCGAGCACAGTGCGCCAGCCGCAAGCGGGCCGCGAGCTCGACCTTGCGCGCTGCGCCGAAGCCGTGGCCGCGGCCGAGCGGTTGCTGCATCTTGCCAAATCCGGCGTGCGCAAGCTCATCGAGAGTGCTGGCAGCCTCGACGGCGCACAGGCGGCCGCGCATGGGCTCGCATGGGTGGCGACCTACACCGAGGCGCTGCGCCAGATGCTGGCCTGGGTCAGGCGGCTTGAAGAGGAACAGCACCTCACCGAGATGGAGCGGTTGATTGCCGGGGCTGCCTTCGGCGAATATTTGGCACAGCTTGCAGGCGGCATTCCCATGAGCCAGGGCGAGACCGTGCGCCTCTCGGCGCTGGGTGTTGCGCGCTCCGAGATCCGCCGCTTCGAGGAGGAGGTGGGCGATCTCATCGATGCTGGCACCGACGATGGCCTCAAGGCGCGCCTTGCCGAGCTGATCGCCGTGCAGCCAGCCGCCACTACCTTCGGGGACACGGGGCTCGATGACACGCTGGCGCACATGCGTGATCAGATACGCCGCTTCGCCGAAGCCGAGGTGTTGCCGCATGCCCACGAATGGCACCTGAAGAACGAATACATTCCACAGGAGACGATTGCCAAGCTGGGTGAGCTCGGCGTGTTTGGGTTGACCATTCCTGAGGCGTTCGGTGGGCTCGGGCTTGGTAAGGAGGCGATGTGCGTGGTCTCCGAGGAGTTATCCCGCGGTTACATCGGCGTGGGCTCGCTCGGCACGCGCTCCGAGATCGCCGCGGAGCTCATCCTGGGCGGTGGCACTGCGGAGCAGAAGTCCAAATACCTGCCGAAGATCGCGGCCGGCGAGTTGTTGCCGACGGCGGTTTTCACCGAGCCCAACACCGGCTCTGACCTTGCCTCACTCAAGACGCGAGCGACGCGCGAGGGCGATGCCTACAAGGTCACCGGCCAAAAGACGTGGATCACGCACCCCGTGCGTGCCGATTTGATGACCCTGCTTGTCCGCACCGACCCCAATGAACCTGGCTACAAGGGGCTGTCGATGCTGCTCGCTGAGAAGCCGCGCGGCAGCGATGGCGATCCGTTCCCGGCGGCGGGCATGTCAGGCGGCGAGATCGAAGTCTTGGGGTACCGCGGTATGAAGGAGTTCGATATCTCCTTTGACAGTTTCGAGGTGCCGGCATCGCAACTGCTGGGCGGCGCGGAGGGCCAGGGATTTAAGCAGCTCATGACCACGTTCGAGGCAGCGCGCATCCAGACGGCGGCGCGCGCCATTGGGGTTGCCCAGTCGGCCATGGATCTGGCCCTCAAGTATGCCTTGGAGCGCAATCAGTTCGGCAAGCCCATCTATGCCTTTCCGCGCGTTGCCAACAAGATCGTGATGATGGCCGTTGAGACCATGATCGCGCGTCAGCTCACCTACTTTGCCGCGCGCGAGAAAGATCAAGGCCGGCGCTGCGATCTGGAAGCCGGCATGGCGAAGCTGTTGGGCGCCCGCATCGCCTGGGCGAACGCCGACAACGCGCTGCAGATACACGGGGGTAATGGCTTCGCCCTCGAATACCCAGTGAGCCGTCTTTTGTGTGACGCCCGCATCCTCAACATCTTCGAAGGCGCGGCCGAGATCCAAGCTCACGTCATTGCCCGCCGCCTGCTGGAAGGGGCGAACTGACCGCGCAGGCGCCACCCCCCCGTCTGATTGTGGCGGGGCATGCGATCGCGCTGGCCTGGTGTCTGACACATTGAGGACGCGGGTCATCGCGCAGCAAGCGCGTGCTCCAGGTCGCCGATCAGGTCGGCGGTGCACTCAAGCCCAACAGAGAGCCGCAGCAGATCGGGTGGACACGGAGACGATGGTCCCTCGACGCTGGCGCGGTGCTCGATCAGGCTCTCAATGCCGCCCAGGGATGTTGCCCGTTTCCACAGCTTCACGTTGGCGGCCGTGGCAATGGCGGCCGCCTCCCCGCCGGCCACGCGCACCGACAGCATGCCGCCGAAGCCTCCATGCATTTGCCGCGCAGCGACGGCGTAACCTGGGTGGGTCTGGAGGCCTGGGTAGAGCACGGCCGCAACTGCGGCATGCCGTGTGAAGTGGCGAGCCAGGGTCAGGGCGGAGGCCGATTGATGTCGCACGCGCACGTAAAGTGTGCGCAAACCCCGCAGCAGCATCGCCGCTTCGAACGGCCCCAGCACAGCGCCAAGCATGGCACGCACGCGCGCTGCCCGTTCGAAATACGCGTCCTTGATCTTAAACACCAGGGTACCGGCCACCACATCCGAATGCCCATTGAGGTACTTGGTAGCCGAGTGCATGACGACGTCCGCACCAAGCGCGATTGGGTTCATCAGCACGGGTGTCGGCACCGTGGCGTCCACCGCCAGCAAAGCGCCGGCGGCATGGGCGATGCGCGCCGCTTCCTCGACGTCGGTGATGGTCCAGAGCGGGTTGGCCGGGGTCTCGATCCAAACGAGCTGCGTCTGGTGGGGCCGGACCGCCGCGCCGATGGCCCTGGCATCGGCGGCATCTACAAATGTTACCTCGATGCCGAGGCTCGGCGCGTCCTCCTGAAGCCATTTGCGCAGGCCCCAATACATGACGCTCGGTGCGATCACGTGCGCGGGCCGTTGCAAAGCGAGAAATGCACAGGTGGCGGCGGACATACCCGACGCCATCATGAGACTGGCGGTGCCACCCTCAAGTTCGCACAGCACAGTTTCGACCTGACGTACCGTGGCATTGTCGGGCCGACCGTAGGAGTAACC
>JAMXLN010000045.1 GCA_024281145.1 Hyphomicrobiaceae bacterium | reverse complement strand
TCGCAAGTGCCTCCAACGTGCGGCCTAGATCCGGCTGGCGCACGATCCGCCCGAGGGCGACGGAAGCGACCCCGTCGGTGTAGTTCCTCGCCCAATCCTCGTAGAAGTCGCCGTAGTTGGGGGATTGCGTCCGCAAGAGCTGGATTTGTTCGTTGAATTCGGCGACGCCGAACTCGGCCAGCGCGTAGCCATCGTGCGCCAGCGCGATGGCTGGCTCGAGCGCATCCTTGAGAGGCTTGCGGCCGTGCGTGCCCACCAGCTCTGCCCAGCCCGCCAGATTGCCCGGTATCCCGACCGAGAGTGCCCCGCGCTGGAGGTCGTTGCGCCTCTTGAAGCGCTCGACCGGCAACTTGCCGGGGACCGGGGGCACGAAATCAAGCACGCGCACCCGCTGCTCGGACGCCACGTAGCAGGTGGCATAGCCTAGGCCGGCGAGGCCCGACATATAGGGCTCGACAACGTTGAGGGCCGCCGCCGTGGCTGCCGCCGCATCAAACGCATTGCCGCCGCCCGCCAACAGCCTGGCCCCGGCTTGGGCGGCCAGCGGATGAGCGGCGGCCACCACGCCGCCCAGCGAGAACATGGTTGGACGCTTGCCGTGCATGTGAGCAACCTACTTGTTCGATCGCACCGGTGCGAGGAGACATGCCACGGCGCGCTCAGCCCTTGCCGGCGAGCGCGATGCCGCGCAGGAACTGCGACCTGCTCGTGAGGGCGTCCAGCAACAAGCTGTGATCATTGCCGGCGAGGATCATGCGCGCGCCCATGGCGATGTAGCGAGCAGCAACCTCCTCATCGTACACCCCGCCCATGCCGAGCACCTTGTTGTGGCGGCGACAGGCCTCGGCGACCGTACGATAGGCCGCTGTGATACGTTCGTGGCCGATCTGGCCGGCAAGGCCCAATTCGAGGGACAGGTCATTGGTGCCGATGAGCAGAGCGTCGATGCCATCGATGCTGGCAATCCTTTCCGCGTTCTCGACGGCCTGCGGCGTCTCGATCATGGGGACCACCAGGATCTCCGCGTTGAGCGTCCTCTGCGCCTCGGCCGCCGAAGGCGGCCGATAGCCGAACTGGGCCGGTGGTCCACCGGCGCTGCGATGTCCCAGCGGGGGATAGCGGAACGCCGTCACCAGCGCCAACGCCTGCTCCACCGTATCCACATGCGGTACCACGACCCCGAGCGCGCCGTTGTCGAGTGCCCGGGTGCCCTCGTCCAACGCCCCGGCGCAAACCCGCACGATCGGCGCCACACCGCTTGGCAACGCCGCAAGACAGATCTGCGATATCTCCTGGATCGAGATCGTGCCGTGCTCGGAATCGAGGAAAAGCCAATCGTAGCCCGCGGCTTTGGCCAGCATGGGTACCGCGGAACCACGCAGATGATGCACGCCAAGGCCAAGCGTTAGCTCGCCGGCGCGGAGCTTCTTGAGCGCGTTGTCGCCCAACAGAGCCATGATGTTCCCCCGGTCAGGAAACCGCTGATTTGAGACTGTGCCCACCGGACCTCGGCCGGCAACGGTTTAGAGATATCACGGCGGGCCCTAAGCGCACAGAGGCCTCACACTTGGCTGAGGGTACCCTTGGCAGCAGGGCTTGCGTCGTGACGGCCGGTGGGGTGGGCGGTTTCGTGACTGCCAGGGGCGATGGCGCACGGGTGTCGAAATTCCCTCACCTACCGGACCGGAAGGGTGGCACGGGTCGCGCCGTGGAGCGCCCGCCAGCGCGCGGCCGGCGGGTGCTGACCTCAAAGGTCGGGATGGATGGTATCCCTGTTGCCAAGCTCGCAGCGCTCGCTCACGATGAAAATCTCGCTACCGAGATAGGGAGCACGCCCGTGAACCTTTCGCCCGACGAGCAGCGCGCCATGCTGCGCCAGATGCAGACCATCCGCCGTTTCGAGGAGCGCGCCTCGTCCGATTACCACGCCGGCAAGATCTACGGCGTCGTGCACTGCTACATCGGTGAGGAGGCAGTGGCGGTTGGGGTGTGTGCAGCGCTCCAACAGGGTGACCAGATCATCTCGACCCACCGCGGCCACGGACACTGCATCGCCAAGGGTGCCGATCTCAAGCGCATGATGGCCGAGCTTTACGGCCGCCAGACTGGCTATTGCAAGGGGAAGGGTGGGTCCATGCACATTGCCGATTTCGAAATCGGCATGCTGGGTGCCAACGGCATTGTGGCGGGAGGCATTTCCATTGTGACGGGGGCTGGACTTGCTGCGCAAATGGACGGGAAGGGTCGTATCGCTGTTTCCTTCTTTGGCGATGGTGCTTCCAACGCCGGGCCCTTCCATGAGTGCCTCAATATCGCCGCCGCCTGGAAGCTGCCGATGGTCTATGTTTGTGAGAACAACATGTATGCGGCGCAGACGGCTGCGGCAGAGACGCACGCCATGCCCGACGTGGCCGGCCGCGCCGCGGGCTACGGCATCCCCGGGATCGTTGTCGACGGCAACGACGTCTTCGCCGTGACGCAGGCCGCCGCGCGCGCGGTCGCCCGGGCCAGGACCGGTGAGGGACCGACCCTGATCGAATGCAAGACCTATCGCTGGCGCGCGCACACCGAGCGCATCGGCCAGCCCGACTTCCGCACCGAGGAGGAAATCGAGGACTGGAAGAAGAAGGACCCAATCGTGCGCTTGCTCGGGCAGCTCAAGGCCCAAGGGGCCATGACCGACGCCGACTGGCAGGCGATGGACGGGGAGGTGCTTGCCGACATCGAGGCCGCTGTGGCCTACGCCGCAGCTAGTCCGTTCCCCAAACCCGAGCACGCGCTTGAGGATATGTATGCGGCCTGAGGAGGGTGCCATGCGAGAGCTGACCTACGCCCAGGCGGGCCTCGAGGCCATCGCCGAAGAGATGCGCAAGGATCCCACAATCTTCTACATGTCGACTGATCCTGCGCTCTCGCTCATGCAAGAATTCGGAGCCAAGCGCGTGAGACCCACCCCTATTGCCGAAGGCGCATTGACGGGTATCGCCATCGGCGCCGCGGGCTCAGGTTACCGTCCGATCATGGACTGGCGGCAGGTGACCTTCTCGTTCGTCGCCATGGACCAAATCGTCAACCAGGCGGCCAAGATCCATTACATGTTCGGTGGCCAGCGCACCTTTCCGGTGCTCTATCGCGCCAATGTCGGCGGCGGCACGCGGCTCGCGGCCCAGCACTGCCAGTGTCCCTACTCAATGTTCATGAATCTGTCGGGCTTGAAGCTGTTCCTGCCCTCGACCCCTCGCGATCTCAAGGGCCTGCTCAAGAGCGCGATCCGCGACAACAACCCGGTCATCTCCTTCGAGTCAAATCGGCTCTTGACGATGAAGGGTCCGGTGCCCGATGGCGACTACACGATTGCGCTGGGGGAGGCCGACATCAAGCGCGAGGGAAGCGATGTGACCGTCGTTGCGATCGCTTGGCTGGTGCATGAGGCGCTCGCAGCCGCGGCCCTCCTCGAGGGGGAAGGGATTTCGGTGGAGGTGGTCGACCCGCGCACGCTCGTGCCGTTGGATGCGAAGACGATCCGCTCCTCGGTGCGCAAGACAGGCCGGCTGCTCATTGCCGACGAGGCGGGGCCGACGGCCGGCTTCTCGGCCGAGGTGGCGGCGCTGGTGACCGAAGACCCGGCGACGTTTGCCACACTGACGGCACCGGTGAAGCGCGTGTGTGCGCTCAACGTGCCGATCCCCTACAGTCCCGTGCTTGAGGACCACGTCTTTCCGGACCGCAAGCGCATCGCGGCCGGGATCCGTGAGGTTGTGGAGGCGACGCGCGGCGCAGACGGCGGCGTGCGTGGACGGCGCGAGGCCTAGGGACGGTTGGAGAAGGAAGGGCACATGGCGCTGCTCATCTACGGCCTGGACAAGCAGATCGGCGCTGCCAGGACATGGCTGGACACCTTTAGAGAGCAACTGCCGCGGCTCGAAGTGCGGATTTGGCCGGAGGTGGGCAGCCTCCTCGACATCAAATATCTCGCGTTTATGCATCCTGATTTCGACGTGCTCCCAACATTTCCGAATTTGCAGGCCATGTTCAGCCGATCCGCCGGGGTGGAGACGTTCATCAACCATCCCAAGATGCCAAAGGTGCCGCTCGGCAAGGTGGAACCGCCCGGCGGTGACCCGATGATGACGGAGTACGTCGTCATGCACGTGCTGCGCTTCCACCGTGACATGCCGGGCTATCAAGCTGCCCAGGCCAAGCGCGAATGGCGTCGGGTACGCATCATCCGACCTGAGGAGCGGCGCGTTGGGTTTCTCGGGTTCGGCATGATGGCGCAGAAACCGGCTCAGGCGCTCCAGTCGCTCGGGTTCAAGGTATCGGCTTGGGTGCGCACCTCGCGCCCGTCAGGCGAAGTACCCATATTTCACGGCCGGGAACGGCTGGAGCCATTTCTCAATCAAACCGACATTGCCGTCTGCCTGCTACCCCTGACCCGGGAGACGGAGGGCATCTTCTGTGCTCGGACGTTTCGCATGATGCCGCGCGGAGCCATGTTGGTGAACGTGGGGCGTGGCAAGCACGTGGTCGAAACGGACCTCATCGCCGCGCTTGATAGCGGACACTTGGCCTACGCGGCTCTCGATGCCCTTTGGCCAGAGCCCCTGCCGGCGGACAGCCCGCTCTGGTTGCATCCAAAAGTCACGGTCATGCCGCACGTGGCGCGCCGACCAACGGTGGCTCAACTGGTGACGGAGATGGCTGCCAACATCCGCAGTCTCGAAGCTGGCGGTCCGCTGCTACAGCGGGTCGATCCCGCCTTGGGCTATTAGCGGGCCGGCAAGGCGCCGACGGCCGGCCGCGCCTTCTGGGTCGATCCGAAGGCGCCGGATAACCCTATTTCGTGAATCTGCCGCGCCACATGCTCGACAAGCATCGGACCTCGTGTACAAGCGGCACGAGGAGAGGCGTCATGACGGATCGGGTGGAAACAGAAAACCTATTGCGCCAAATGTACGCGGCTCGGCTGCGTGGGGATCTCGACGGGGTCTGCGCCAGCTTTCAGCCCGATGCCACGTTCCAGATTTCGGGTGCGAGTTTTGGCACGCCGATGGTCATGTCGGCCAACGGGATTGATCAGTTCCGACCGCTGCTGGCAATCATGGTAAAAACCCTCCCGCACAGCGATCAGAAGATCCTGTCGATGCTCATTGACGGGGCGAACGCCGCGGTCCACTGGCGGGTCAAGATCTTTTCGCGGATCACCGGCACCAGCGCCTTGACCGAGCTCATGGATATGATCGAGATCCGTGACGGTCGCATTCAATCGTTCACGGAACTGTTTGCTCCGGCGCGGGCGACGAGCTAGCCGACGCTTCGCGGTCTGGGGGCTGGCGCGGCGCAAAAATCCACCGTTGGCGCGGAGGCGTCTGGCTCTCCAAGGGGCCGCATTCCCTGGGGGTGCGGCGGCAGCATCGGCGCGAATGGGCGGTGTTGACAGGTTCCAGCCCCCCTGCACTATGGCGGCGCAACATCGCCCCCGGCAGGCGGCGGGCGTAGCCCGATGGAGCTGCAGCCCCCGTGTCCCATTCCTCTCTCGCACCGCTCTGCGCACAGAGGTCGCAGGCATTGTCAGGCCGCGTGCGGGTGCCCGGCGACAAGTCGATTTCCCACCGGGCGCTCATGTTGGGTGCCTTGGCGACGGGCCGCACGCACATCACCGGCCTGCTCGAGGGCGAGGATGTCCTCAACACGGCCAAGGCGCTCGAGGCCCTGGGAACTCCCGTCCGCAAGCTCGCCGGCAGCTGGGAGGTACTGGGGCGGGGCGTGGGCGGCCTGATCGAGCCGGCGCGGGCCATTGACTACGGCAATTCGGGTACCGGTCTCAGGCTGTTGATGGGCGTGGTCGCTGGCCACGGCATGCGCGTGCGGTTCGTGGGGGACCCCTCGTTATCGCGCCGGCCGATGGGCCGCATACTCGAACCCTTGGTCCGCATGGGGATCGAGCTGGAGGAGGTTGGCCGCACGACGCTGCCGCTCACCCTGCGTGGGACCCAGGATTTGATGCCGATCGAATATGTGACACCCGTCGCCTCCGCGCAGATCAAGTCGGCTGTGCTGCTTGCGGGGCTACACGCATCCGGCGCCACCACCGTCATCGAGCGACAGGCCACGCGCGATCATACCGAGCGCATGCTGCGCCACTTCGGCGCCCGGCTTACGGTTGCCGAGCGCGACGGGGCCCGCGCCATTACCGTTGCCGGTGATGCTGAGCTTGAGGGGCGCAGCGTCAGTGTGCCGGGCGACCCCAGTTCGGCTGCCTTCTTGGTGAGCGCCGCGCTGATCGTGCCGGGATCGGA
>JAMXLN010000044.1 GCA_024281145.1 Hyphomicrobiaceae bacterium | reverse complement strand
CAATGCGCCTATTCCATCGGCGCGCGTGCCGCCGAGCGCCACCTGCTGCCGCTGTGCGCCGAGCGCGGTGTCGGCGTCATCGTCAATCGGCCGCTTGGCACCGGCAGTCTGTTCGGCAAGGTGCGGGGCAAGCCCGTGCCAGAATGGGCTGGCGAACTCGGCTGCGCCAGTTGGAGCCAGTTCTTCCTCAAGTACATCTTGGGCCACCCCGCCGTCTCGTGCGTGATCCCCGCAACCTGCCGCCCCGACCACATGCGCGATAATCTCGCCGCCGCCACGGGCCCACTGCCCAATGCCCGCGAGCGCCAGCGTATGGCAGCTTACTGGGATCAAGTGTGATCGGATTGTGCGAGGACATCACAGCCCATCACCGGCCGTCGCCACACCCTTTGCCGCATAGCCACACCCCCTTGAGCCAACAAGAGCGTTGACTTGGGCTCGGCAATTGGCTCGTTTTGGCTCTCATAGACCTTGAGGAGACGCCGATGCCGCAGCCACCGACCGCTACGCCGGGATTTTCGACCCTTGCCATTCACGCCGGCGCGGCGCCCGATCCATCCACCGGCGCGCGCGTCACGCCCATCTACCAGACCACCTCCTATGTCTTCAACGACGTGGACCACGCGGCCTCGCTGTTCGGCCTGGAGGCGTTCGGCAACATCTACACGCGCATCGGCGGGCCCACACAGGCTGTACTCGAGCAGCGCATCGCCGCGCTTGAGGGCGGCACGGCGGCGCTGGCCGTGGCCTCCGGACACGCCGCCCAGGCCATTGTCTTCCATACCCTGCTCGAACCTGGCGACGAATTCGTTGCCGGCCGGCAGCTCTACGGAGGCTCGGTCAACCAATTCAATCATTCCTTCAAGAAATTTGACTGGCACGTGAGATGGGCCGACGCCACCGACCCGGAGAGCGTTTCCAAGGCGATGACACCCAAAACGCGAGCGCTTTTTTGCGAATCGATCGCCAATCCGGGGGGCGTGGTGGTCAACCTGCCCGCCATCGCGGCGATCGCCAAACGCGCCGGCGTGCCACTGATCGTCGACAATACCCTGGCTACGCCCTACCTCTGCCGCCCCAAGGAGCACGGCGCCGACATCGTCGTGCACTCGCTCACCAAATTCATGGGCGGACACGGCAACTCCATCGCTGGCGCAATCGTCGATTGCGGCACCTACGACTGGCTCGGCGCCAAGCACCGCTATAAGACGCTGGTCGATCCCAACCCGAGCTATAACGGCATGCGGCTCGCCGAAACGTTTGGCAACTTTGCCTTCGCCATCGCCTGCCGCGTCATGGGTCTGCGTGACTTGGGGCCCGCCATCTCGCCGTTCAATGCATTCCTCATTCTCACGGGCGTCGAGACGTTGCCACTGCGCATGGCCAAGCATTGCGAGAACGCGCTGGCTGTGGCCAGGCATCTTGAGAAGCACAAGAAGGTGGCTTGGGTGAACTACGCCGGCCTAGCGAAGAACAAATCCCACCGGCTGATGCAGACGATCTGCCCAAAGGGTGCGGGCTCGGTGTTTACCTTTGGTCTTAAAGGCGGCTACGAGGCGGGCGTGAAGCTCGTGTCCAGCGTCAAGCTCTTCTCGCATTTGGCCAACATCGGTGACGTGCGTAGTTTGATCATCCACCCGGCGTCCACCACGCACCGCCAACTCACCGACGAGCAGCGCGTAGCCGCCGGTGCCGGCCCCGACGTTGTGCGGCTGTCAATCGGACTGGAGGATGCCCCCGACATCATCGCCGATCTCGATCAGGGGTTGGCCGCGCGGTGAATGCGGCACCACTGTTGGCTTGGTCCGAATACGCCCGGCACGCGCCGGCAGCAGGGCCCCGACGGGGGTGGCAGCCTTGGCCGAGGGCTGGCACTTGGGATCGAGGGTGTCCGTCATGGCCTCCAAGTCCCGGCGGCAATACCGCCCACCGACATCGCCGCCATTGCCAAGGCAGCGGCGCCCGGGGTGGTCGTTGGCGCAAGCCAGTGCTTGCGCCAAAGCGTAGCGTCCTGGCCTGGCGGGACGGGACAAAATGAGTGCTCCGCGCACGGGAAACGTCCCCGAGGCCCCAATGCTTGAAGCCATGTTCGCCATTCCGGGCGACCTTGATCTGCCGACCGGGGGGTACGCCTACGACCGCCGCGTGCTGGAGCTGCTGCCAAGGTTCGGGGTGGCCGCCCTGCACCTACCCTTGCCGGCCTCGTTCCCGGATCCGACCGCAGCCGATCTTGACGAAACCGCACGAGCGCTGGCTGGGGTGGCACCCCACGCTGTCCTCCTGATCGATGGGCTGGCCTACGGCGCCATGCCAGCTGCGGTGATCGGGTGCGCCCGTGCGCCCATCGTAGCTCTGGTACACCACCCGCTGTGTCTTGAAGCGGGCCTTGCCGCAACGCGGCGCGAGGCACTCCGCCTCCTGGAGGCCGCCGCGCTGGCGCGGGCACGCAAGATCATCGTCACCAGTCCCCTCACCCAGCGCACGTTGATTGCCGATTTCGCCGCTCCTGCCCATAAGATCACCGTGGCCGAGCCCGGCACCGATCCCGCTCAACGTGCCGCCCACGGTGGACAGCCGCCGTTGCAGCTGTTGAGCGTCGGGGCCATCGTGCCGCGCAAGGCCTTCCACCTTCTCGTGCGCGCGCTCTCTCCTTTGCAGGATCGCGACTGGCGACTCACCATCGCCGGTCCGACCGACCGCAGCCCGCAAGCCTTGGCCGACGTTCAGGCCGCCATCCGCACAACTGGCCTCGGTCAGCGCATTGCGCTTGTTGGCCCCGTAGACAAAGACCGCCTGGCCGGCCTCTACGCTTCGGCGGATGCCTTCTTGATGGCCTCGCTCTACGAGGGATACGGCATGGTGCTGGCGGAGGCCATGGCATGCGGCCTGCCGATCGTTTGTACCAGCGGCGGTGCCGCCGCCGAGACGGTACCCGACGGCGCCGCGATCAAGGTGCCGCCGGGAGACGAGCGCGCGCTCAGCCTTGCCATTGAGCGCCTCCTCGACGATAGAGAGCTGCGGCAGCGCATGGCCCAGGCTGCGTGGTTGGCCGGGCAGAAACTGCCGCGCTGGGAAGACACGGCACGGATCGTCGCCGAGGTCATCGCGGAGGTCGCCCGTTGACAGGCTTCAGCGCGCAATGGCTCGACCTGCGCGAGGCGGCGGATCAGCGCGCGCGCAACCGCAAGCTCCAGCGGGCACTCGCCAAGCATTTCGATGCCCAGGGTCGCCTGACAATCGTGGACCTCGGCTGCGGTACGGGGGCCAACCTGCGCGCCACGGCACCGCTCCTGGGGCGGGACCAGCATTGGACCCTCGTCGACCGTGACCAGGACCTCCTCGATGCCGCCGCACAGCGGCTGAGATCCTGGGCGGACAGCGCAGACCGAAAGGAAAGCCAACTCGTGCTCTCCAAGGGAGGTAAACGGATCGACGTGGAGTTCCGTCGCGCCGACCTCGCCGGTGACCTTGAGGCGGCGCTCGGGCCCAAGGCCAGCCTCGTCACCGCTTCGGCGCTGTTCGACCTGGCCTCGGCAGCCTTCATCAGCGGCCTTGCTCGCGCCGTCGCAAACCGCCAAGCGGCATTTTACACCGTGCTCAGCTACGATGGCGATCAGCGCTGGACGCCCGAGCACGCGTCCGACGCGGCCATGCTGGACGCGTTCCACACCCATCAGCGTCGCGACAAGGGCCTGGGCCCAGCGGCCGGCCCCGATGCGCCGGCCACCCTGAGTGAGGCCTTCAGTGCCGCAGGCTATAGGGTAACGGAGGGTGACAGTGCTTGGCGGCTGGGCCCCGGCGATGCGACCCTCATTGCCGAACTCGCAGGAAGCTTTGCGGCGGCGGTCGCCGAAACCGGGCTTGTCAACGCCTCGACCATCGCCACCTGGAGCGCCCTCACACGCGCCGGGGCCGTCGTCGGTCACACCGACACACTGGCGTTGCCATCGCACCCTGATCGCGAGGTCAGGCGCCCTTCGCGCGACGCAGAAACCGCCGGATAAGCTCGGGGTCCTTCTCGCCTGGGCGGCGCTCGACGCCCGAGGAGACATCCACAGCCTCAGCTCCGGTAATGCGAATGGCCTCCACGACATTGTCCGCCGTCAGTCCGCCCGATAAGACGAACGGTGCCGACCCCGTCACACCCACCAGCAAGCGCCAATCGAAGGGTGCGCCGTTCCCTCCGGGGCGCGTGCTGGCCTCGGGCGCACGCGCATCGAACAAAATGAGGTCGGCTGCCGGGGAAAAGCGCATCCCAAGACGCGCGTCCTCGGCCGTTTCCACCGCGACCGCTTTCATGACGGGAATGCCCCAGCGGGAGCGGATCTCGGCCACACGCTCCGGCGTCTCCTGGCCATGCAGCTGGAGAATGTCGGGCGTCGCAGCAGCCAGCACGTCGGCGATGAGCGCCTCGTCGGGGTCCACCAGCAGTGCCACCACCTGAGCCCGATTGCGCGCCTTGGCTGCCATGGCCTTAGCCCGTGCCAGGGTCACATAGCGCGGACTAGGCGGGAAGAACACGAGGCCCACGTAGTCTGCCCCGCCGTCCAGCGCCGCCGCCAGCGCCGTCTCCGTCTTGAGGCCGCAGATCTTGACCTTGGTGGCCATACGCACGAGCCCGCTTGCCGCCCATCGAGCACTTATAGCGCAAACTTCGTAGGGGCGCTCTCAGCTACTCCGCGCCTTAAGATAAACCGCAATCGCGGCGGCCAAGTCGTCGATGCCAGCCCCCACCGATTTGAAAAACGCGATTTCCTCTGCCCTCCTGCACCCGCCGAGCGTTCCCCGAGCCAGATCGAAGAGGTCGCCGAGGATCGCCTCCTTGCCAATCACGCCGGCGTTGAGGGGCTTAACGATGTCGCCGGCTTCGGCGTAAGCGCCGGCTCGAGTATCGACATAGTTGCGCGCGCGACGCACCACAGCGTCGTCGGTCTCGCGCATGTTCGCCCGGAAAGCGTCCACGCCATCGACGCGCCTCATCGACTGCCGCTCCATCGAAAATCCGCCGGTTTTCGCCCCGCTTGATCCAACGCACGCCGCGGCGGCGCCAGCCGCGGATCAGCGCGCCAGCCCTTGACGGTCGCGTTCGAGCCGATCGGCCTCGGCCCGCCAACGTTGCACCTCAGCGCCCCGATGCCGCGCGCTGCGTCGCCAACGCCCCTGCCCCACCCACACGCCGAGGCCACCCACGACGACACCGATCAACAGCGCGCCAAGCAGATAGGCATAGAACGGCAGCGTTATAAACAGCACCGGCTCGTCGGGCCGGAACGGATCGAGCACCAGCCGCACTGCATGCCGGTTGACGACGGCAAGCGTGAGCAGGATGACTGCCGCGGGCAGGGCTAAAAGATATTTTGATGCACGCCACAGCACTGGGCCCTCGTGGAGCGAAAGGGTCTGGAAGCCGAGAGCGCCAGTTGAGGGCGACGGCTGGCGCCAACTCTCACAATTTCCCGAGCCAACTACGCGGCATCAGTGTTCAGCCGTTCGCGCAGATCCTTGCCGGTCTTGAAGAAGGGCACGAACTTCTCCGCCACCGACACGGCGGCTCCGGTGCGTGGGTTGCGGCCGATGCGCGGCGCGCGATGCTTGACCGTGAAGGCGCCAAAGCCCCGCAGTTCCACGCGGTCGCCACGCGCCAGCGCCTCGACGATTTCATTGAACACGACGTTGACGATCCGCTCGATGTCGCGGTGATAGAGGTGTTGATTGGCAGTGGCAATCTTCTGAATGAGTTCAGATTTGATCATTGGTGGCCTCCCAGCCCGCAGCAACTACCAACCAAAGTCTTTGAACTACCTCATCTTTCCGAACCCTGCCAAACCGACACCAGGCCGTCAAGCCGCAATCGACCCAGTGCCTCGTCGCCATTAACGAGGCGGCCAATGGCCTCGGCCGCCCGCCCCCCGATGATGCGGCTCAATGCCGATAGCGACAGGCTCGCAATACCCCAGCCACTCTCGGCCTTGGGCCTGAAGTCGACGACTTTGAGCCCCTTGGGAATGCCTCGCTTCTCCTCCAAATATTGGACCGCCTCGGGCTCCCCGCCGATCTGGTCGATGAGCTTGTTGGCGACCGCCTCGCGGCCCGAGTAGACACGACCCTGCTCGAGCCCCGCTACGCTCGCCGTATCGATGCCCCGGCGGCTTGCCACCAATC
The DNA here is from genome assembly GCA_024281145.1 of Hyphomicrobiaceae bacterium. Lineage (GTDB taxonomy): Bacteria > Pseudomonadota > Alphaproteobacteria > Rhizobiales > Hyphomicrobiaceae > AWTP1-13. The sequence goes on along the minus strand of JAMXLN010000044.1, from coordinate 3,980 downwards.
CCACGAACCAGCGCTGCGATTCGGCCACCATCTGCTCGGCCGCAGCCTTGCCGGCTTCATCGACGGGCTGGAATGGCGACGGGTTGGCCTTGAGCGGACCGCTTTTGATCTCGTTCATCTTGACGCCGAGCTTGTCCAACAGCTGCGACACGTCAGGCCACTGAAAGATCACACCAACCGAGCCCGTGACGGTGTTGCCGCGGGCCACGATGTAGTCGGTAGCTAGCCCGGCGATGTAGGCTGCCGAGGCGGCCACTGTTCCCATCTGCCCCACCACCGGCTTGGACTGCGCCAGCTCACGGATCGCGGTGAACAGCGCCTCCCCGCCGGTCGTTGTGCCCCCCGGGCTGTTGATGAACAGGATGACCGCCGCGACCTGTTTGTTTTCGGCGAGCTGCTTCAGAAGCTTGAGCTGGTCACGGTTTTCGCTGATGAAGCCCTCCACGCTCACCCGCGCGATCTGCTTGCCGCCGAGGCCCACGCCCTCGGCGGAGGCAAACACCGCAAGCCCGAGGGCAATGAGGCCAGCGATGACCGCCAGCGCCCGCCACACCGACAAGCGCCGACGCAGGCGGCGGCGATCAAGCACGGTCTCGGTTTCGAACGCCATGGAAGTTCACGCCTTGCTCATCGCCTTTGCCCCAACCCGCCCAGCGCCGCCCAACCTGGCCTGGGCTTGCGTCGCGCCCGGCAGCCCCATCAACCGTGGCTGCCATCGTCCTCCTTCTTCTCCTCAGCGCCTTCCTTCTTTTTGATGGCGGCCTTGAAGATGTCGCCCAGCGAAGCCCCCGAGTCGGAGGAGCCGTACTGCGCCACCGCTTGCTTCTCTTCGGCAATCTCCAACGCCTTGATCGACACGGTGATGCGCCGACTGTGCTTGTCGAGGCTGATGACGGCGGCATCGACCTTGTCGCCGACATTGAAGCGCTCCGGTCGCTGCTCGGAGCGATCGCGCGATAGATCAGAGCGCTTGATGAACGTCGTGGTGTCCGTGTCGGCAAGCTTGACGTCGATGCCGTTGTCGTGGACGGCCAGCACCTCACAGGTGACCTGACTGCCCTTGCGCAGCTTGCCGATGGTGTCGAGCGGATCACCGCCAACCTGCTTGATGCCGAGGCTAATGCGCTCCTTTTGTGGATCGACGTCGAGCACCATTGCCTTTACCGCGTCGCCTTTCTTGTAGTCCTTGATGGCCTCGTCGCCCGACCGGTTCCAGTCGAGGTCGGAGAGGTGCACCATGCCGTCCACACCACCATCGAGGCCAATGAACAGGCCGAACTCGGTGATGTTGCGGATTGGCCCCTCCACCTGCGATCCCTTGGGATGGGTTGCAAGGAAGACCTCCCACGGGTTGTCCTGGGTCTGCTTGAGACCAAGCGAAATTCGCCGCTTTTGTGCATCGACCTCGAGGATCTGCACGTCGACCTGCTGGCTCGTGGAGACGATCTTGCCAGGATGAATGTTCTTCTTGGTCCAGCTCATCTCGGAAACGTGGATCAGGCCTTCCACGCCGGGTTCAAGCTCCACAAATGCGCCGTAGTCGGCGATGTTGGTGACAGTGCCCTTGAAGCGGGCGCCGATCGGATACTTGGCCTCGATGCCCGCCCACGGGTCTGCCTGCAATTGCTTCATGCCGAGACTGATGCGCTGCGTCTCGGGGTTGATGCGCACGATCTGCACTTTGACCGTATCGCCGACGTTGACGATCTCGCTTGGGTGGTTGACGCGACGCCAGGCCATGTCGGTGACGTGGAGCAGGCCGTCGATGCCACCCAGATCGATAAAGGCGCCGTAGTCCGTGATATTCTTGACCACGCCGTCGATCACCTGGCCTTCCGTCAACCTGGCCACGATCTCGGAGCGCTGCTCGGCACGGGTCGCCTCCAGGATCTCGCGACGCGAGACGACGATGTTACCGCGGCGGCGGTCCATCTTGAGGATCTTGAACGGCTGCGGGCTGTGCATCAGTGGGCCGATGTCGCGCACCGGGCGCACATCCACCTGGCTGCCCGGCAAGAAGGCCACCGCCCCGTCGAGGTCGACGGTAAAACCGCCCTTCACCTTGTTGAAGATGACACCCTCGACCTGCTCCTTGTTGTTGAACTTTTCCTCAAGTCTGGTCCAGCTCTCCTCGCGCCGGGCTTTGTCGCGCGACAAGACCGCTTCGCCAAGCGCGTTCTCGATGCGCTCCAGGTAAACTTCCACCGTGTCACCGACTTTGAGCTCGGCGGGCTTGCCCGGCTGCGAGAACTCCCGCACGGGCACGCGCCCTTCCATCTTGAGCCCGACGTCGATCACGGCGAGGTCCTTCTCGATGGCCGTGACCACGCCTTTCACGACACTGCCCTCGAACGCATCGTCCTTGGACAAGGTCTCGCTCAATAGCGCGGCGAAATCCTCGCGCGTGGGATTGAGGTCCTTGGATCCTTCACTGACCGCGGTGCTCATTCCTGCTCCTGTTCTGTGCATGGCCGAGGCGGGCGGGTGGCAAAGACCACGGGCGTTCCGCGCGAGCGGCACATAGCCCAGATCCCTGTTCCGCGCCCATGATGTGTGAGTTCACCCGCCGGAGGATCCCGTGCCAGCTTGATTGGAGCCACGCCTTTTCAAACGGGCCCGCGCTGACCTGCCTTCCCGAGGATCGCACCGACGGCGGTATCGAATGCGGCTTCTATATCTAAATTGCTGGTGTCCAGCAAGAAGGCGTCGTCGGCCGGCCGCATGGGCGAGGCATCCCGCCCAGCGTCTCGCTCGTCCCGGCGGCCGATGTCGGCCAACACGCCTTCATAGGTCGCAGGCTCGCCGCGGCTTTGCATCTCCAAATAGCGCCGCCGGGCCCGCACCTGTGGTGTGGCGGTGACGTAGATCTTAATGTCGGCATCCGGACACACGACCGTGCCAATGTCGCGCCCGTCCAGCACGGCACCGGGCGGTTGGCGGGCAAAGCTGCGCTGGAATTCGCGCAAGGCGACCCGCACTTCGGCGATGCGTGCAACCATGGAGGCGGCCTCGGCGGCACCGGGCCCGCGCAGGCCAGGGTCGTTGAGGGTGGCCGGGTCCAGGGCACGTGCTGCATCGCTGGCGGCGCTCGCGTCCTCGAGCACGCCCCCGCGCTGCCGCACGTCGCGCGCAACGGCGCGGTAGAGAAGACCGGTGTCGAGATGGTGCAGGCCGAAACGGGCGGCGAGCCGCTTGGCCAGGGTGCCTTTGCCCGACGCTGCCGGCCCGTCGATGGCGATGATCATGGCCGCGCTCCCGGCAGGCGACCGCCTCGCGCTCCCCCCTCCCCAACTCTGGGGTCGCGCGGGCGGTTGGGCAAAGGCAAAGATGGCGACCCCATCAGCGCACCCCCTCCGGGGCGCCGATCGTGGCACCAAGCCTTTCCATCAGGGAACGGAATTCGGGAAAGCTGGTGTTGATCGTATCGGCGTTGTCGACCGTGACGGGGCGGTCGGCGCCAAGCCCCAGCGTGAGAAAGGCCATGGCGATGCGGTGATCGAGGTGGGCGGCCACCGTCCCGCCGCCCCGAACGCCAATGCCCAAGGCGGAGCCGGCGACGGTCAGGACGTCCCCATCGACCCCAGCGGGTACGCCGTTGGCCGCAAGCCCAGCAGCCGTGGCAAGCAGGCGGTCGCATTCCTTCACCTTGAGCTCGGCGACCCCCTCCATGCGCGTCTCGCCCTCGGCGTAGGCGGCGATGCAGGCCAGCACCGGATACTCGTCAATCATGCTTGGCGCGCGCGCCGGCGGCACCCGCACGCCCTTCAGCCGCGAGTGCCGCACCAGGACGTCGGCCACCGGCTCGCCCCCCTCTTCGTGCTCATTGCACAATTGGATGTTGGCGCCCATCTCGGCCAGCGTCACGTAAAAGCCCGTTCGCGTTGGATTGACGAGCACGCCTTCAATGACGATCTCCGATCCCGGCACGATCAGCGCGGCGCTCACCAAGAAGGCAGCCGAACTGGGGTCGCCCGGCACAT
>JAMXLN010000043.1 GCA_024281145.1 Hyphomicrobiaceae bacterium | reverse complement strand
GCTGGGGCTCTCGGCACCTTCAGGGCCCGTCAATGTCTTGCTCTTCTTTGGCATCAGGCGCGCCTCGTGGATCTTGAGAGGCATCCGTTCACCTCATGGAGATACCCCAAGTCACCCCGCAGCGTGAGGTGCCCACCGCGTGATGAGCCTCGCCCCGTCATGAGGCCGTCCCATCATGAGCCCTTGATGAGGGGTCCCAATTGAGCGTCATCGAGAGGTCCATGGGCAAGGCTTCAGGCACTGTGCCGTCGAACGCGTTGGCGATCAAGGCCCTTCAGGGCGGTCTTGCGCTCGCGCTCAGAGTGCGTGGATGCTTGGGGCGCACAGCCGAGGAAGCGTCATCGCACCTGGGACGGTGCTTGGCTTTGCTGCGTCGGCCGCCAAGCAGCACGTGGCCCTAGCCGAAGGGTTCGTGCGGCATCGACCCTCGATGCGCCCCCTTGAGGGGAGACAACGCCCGCGAGCCCCCCATTGCCCCCCATTGCCCCCAAGGTGCGCAACGGGATCCCCCGGCCACGCCGGACCGCGGGTGCGCAAGATCGCAGGGTCGACGTGTCGACGTTGCGCAAGGAAGTGAGGATCTGTGTCGCGAGCGTTGCAGATGCTGCTATAAGCCAGAGGATCTGAGCGTGCGCTATTGGTTGCAGGAGCAGGATCGTGAACGTAGCCAGCATTCTTGCGGTCAAAGGTTCCGCAGTTATCACCGTCAAGCCTACCGACACGATCGGGACGCTCTCGCAGCGCTTGCGTGAGCGGCGCATCGGTGCGGCGATTGTGAGCCGTGATGGGACGACCATTGAAGGTGTGATCTCAGAGCGAGATATCGCGTTCTCTGTGGACCTGCATGCTGCGGATATCTACAAACTGCCGGTATCGGCTCTCATGACCAAAACTGTGATCACGTGTTCCCCACGCGACAAGCTTGCGGATGTGGCCTCAACGATGCTCGCCCGCAACATCCGGCATTTGCCTGTGGAAGAGGGAAATCGCCTGGTCGGCATGATCAGCATTCGCGACGTGCTGAAGCATCGATTGGATGATCTGCAGCAACAGACGAACTTGCTGCGTGCCTTTGCAAGTCAGGTGGAGCGCGACCCCTCGGAAGATCGCTGACGCTGCCCAACCTCGTGTTAGGGGAGCCGCGGGGTGGGCTCGCGTAAGCTGGTAGGGCGAGCGTTGGCAGCTCAAGCTCACCCGCCCGACGCAAGAAAAGTACGCTCCTGGCCGACGGCGTGTCCAGTGGCCGGATGGCGATTGGCCCCCCATTTTGAGCGCTGGTTGGCGCAAGCAGCATGACGAGAGGCCAATAGGGGGAAGATAAATTGAGCACCGTCGACGTGAATGCGAATGTAGCGGGGCAGGTGCCGCGCTATATCCGCGTGGACAAGGCCGACAATGTCGCGATCGTCGTCAATGATTTGGGCCTGCCCTCCGGGACGCGGTTTGCGTGTGGCCTTGAGCTTTGCGAACCTGTTCCGCAAGGCCACAAGGTCGCTCTCGTCGATATTGCCAAAGGCGCCCCGGTACGGCGCTACAACGTCATCATCGGCCACGCCAATGAACCGCTGCGCGCCGGCAGCTGGGTGCATGAAGGGCTGCTGTCGATGCCCGAAGCGCCAGCGCTTCATCGCATACCCGCGGCAACGCGTGCGCGATGGAACGAGCCGGCACTTGAAGGCTACACATTCGAGGGCTACCGCAACCCCGACGGGTCGGTAGGTACACGCAATGTGTTGGCCATCACCACGACGGTGCAGTGTGTCGCCGGCGTTGTCGACCACGCCGTGCAGCGCATCAGATCCGAGCTCTTGCCGCGGTTTGCGAATGTCGACGACGCAATCGGCCTTGAACACATTTATGGCTGCGGTGTCGCTATCGACGCGCACGATGCTGACATACCGATCCGAACGCTGCGCAATATCAGCCTCAATCCCAATTTCGGCGGCGGGCTGATGGTCGTCGGCCTGGGTTGCGAGAAGTTGCAGCCCGAGCGCCTGCTCCCACCCGGAATGCTGGCCGCGCGCAAGGCTAGCAGCGGAGACTTTGGCGTCGATTTTGTACGTCTGCAGGACGAGCCGCATGTGGGTTTTGAGGCGATGATCGCTGCTATCATGGCGGCCGCCACAAAGCATCTCGCGCGGCTGAATGCACGCCGACGCGAAACCTGCCCCGCAGCGGCGCTCGTGGTTGGCATGCAGTGCGGCGGCAGTGATGCCTTCTCCGGTGTCACGGCCAATCCGGCACTTGGGTTCGCATCGGATCTGCTCGTTCGAACAGGTGCGACCGTGATGTTCTCTGAGATTACCGAGGTGCGCGACGGAATCGATCAGCTCACCTCCCGCGCCGTGGATGGAGACGTCGCCCAAGCGCTAATAGATGAGCTGGCGTGGTACGATCGCTACCTCGAACGGGGCGGCGTTGACCGCAGCGCGAACACCACCCCCGGCAATCGCAAAGGCGGGCTTGCCAACATCGTCGAAAAAGCCATGGGGTCGATCGTCAAATCAGGCACTGCACCGATTGCGGGCGTGGTCCGCTTGGGCGAGCGGGCGTCGAGAAAGGGGCTCCTATTTGCGGCAACGCCGGCTAGCGACTTTGTCTGCGGCACGCTTCAACTCGCGGCCGGAATGAACCTGCACATTTTCACGACGGGGCGAGGCACGCCCTATGGCCTGGCGGGCTGTCCGGTGATCAAAGTTGCCACGCGCAGCGATCTCGCGCGCCGTTGGCACGACCTCATCGATCTCGATGCGGGCCGCATTGCGACAGGTGAAGCCAGCATCGAGCAGGTGGGTTGGGACCTGTTTCATACGATGCTCGAGGTTGCCAGCGGTCGCCGCAAGACCTGGACGGAGCGGTGGGGCCTCAAGAACTCGCTCGCCCTTTTCAATCCGGCGCCGATCACCTGAGACGCGGCGGCCCGTGGCGGCGTTCGCCGGATGGGCTGCGCCTTGTCTTGACGGATGCTTGGGCAAACTGCGCACCGTCCCTCCGGGACACGTTGCAGCTCTGCATCCAGGCACCGCAACTGGGCCAGCCCATCACGTGCCCGTGTATTTGCGCCGGATCGCGTCCTTGATCCGTTCGCGGGCGTCTGCCGACGGAAGTGACGCGTCCGCTTCCACGGATCGAGCTTCGCCGGCGAGCTCATCATCCTTGATCACTTCACGGAACCAGCGGGAGTAATGCCCAGCGCGCAGGTGGTGCGTCCAGGTCTCCTCGTCCACACCATCGGTGAGTTGCAAGAACGTGTTGAGGTTCTGCGCACGCAGGTTGAGAACGTCGCGGGGCCCGCGGAAATAAAAGCTCCTATCGGGACCGAGCTCGCCTTCTGCGTATTTGCGCAGATGTCGTTTTTGCCGGTTTCTGGGCTTTCGGGCCGAGATGGCCTCAATGCTGCCTTGCGCAGTGAGCACGTAAGCGTCATCTTGCGCGGCATATCTGGGCGGCCACGCGGGTGGGGGGCGCCCGACGGCCACGCAATATTGATTGATGGCGACCTGGGCGCCCTCTCCAATACCGATCACGTAGGAAACGAGTCGCAGGAAGTTGCACGCCAGCGCACCCGGATGCACCGTGACCGCAATGACGGCCGGGAACTGTTGCGGCAGACTGATCGGGGCGGGTTCCCAGCTGGCAGGCAGACAATGGTGCGCTTCATCGAGCACGATCCAGTGCGGGCGCCCCGACTGCGCACGCAACTTGGCGACTTCGGGCAAGAACCTGGTCATGAAGCCAGGGCGCTCTGGCGGATCGATGGCCAGCAGATTGATCACAACGTTCACATCAGGCCTGGCGAGTAGACGGCACACCTCCGACAGGCGCGGCTCCAATTTGGCGGTGCCGACAACCACAGCGTCGCTCAGCTCCTCATAGTCACCCTCAGGGTCCACGACGCAGAACTGAAAGCCGCCTGTGCACATTTGTTCCAGGAGCGCTGTCACGATCGTCGACTTGCCGCCACCGGATGAACCCGTGATCAGCACCGTTTCGAAGGGACTGAGATGCAGCTCGCGTCCATCGCGCCGTTGTCCGATAATTGGCTGTGCGTGGGGAATGCGCTTCTTGGCCGCGGAGAAGTCTGCGTCGGTCAGCCGTCGGCCGATATCCCTGACCCCTGCGCCGTGATCACGAACCAGGAAATCGGCTTTGGCCTGGACGGAGGGCAGCGCATTGCCCACCGCCACCGCGCAGCCGCAGATGCCGAGGAAGGCGAGATCGTTCTCGGCGTCGCCGATGGCAACCACATTGTGAGGAGACAAGCAAAGCCGGTTGAGCGCGTGCTTGAGCCCAAACGCTTTGTTGACCTCGGCTGGAAGGACCATCACCGCGCCCTTGTTGAAGATGATGTGCAGTTCGAGGCCGAGCTCATGGAGCACCTTGAGCACGGCGATTTCATTGGGTTCCCAGGTTGAGACGATCGTGCGCCCGACGGAGAGGGGGGAGACCCCGACCTCGCGCAGGCGCGCCACGAACGCGGCCGGCGGAGGCTCGGCGAGGGGGACCTCTTCGTTCTTGGCGGGTTCGAATAGCAGCCCGCCGTTTTCGGCAACGATCATGTCGAAGAGGTCGAGCGCCGGGAAAACTCGCTTGAGATCAGGAAGTTCGCGACCAGTGACGAGAATGAGCTTTCGCCCGGAGGCTTGCAGGCTCTGCAGGGCGTCCATCGTTGGAGCGTCGACGCGGCCGTGCTTGGCGAGAGTGCCGTCATAGTCGGTGGCAAGTGCGACGAAGAACACGGCGCGGCCTCCTTGACTTCCAACGACGAGGGTCTAGGAGGGAAGAACCGGTGACGCTGAGACCAAGTTCCGGGCGCAAGAGGGCTTTGAACCAAATGGTTGACGCAAAGGGCTAGATGCTCTCTTGCAATTGAGCCGGACCCAAGTTGTGGCATGATGCACCGCTGCCAGTTTGAACGGGTCGCTGCGCCCTTCGGGCGAGTACCAGGCCATACTTGGAGCGTTCGCAACTTCGAGAGGAGCAGTCGATGGAGAAACTTGCGCGCCGCGCGCTCGGCACCCAGGGCCTTTCGGTGACGTCGATCGGGCTTGGCTGCATGTCGCTGTCTGGGACCTATGGCGCAGCCGACGATGCTCAATCCGAAGACCTCATTCGCCGGGCCGTCGAGCTCGGTATCGACCACCTCGACTCTTCCGACATGTATGGCTGGGGCCACAATGAAGAGCTCGTTGGGCGTGCCATCAAGGGTGTGCGAGATCGCGTCGTGCTCGCCACCAAGTTCGGCCAGGTGCGCCGCGAGGGTCAGGCCAACGGGGTGGACGGTCGGCCGCAATACGTCAGGCGCGCATGCGAGGCGAGCTTACAGCGTTTGGGCGTAGATTTGATTGATCTCTATTACCAGCACCGCGTCGACCCAAGCGTACCCATCGAAGAGACGGTGGGTGCCATGAGCCGACTCGTCGAGGAGGGCAAGGTGCGGTTCCTGGGGTTGTCCGAGGCAAAACCCGACACCATCAGACGCGCGCATCAAGTGCATCCCATCTCCGCGGTACAGACCGAATACTCGCTCCTCTACCGGACCGAGGCCGAGGAAACGCGGCAGACCACCAGGCAGCTCGGCATTGGTTTCGTGTCTTACGCGCCGCTCGGTCGCGGCTTTTTTACGGGCAGCATCAAAAGCCTGGCGGACGTGGGCGACCGCCGCGCCGCCCATCCTCGATTTCAAGCAGAGAACTTTGCCCACAATCGAGCTTTGGTTGCGAGGATCGAGAAACTGGCGGCCGATAAGGGATGCACGCCGGCGCAAATCACGCTGGCCTGGGTCCTGGCGCAGGGACCCGATGTGGTCGCCATCCCCGGGACCCGATTTGTTGAGCGGCTCGTGCAAAATCTTGGAGCGCTCAAGGTAGCGCTCACACCCGAGGAGGTGGCGCGCATCTCCGCGGCAGTGCCGGCAGGAACCGCCGCAGGTCAACGCTACCCGACAGCGGGCATGCAGGCCGTCTACCTCTGAGGCAAGGTGAGCCAGACACCACCACCGCTCAGGGGACGCCGTACTATTGTGGTCTCGTCCGCAAACCCCTGCGCTATTGGGCAGGGTCGGGGAGGACGTTGTCGCGGGATTGCCGCAGCTTGATCGCCAGGGGTAGGGCCGCGAGGCACAGGAGGCTCATGGCAGCAAAGGCGATTGCGCCTATCTGGCTATAGAGCCAGCCCGAAACCGAGGTCAACAACGCGCTCGCTGCCCCAACGCCGACCACGCCATAGATCGCCTGCGCGGTTGCTGCAAGACCGGGCGGCACGCTCTGGGCCAGCAACCTCATGCACGCGAGATGCAGAAGGGCAAAGGTAAGCCCGTGCAGCGGCTGAATAAGAAAGAGTATCGTCACGTCGACCGTAACCGCGGCGACGCTCCAGCGTGCAGCACCGGCCAAGGCTGCGACCATGATCGACCCGGCGGGGCCCAGTGTCCGCACGAGCCAGGGGCCGATGAGTAAGAATACCACAACTTCGGCGGCCACCGAGATGGACCAGAGGAGACTTATGGTCATTGGCGATAGCCCCGCTGCACTCCAGCGTATGACCGCGAACGTGTCGTGCATGGCGTGGCTTCCGAGCACGAGAGCCGCTACCAGCACGACCCGGCGAAAGACCACGTTCCCCAACAACGTGCGGAGAGTTTCGCGCGTCACAAGTTCGACCGCCGACGAATTGCTGACCCTTTGGTCGTCGGGCACAAACCGGGCCGCAAAGGGTACGACCATCAGCAGGATCGCCTGTAGCCAAACAATGCTCTCAACCCCGATCGACCCAATGGTTCCGCCGACCGCAAGAGACCCCACTATGAAGGCCGCGGAGCCCGTGCCACGGACCCAGCCGTACTCGAAGGCGGGTCGCTGGGCGCGAAAGGGCGTTGCGGCCAGAAGGGCGAGCGCATCGGCCAAGGCCGTGAGGGGCGCGAGCGCAATGGCGTGGACGATGCTCACCGTCGCAATGGCGGCGAGGCCTGACGCAGGCAGGTAGAGCAGCGCTGCAACCGCGGCAACGACCGCGCAGGCGGCGAGGGTCTCACGCCGGAGCGCGAGACGGTCGGCTAGACGTCCAGCAAGCGATGCAGAGACCAGCCGCAGCGCAGTGCCAGCCGCGAAGATCAGCCCGATCTCCTCAAGGCCAATGCCGCGGGTTTCGACGAATGCGGGAAGAAAGGGCGAACTCACCCCGAAGGCTGCAAACAGCAGAGCATAGAGCGCAACAAACCGCGAGAGCGGACCGGCGGATGTTGCGAGCCTCACGGTTGGGGCATCCGTCATGGTGCACGCAAGGGGTTGCTTTTCTGAGCCACGGGCTCGCTAGACAACGCGGTCGAGGTTCGTTTCGTGCCCGTGCGCCCGGAGCCTCGCGGAACGCCAAAACGCCCCACTCGGTTGTCCTGGATGCTGAAACGCCTCCGCAGTGAACGTTTCTGACTTGGGCGCAAGCCCACGCTAAGTTGGTTGACGGTCCGCCTTGGTTACGTGCGGCTGAGCAAAGCCATTTTTGTTGACCTGCGCCGCCAACGACCGGCGTGAATGGCCGAATGAGAGAGGGGCGAGCTCCCGCTCGGCGATGCCTTTTCTTGCACGCAGCTCGTGAAGGCCGCGCGGGCGGACAGGTGACGGCCGTTGGGCGGAACGACCTGCAGAAGCGCCAGGGTGCCTCGCTGAGCGAGACGATGTGTGCGCGCTTATCTTGATCCTAGCCTCAGGAAGTTCGATTTGCAGCTTTGCCGCGAAGAGTTCCGACCACTCGGAACTCTTCCCGTCGCAGCTGGTGAGCATCAGCAACTCGTGATGATGCCAAAGTCGCCGTCACAAGCCGGATATCGACCCAGCTCGGCCTCGCAAAGCAGGCGCTCGCGTTTGTGGGTTGTTTCGATCGCGGTCGCGGAACGAAAATTGGCTGCTTCACGTTCCTCAAATGCCGGCCGCTTGCCACAAAAAACAGAGAGATTTCCAATTGAAAAACGCACTCATATCAATGCGTTGTGCGCGCTCATGCTTGCTTTTGCACATATCTGCTAACTCCCGTCCATGCTGTGACCGTCACAGGAGAACCCGATGACCCAACAACGCTCCGCGTACCCGCTCGACTATACGCAGGGACCGACCCCGGACGACCGGTCACAAGCCGCGTCCGAAGCAGCCAAGGATCGTTTCAAGGACGCGGCCGCACGAACCCAGAAATATGCAGAAAAGATCTCCGAACAGCTGGGCGAATACGGCGAGAAAGCACAGGATGCGGTCCGCAATTTTCAGCCCTTCGTCAGAAACTCAATGAAGGAGCGGCCGATCGCCACCTTAGCGGTCGCATCCCTCATTGGTTTTGCGCTTGGTGCACTTTGGAAGAAATAGCACCAGCCACCCTGCGTCTGCCCTTGATTGTGCCGCATGAGGTGCTCCGGGAGGTGCTCCGGGCTCCTTCTTGTGGGTGGGCCGGCCTGTGAGCCGAGCGCGTCCATTGGCAAGCTCGAGCCGTCTTGCGAAACACCCAGGCTCGCTCAAACGGAACAGGTCTTGACGGAAAATGCGGATTGCCCAAATCGCGCCGCTTGCTGAATGCGTTCCGCCCAAACTATACGGCGGGACAGAGCGGGTCGTGCATTGGTTGACCGAGGAGCTGGTTCAACAGGGACACGAGGTGACGCTGTTCGCAAGCGAGGATTCGCGCACGAGTGCCGTGCTCGCGCCGGTAATCTCGCGCGCGCTGCGGTTGGGCAGGCCGAAGCAGGATCCGGCAGCAGCCTATGCCGCTCTGCTTGCCGACCTCGATGAACGCGCGCAAGAGTTTGATGTGATCCATGCGCACTTGGACTGGCTGCATCTACCGTTGCTGCGCGCCAAAGGTGTGCCGTTCCTAACGACGTTGCATGGGCGTATCGACCAGCCGGGACTTGAAAGGGTGCTCAAGCGCTTCCGCGGGGCGCATTTTGTCTCCATTTCGGATAATCAGCGCCTGCCGTTGCCGCACCTCTCTTGGCTCGGCACGGTGTATCATGGCATGCCGGAGCGGGACTTGACTGCGAAGTTTGAGCGCGGCAGGTATCTTGGTTTTCTTGGCCGGCTTGCGCCCGAGAAAGGTGCCCACATCGCCATCAGTTTGGCACGTCGTGCGCGACAGCCGCTGCGCATTGCCGCCAAGATCCCACGTTCACAAAACCGATACGTCAGAGAGCAGCTGCTGCCGCAAGTTGATGGCGATGTCATTGAGCTGATCGGCGAGGTCGACGACAAGGGCAAGGCCGAGTTCCTTGCGAATGCCACGGCCTTGCTTTTCCCAATCGATTGGCCGGAGCCATTTGGGCTGGTGATGATCGAAGCTATGGCCTGTGGCACCCCGGTCATTGCCTTCCGCAGGGGCGCCGTCCCCGAAGTGATCGATGACGGCGTCTCTGGCTTTGTTGTGGACAACGAGGAGGAGGCGCTCGCCGCCATTGCGAGAGCCAAGGAGCTCGATCGCCGCGGGGTTCGGGCTGCTTTTGAAGAGCGGTTTACCGCCGCGCGTATGGCGCGCGAGTATTTGGCAAAATATTCGCAATTGATTGGCAGTGCAGAATCTAAGTCAAACGATGTCGCGGCTCTCTCGGCGGGTGCCTTGGGCTGATGGGACCGGCGGCCGGGTTCCACTGAGGTTGCCCAGGGGAGCACACGCCGCCGGTCGGGGAGGGCGCTCAGCCGACCGCCGAGGAACCTTTATCCCTGCGTTCGCCATCCCCCTTCCGGTCTGCTGCGGGAAGCGGCGCATGGAACGAGCACGTGAGGCCTCGCGGGGCATACCTGAACCGTACGCATTCGAACGCGTGCTCGATGAGGATGGAGCCGAAACCCTTGCGTTTGGGTGGCGCCACCGGCGGGCCGCCCTGCTCTTGCCAAGAGAACATCAGGCGATCGTTGCCCATCGGTTTCCATCGAGCGCGGATGCGACCCGTCCTATTGGAGAGCGCACCATATTTGGCCGCGTTGGTCGCCAACTCATGCAGCGCGAGGGAGATGTGCAACGAGGTACCGGCGTTTAACGCCACGTCCGGTCCTTCTAGTCGGAACCGGTCGCGTTGAAACGGCTCGATTGCCGCCGCAATGACCGCGGTCAAGGGAGCGCAGTCCCATCGGTCAGAGATGAGCAGATCATGGGCTTTGCTCAGAGCATGAAGGCGAGCCATGAAGGCTCCCCTCTCCTCATCGGGGGATTGGCACAGTGTCTGCGAGGCGATGGCCTGGACTGTGGCCAGTGTGTTCTTCACCCGATGCATGATCTCGGCGAGGAGAAGCTTCTGCTGTTCCCGCGCTCGTTTTGCAAGGGCAATGTCCCGCGCAATTTTAGATGCTCCAATGACCCTGCCGTCGCTGCCGAAGATCGGCGACACCGTCAGCGAAACATCAACCAACGCACCATCCTTGCGTTTGCGGACCGTTTCATAATGGCCGACGCGCTCGCCGCGCCGCAGCCGCTCCAGAATGGAGGGCTCCTCGTCCATGCGATCGAGGGGAAAGAGGAGCGTTATCGACTTACCGATGATCTCCTGAGCGCTGTAGCCAAAAAGGCGTTCCGCTCCTTTGTTCCAGCTCTGAACGACCCCCTGCAAGTCCTTGCTGACGATCGCGTCGTCGGAAGACTCCACGACCGATGCGAGCCGCTGGGCATTTTCTTCGGCTTGTTTGCGATCGGTGAGGTCTACTAGCATGTTGACCGCGCCGATCATTTCCCCCGCGGTATCGAACAGAGGCGTGGGATAGGGTGCGAACGGCACGCGCGTCCCATCGGGCTTTTCGGCGATAGCCTCGACGTTGCGCACTGCCCGCCCTGTCTTGAGCGCCATAGCCATAGGGCATTCGTCCAGCGGAAGTGGGGTGCCGTCCGGCCAGTAGAGTTTCCAGGAGCCGCACCATTGGTCCTCGCCTAATATCGGTCGACGCCCCCACATGGATGCTGCTGCTTCGTTATAGAAGGTAATGCGGCCTGCCGCATCGGTCGTATAGATCGCCGCAGGCAGAGCTTCAATGATCTCACGAAAGCGTGCGTCGCCCTGTACGAACGCCCAAACGGCATGGCTTATAGTAGCCAAGCCTCCGGCTAGGTTGCCGATTAAGTTGGACCGCCCCTCTTCTGAAGATCCGGTCGGCGTGGCCGCTCCATTTGCTCCCATTGCGACCCCGAACCCTTTCTTCCTCTGGCACAACGGCCACGCGCGTCGATTTGTTCCGGCTCCTGCAGCGACGCGCCCAGGCACGCGATGTGGGTGCGTGCTGGCGGCTTTTCGCGCCTGCGGCCGTATCGACCGCCTCGCAACTCCTTGCGAGGAGGGCCGCCGGGTTGGCACGGGGGATCGGCGTTTCTGGACCAGGGTGGGAGATAGCGCAATCCGGTGGGGCGTTGGCAGCGCGCGCTCGCCCCGTGTCCCGCGCTCGCCCCCTGTACTGTCCACTGTGGGATTGTCGGTATCCAGCGCGAGATCCCACCGTTTGCGGCTGGTTGCGCGATGAGGATGACAGGCCCGGGAGGAACGGCGTAGCTTCGGGGCGGGGCGGCGAACGACCCGCCGTTCCGAGGTCAGAGCGCTGGATCGAGATTCGAAGACCCTGATGCAAAGGAGATGCGATGGTACGAGCGATACCAACCAAGAAGAAGGCGACAGCGTCGGGCAACCGGAAGAGCGGCTTGAAGGAAGAAAGAGGGGGAGACACCGCCTCTCAGCTGATAGATGCGCGAATCAAGGAGCTGAGTGATTGGCGCGGGGAGATGCTCGCTCGGATCCGACGCTTCATCAAGCAGGCCGACCCCGACGTCGTCGAGGAGTGGAAGTGGAGAGGAGTTCCCGTGTGGTCGCACGCGGGAATAATCTGCACCGGTGAGACGTACAAGAACGTCGTGAAGATGACCTTCGCCAAGGGCGCCTCGTTGGAGGACCCGGCAGGGCTCTTCAACGCCAGCCTTGAAGGTAACACCAGGCGTGCCATCGATGTCCATGAGGGCGACAAGATTGATGAAAAGGCATTGAAGGCGCTCATTCGCGCTGCCGTCGCACTGAACACGTCCTCAGCCGCCCGGCGGTCGGGGGCGAGAGCCTAAAGGACAGCGAGGGGTTTGCGACGGAGTGGGGTGAGCCCAGGGGCGCCGCCCAGCCTGCACGGGGCAGATGTGCGACAGCTGATTGCTGCGCCAATGAATGCAACGGCTCACTCGCCACCCCCGCAAGTTGTCGCGAACATGGCGAGAGCGGATAGACTGCGATTTCTCTTGGATGTTCGCCGACGCCCGCGGGGCGGGCCAGCAAGCCGGCAGGCCCCGCGAGCAGTTCCTCCCACGCCGCGTCAGGCCCTGTCGATCACCAGGGCGATCGAGCGGTCGCGTGGATCGACAATGACGATTTGCTCACCGGCAACCAGAAACCGAAACTGACGCAATTCCGGCGCTCGATCCAACACGATCTGTGGAAACTCGTAGAGCTCCACGTCATCGGGAATTTCCGCGCCAAGCGCCAGCCGCAATCTCAGGTCGGCCTCTGGGAAGTCGCGCGAAATGCTATCGCGGATCAGCGCGATCTGCCCGGAACTCAGCCGCAATTCAGCCACCTGTCGCCCTGGAGCTCGCCAGTAGCCTTCGTCGATCACGTCGACCACCTCGTAGGTCGCGGGATCGACGATGCAGATCTCATCGCCGACGACGAAGTAGCTGTAGCTGCGGTAGTAGGGGAAGAACGCGATCACGTCGCGCGGCACGGGGAACAGGTGCACCGTGCGCGGAATCCGGTGTCCTACGTGATAGTCGAAGTGGACATTCGACACTCGCGCATGTTCGAAGTCGAACGAACGATGCAGCTTCTCGCGATCCTGCAGGCTCAGTCGGCTCCGTTCCTGCGCGATCTCCTGGCGGCGCTCACCGAGGCGTTCGCGCTGACCGGTTCGATCACGCTCTTGCGCGCGTCGTTGATCCTCCGACCTCGGTTGTGTGGCGCGCTCGCGTTGCGCATTGCGTTCCTGTTCACGCTGCCTTTCGGCGCGTGCCCTGTCTTCACCCTGGTGCCGTTGCTCAGTTGCCCTCTGCCGGTCCTGCGTATGTTGTGGCTCAGCCCGCCTGTTGGGTTCGCTCCTGTGGTCTGGCTCGGCTCGTCGACTGGGTTCGGCGCGATGCGCGGGCTGTTCGGCGCGATTGCCATGCTCGGGTTGATAGCCGCGGGGTGGGTTCAGCTCACCGCGCGGCGCGGCCCCTGGCCCATGCACGCTACCCCCGCCCGGTCCGCCAGGTCCGTGCATCACACCGCTTCCGCCGGGCGCGCCGCCCGGAGCATGCGCACCACCGCCTCCCCCGGGCCCACCTTGCCCGGGGCCGCCGCGTTCGTGGGGTTGAGCTGAAGCCAAGCCGGCGGACGCGACGAGCGCCAATCCCGCTGCTGCGGGAAGAACAAATCGTCTCATGATATCGCTCCTTCTAAACCTTCCGAGTGCCAACGCGCGCCTCGCTCCCGCCGTTCCTCGCAACGGACGATGACGGACGACCGACTTTGGTTCGCGCCCGTTGTCGATTGGCGATGGAGGGCTTGAGATTGCAGGCCGTCCGGTTGGCCCGCGGCCCTGCGGGAGGCCTCCTCGCACCCGTTCTCGGCAGGACCGCCAGCCGCGCTGAACGACCGAGCACAGGACACAAACTCGCGCTACAAGAGGAAGGAACTCGGTGTATGTCCGTTGAGTTGCGTTGTACGCAAACGCGAATATGGAGGTTCCAATGCGTAGGTCCACACCGGCGTTAGCCCTGGCCGGCGCCATCTGCTCCTTCCCCATTCTGGCCGTCGCTCAACAGAGCACCGATGGCGATCTTGCGCGCTTCAGATCGGAGTACATTTCAGGCGAGGGGCTTGCCTATGTGGTGATCGATGATGCTAAAGGAGAGCATCTCTATCGCTATGGCGATGCCTCGCGCCTCACTGCAAAGAAGGACAATCGAGGCTACATGCTCTTCACCTGTGCAGCGCCGCATGTCTTTTTGCCGCAAAAGCCGGAGGATAAAGCGGCTCTGGAGAAAGCTCAGGTCGTAAAGCCTAGCGACCCGCGCTTTGCCGAACTCGACAGGAAATACCTCGCCGGCTGCAAGAATCCTTTCGTCAAGTCGGCGATACCAAAAGGCGCTTCGTGAGTGCGTGCCTGTGCTCAAGGCGCCGCGTGATGAGGCGGCGCCTATTTGGCTCAGTTCCTTAGGCGAACCCAAGAGTTGCGGTGCACATGCCGGACTGCCCACCCGCTCGCGAAAAGCGGACGGTTCACTCGTGTTCAACCATCTTTGTGCTTGCCGGCGATGCGGATGAAGGGGCATCCGCGCGCATGCTGCTGCGCAGACTATCTCCCCAGAAGTACCATGCCGCCAGAATGAGCATTGCCAGGGCGAATACGATGCCAAGCCACGATCCGGTGCCCTGCTCTTGGCGCACGGGCGGTGGCTCGTTTGGCACGGCATCGCGCATATCGCGGAATGGGTCGAACGTCATGCAACACCTCGTAAAAGGGCGGCGACCGATCGTGCTCGCCCTTGGTCAATTGCCTCGCCTCTTTATTCCTTGCAGACGACGGCCATCTGCTTCGTCGCTTCGTCGCGCGACACGTAGGCCTTGCCGCGTATGACGACCATGGTTTTGTCCGTCGGGTGCGTCTCGACGATTTTGCACCGCTTGTCCGGACCGCGAACGATGTAATAGTCGGCAGCAAACGCCGGTGCTGTGGTGCCGAACAGGATGGTTATGGGAATTACATATTTTATCATTTGTTCTCCGTACTCTGTTGGAGGGTACTGGAAAACGCGCGCCTCAATTTCCCCGTTCCCGTTGCACTGCACAAGCGGGCGGGGTGCTGTCATCCCCGGTGCTGCAATTCATCGACCTCGGAAATTTAATTCCACCGACCTCGAGCCTCAGGACCAACGCAAAACATGGGGAACTCTGCTGAGGTGCTTGTGTTGTCGGACAGATACACAGCGAGCCTTGTGATGAGCCTTCTCAACGAAGCAATCAACGCGGCATTGCGGCAGCGCGATGTTCCCCAGGTCGGGACGGCAGGTTCGTCGTCCGTCGCCGACGCTCTTCGATCGCTTCTTGCTCCGAAGGCGGCGCAGGCGGGTCTTGCTCCCAACGACACCCATGTCGAACCCGACGCCCTCCAAGAGCTCGTCTCACGCCTGGAACACGCGGGCTACGGCGAGATCATCGGTTCCTGGATTGGCGACGGTGGAAATAAACCCATCGAACCGCAGCAAATTGCTGCCGCATTGGGCCCCCTCGCAAACGACCTGTCGCGCAACAGCGGCTTACCCCGCAAGAGGCTTGTTCAAGAGCTGGCGCGGTTTCTGCCGACGGTCATCGATCGCATCACGCCGCACGGCAAGCTTCCCCATACAGTTGCTGCCCCATAGTGCGTGAGTTGCTCGCCAAGGCGGAGCAGCCGCCAACACCCGTACCGGCGCCTCGGGCGGACCGCAATTGTCTGACCTCTGCCTTTGACGATAGTGGGGCTCTGAACGGGAAGCCCGAACTGTCAGCCAACAGCTATAAAATGCGAAGCGGCACCATCGCCAGGCGCACCAAGCGCGTGGCAACGCGGGGGATGCAACGGAATATCCTCCGTTGCCGGTAGAGTGCGCATAGCAAACGAAGTACGCTAGCGTACGTTCCGCATTCCACATAAAAAATGCCTTTCGGGGTGTACGGAACCGGACGCTGAGACTTGCCGTTGCGCGTGGGGAGCGGCTTCGAGATACGCGAGGATTTCCGAACATGCGGCAACTACCTGAGGATCGCATCAACAGCGAGTTGGCATGCGGATCGGATGCACATCGATTTGTGGCAGAGATTGAGGCCCTGATCACAAGGGCTCGAGGCTTGATTAGCTTCCAT
>JAMXLN010000042.1 GCA_024281145.1 Hyphomicrobiaceae bacterium | reverse complement strand
CGACGGTCGCGGGTGTGCCGGCCAAGGTTGTCGGTCCGGCGGGGTGTCCCGAACCGGCACGGGCCATGGATCAGCTGCTGCCACCCGATGCGGCCGGGGATTCGGACCGCGGCTAGAGGCAGAGGAGCGCGCGTCATGACGCCGCAAGAAATGGTGCGCGTACAGGCGTACCTGCGCAAGGTGTTTGGGTCCAAAACCTTGTCGGTGCGCGCGCGGCCGAAGATCAAAGATTCTGCGGAAGTGTACGTCGGCGAAGATTTCGTCGGAACACTGACCGTCGACAACGAGGACGGGGAGCTCTGCTACCAGTTCCAGATGGCAATCCTTGAGCTCGATCTGGAAGACCTTTGAGCCCGTCTAACGGCGGGGCGCACTGCGCACGCCGGCGATCGGCACGGTGGAGGTGCCCTCGCGCGGATCGAGGGACATCCAAATCATCGTGTTGAGATACGACTGGCGCATGACGTAGTCATAGCGGGTGTGGTTCCACGTCTTCACCTCATCGACCTTGTTGTCGAGGATGAAGTCACCTTGCACCGTGCGGGCCGTGAGCACCGCATGGCCCTCGCCCTTTTCGTCACGCACGACGGTCATCAGAAGTGCGCTCGGCGGCCAGCCACGAGCGATGAGGCGCTTGCGCTTCAAGAGCGCATAGTCTTCGCAGTCGCCGC
Source organism: Hyphomicrobiaceae bacterium (assembly GCA_024281145.1). Taxonomy (GTDB): domain Bacteria; phylum Pseudomonadota; class Alphaproteobacteria; order Rhizobiales; family Hyphomicrobiaceae; genus AWTP1-13. Next base: position 19,900 of record JAMXLN010000042.1, on the reverse strand, counting down.
GGGTGGTCGGGATGGTCCAGTATTCGGCGACACCATAGATCTCCATGTCGGTGGCCGGAGCGATCTCGTGGTTGACGAACCTGTTCATGGCATCAAGCTCGCTCAGGCGCTCCGGCGTGGCCGAGAAGCGCTGCTCCTCCGGCGGACCCTGGCGGCACTCTTCCGGCATCCGCTGGCAGAACTGGATGTAGCCGTAGGGGGGCTGCGTCACACCGAACACGCGCATGTACGGCGAGCTGCGGTCCTGTTCCCGCGGTAGGGCTGCGGGGTTGGCCCATGCGGCCGAGCCGAGCGCCCCGCCCAACATCGCCGCCAGCACTATGACGCGCACTCGTTTCATGCCCCGCCCTCGCCTACTACCTTAACGTACTTGCACACGTTCTGCGATTTGCTGAGCGGTCGGCCTGCAGTTCGAGGCGAATTTTGCGCGTCGTTGCGGTGGCTTGCCATCTTCACGCATACCCGAACTTAACCAACTCGCGGCTGCCCTAGTTCCTGCCGTTGCCGTTCATTTTTGCGTCACGCACGCGCGTCTCACGCTGGTGCCCTCTGGCGTTGATCTTGATCGCAAAGCCGCCCCGCCAGCCGAGTTGTCCAGGCGAGCCGGCACCAAGCGTGACAGAGCGCCCTGCGGGCGGCGACGGGCAAGATTGATGGGACTGGCATGCATGCGGATCGTGCGCATCCCAAGTCGCTGCGTTCTCCGGGGAGTGTCTCCGATCGAGCACGCGCCCCAGGTGAATAAGCGGTCTGGCACACTATCCGGGGATAGACTTAAGGAAGGTCTAACGCCTGCACCGTTGCGAACCGTGGTGCCGCACAACGGCGCACTGGCGAGCGCTGGCGGCCGCAGGGTCCGATCTGCCTTAGCCTCTTCCAGAAAGGGTAGCGGCGCGCGGGTCAATGTTCCCCCTTATCGTACTTGCCGCTTGCGCGGCCGCCTTCCACGACCCGAAAGCGCCGTTGCTCGGCCTTGACGGCGCCTGCTTCGCCTGTCGACAAGGCTGCCACGAACGGAGCTTGGCTGGCGGGCGCACTGGCGTGGGGTCGTCCGTCCGGCCAAAAGAGCCGATGCTGCTTGACCCGAAGGTTGCGCAGCGGCTCGCTGCCGAGCCAATGGGGAGCCGACGTAACGCTCACGGCGCCGATGATGCGGGTGATCTTGCCGCCGTGCAGCAACGGCAGCAGGTTGACCTCAAGTTCAACCCGGTGGCGAGCATCGACGATGCCCTCAAGCGTCAGGAGCACCACCGCTCCCTGTGCGCCGATGGTGGCGAGCCGGCCATCGAGCCCGCGGCGGTCTTCCTCGCTCCAGCCGTCGAGGAAATTCTTGCCGCGCAGTTCAGAGCCGAACATCTCGCACACCCGGGTGCCGGCAAGCCGGTAGGGATAGACGCCAGGTTTGAGCAGCTCCAACATGAAGATGTGCGACAGGATTGGGCCGATGCGCGAGGGCTCGATCTCGAGGCGCTGCGGGGCAATGCGACCGGCGCGCACCTCGTTCCAGTAGGCGTAGAGGGTCTGGAGCGATGCCTGCATAAGCTGATGCAACCCCTGTCGTCCCTGACCGCTCTCCGGGTTCTCCGCCCTTGCCGGGGTGTGTCCCGAAACGAGACGTCCGGCCTTGGCGACCTTTGGAGGAGCACCTCTCATGCCAGCGGCTGGCCGGGCGGGGCGGGCGTCTGATTTCCCTGCCGTTAGGGTTGTCAGCACGCGGCCGGGCGTGTTAGCGGGCTCTCTCATCCGAATGCGGCGGAGCGGCAGCCTTGGATCAGCAACCGATCTTCAACGCGCCGGGCGTCGTGGTTTGGCTGCTGGCGCTGTTCTTGGCCGTGCACGTCTTGCTGTGGGGCGTGCTGCCGGCCAGCCAGAGCGAATGGCTCGTCCTGGCCCTGGCCTTCATTCCCGCGCGCATTTTCGGGGGAGCGGGCGACCTGCCCGGCGGCCAGGTCGCCGTCTTCACCTCCTTCGTCACGCACCAGTTCGTGCACGGCAACCTGCCGCATCTCATCATCAACTCGGCCTGGTGTCTGGCGTTTGGGGCGCCCATCGCGCGGCGCACGGACGCTTGGCGTTTCCTGGCCTTCTTTATCCTGTGCGGCATTGTGGGGGCCCTCGCCTATCTCGCCGTCAATGGCGATGCGCGCGTGCTGATGGTCGGTGCGTCCGGGGCCATCTCGGGGCTGATGGGTGCTGCATTTCGTTTCGTATTTCGCAACTTGCGTGAGGCAGGAGCTTCTGGCCTGCCAAACACCGCGCGCACGCCGCTCCTGTCGCTGTCGGAGACTTTGCGAGACCGCCGCATCCTCGCCGTGATCATCGGCTGGACCGTGCTCAACGCGCTGGTGGCGCAGGCTCCGGGATTGACCGAGGCGGCCGGCATCGCCTGGGAAGCGCATCTGGGCGGCTTCTTCGCCGGGCTCCTCCTCTATGGCGCCTTCGACCGTCCTGCGCGGCTTACCGACGAGACCGCAAGTGCGGAATAGATCCCTTGCGCGGCCCGATAAAGTCTTTCACTATCGCGCTCTAGACGGTGGGCCAGGCCGCGAAATCGCCGGCTGGCGGAAGGCAGCACGATTGCGGCGTGTGCTGCCACCTGTCCGCAGGCGTGGCGCGGATGGGAGGAAGGCCAATGAACGTAGCAGCGATTCTGAGGCAGAAGGGCAGGGCGGTGACGACCGTGCAGCCTGACATCAGCCTGCAGGAGGTCGCCAACAAGCTGGCGGCCAAACGCATCGGCGCGGTCGTTGTGGTGGGAGCGGGCGGAGAGGTGCGCGGGATCGTCTCGGAACGCGACATTATTCGCGCGCTCGCAACCGACGGAACCGGTGCATTGGCGCAGTCGGTGACGCAGACCATGACCCGGCAGGTCGTGACGTGCCAGGAGACCGACACGTTGGACGAGCTGATGGCCATGATGACGGCGCGGCGGTTCCGTCACCTGCCCGTCGTCATGGATGGCGCGCTCGTGGGCATCGTCTCCATCGGCGATGTGGTGAAGCATCACGTGGCCGAAGTTGAGATGGAAGCCACGGCCATGCGCGAGTACATCACGCACAGTTGAGCTGGGATCGGCCGGGTTGCGCCGCGCTCGGCCGCTCAGCGAATTAGCTTGCCGGCATCACCCCGCGCGCGGGGCCGCCTACGCGAGGTGGGCAACGACCGCGGAGAGGCCGCGACGCGCGGCGATCTCGAGCTTGATGTCCTCGATCTCGCGCCTGGTGGCGGCGATGCCGCATTCGATCAGGGCGTCGGCGCGATGGAAGTCAAACAGGCCGAACGCCGGCAACCGCGGCTGGATGATGACGTCCGGCGGGTCGCCCGCCAGCCGCGAACGGGCGATGCGGTCCTGCACGATGTTGAAGGCTTCCATCATCACGCGCGAGATGCCGGGACCGTTGTCGGTACGGCCGAACACCTGACGCTGGAGGAGCTTCTTCACGGCGCGGCCGTTGCGCTGGATGAGCCCCAGCTCGGGTTGCCCGGGGATCGGCTCCGCGGGATCTGACGCCTCCGGGTGCGGAACGACCGTGCCGTGGCCGCAGGAGTCCGCGGAGAGGCTGACGGCGATCACGTAGCGCGCGCCAAGCGCGCGACACACCGACACGGGGATCGGGTTGACGAGGGCGCCGTCGAACAGCCAACGGCCGTTGATGGCGACGGGGCGGAAAATGCCGGGGAGCGCGTAGGAGGCGCGCATGGCATCCACGAGCCGGCCGCTCGAGAGCCAGATCTCGTGACCGGTGCCGATCTCGGTGGCGACGGCCACGAAGCGCTTCTCCATGGCCTCGATGGCGATGCCCTTGAGCTGACGGTCGAGGATGTCGCACAGGCGTTGGCCATTGATGAGACCGGACCCCGTGAAATTGAAATCGAGAAAACCAAGCACCTTGCGGCGGGTCAGCTCTCGGGCAAACTGTTCCAGCGCGCCGAGCTCGCCGGCGACATAGCACCCCCCAACGACCGCGCCGATCGAGGTGCCGGCGATGATGTCGGGATAGATGCCCTCCGCATTGAGCGCCCGCAACACACCGATGTGAGCCCATCCGCGGGCCGAGCCGCCCCCCAGAGCCAATCCGATCTTGCAGTCACCCATTGCCGGGTTCCAACGCGCGATTGTTGAGCCTCACGCCGAAGGCAGGCCGAGACGTCCAACTCCCCAGGCGGCCCTCAAGCCTAGCGCCCAGGGATTAAACGAGCGCTACGGAAGGATTAACGGCCGGCTTAGGGGCGTCCCAGTCCGCGCGCCCGGGATCTTGCGCGCCGGAGCACGTCGGCAACAGGATTGAGTGGATAAAGGATTAAGTTCGCCGCAACGGCACGTCTGCACCGAGGGCCGCTCCGAGCGGCAGCGCGCGGTAAAAGCAGGAGCGCTCCCCCGTGTGGCAGGCTCGGCCGTCTCCCGCCACCGACACCTTCAACCAAAGGACGTCCTGGTCGCAGTCGGTGCGCAGTTCGCTGACGCGCATGAGGTTGCCGCTCTCCTCGCCCTTGCGCCACAGGCGCTGACGCGAGCGGCTCCAGAAATGTGCGATCTGCGTCTCGAGCGTCAATGCCAGGGCCTGCGCGTTCATCCAGGCAAACATCAGCACCTCGCCCGAGGCGGCATCGGTGACGATGGCCGGCAGCAGGCCCTGGGCGTCGAACTTGGGCTGAAAGCAAAGGCCGGTTTCGACCTCACCGGCGCTTCCGCGCGCGGCAAAGAGCGGTGGGGTGGCGGCCATCGAACGATCTCTCGGCTCGGGGGAGCTATGCCCTCAGAATCGGGGCCCATGCACCATCTGCAGGAAGCGGTCGCGGTAGCTCGCCTCCGATTCCATCGCACCCGTGAAGCGTGTGGTGATGGTACGCACGCCAGGCTGGCGCACGCCGCGCATGGACATGCATTGGTGCTCGGCCTCGATCAGCACAGCCACCCCACGCGGCATCAGGGCAGCCTCAATGGCGTCGGCGATCTGGGCCGTCATGGTTTCCTGCGTTTGCAGGCGTTTGGCGAAGATCTCCACGACGCGCGCAATTTTCGAAATCCCGACGATGCGTCCATTCGGCAGGTAGGCCACGTGGGCCACGCCCAGGAAGGGTGTGATGTGATGCTCGCAGTGGCTCTCCACCCGGATATCGCGGAGCATGACGAGATCGTCATAGCCGCCCGCTTCATCGAAGGTCTTGGAGAGGACCGCGGCCGGGTCGAGCCCATAGCCCAAGAAATATTCCTCGTAGGCGTCCGTGACCCGCCGCGGCGTGTCCTTGAGACCTTCGCGTGCGGGATCATCACCCGCCCACGCGATCAGTGTACGCACCGCTTCCTCTGCTTCGGCCCGCGTGGGCCTGCGGCGCGCGGGCGACTTCAAGGAGACGGCACCCTTCCGGGTCGCAATGTCGTTCATGGCTGGTGCTGGCTCGGCTCGCGAATGGCTGGGGTTCCTGAAGCGTTGCAAGATGACGTCGCGCCGCGGGCTCGCATCTGCGTGAGGGCGTTGAAATCCCCCGGTGCAGACGCGATATGCGTTGCTGGCACGGCGCGCGCTTGGGGCCGCGACCATGTCACGGTAGTATGTGGGGATATAATACGTCAGCCTGGTCCGGGCAAGAAATCCAGACCACGGCGTCCAATGGGACTTCGCGCAATCCATGACGCAGCTGAGCGAGATCTACAACCAACGCATCCTGGAGCTCGCCGCCCACATCGCAGGGGCTGAGCGTCTGGCCGATGCCGACGCGACGGCGACCGCCCACTCCAAGCTCTGCGGTTCCACGGTCACGGTCGACCTCAAGGTCGAAGGCGATCGGGTGGCCGCGTTCGGGCAAACGGTAAAGGCTTGCCTCCTGGGGCAAGCTGCCGCCTCCGTCATGGGCCGCAACGTCATAGGCACCGATGCCGAGGAGCTTCGCGAGGTCGGCCGAACCATGCGCGCCATGCTCAAGGCGGGCGGGCCGCCTCCCACGGGCCGCTGGGCGGATCTCGCTGTGCTGCAGCCGGTCAAGGACTACAAGGCCCGGCATGCCTCCACCCTCTTGGTGTTTGATGCTGTGGAGTTGGCGCTCACCAAGGCGGCGGCCAAGCGGACCGAAGCAGCCCCGGCAGAGGCCTCAGCGTAAGGGCGCTTATGGGCAGCGGCGGCAGGCGTGCACTTAAGAGCGCGGCCAAAGACCTCGCCGGGGCCGCAGGCAAGGCCCTGATCAAAGCGCCTGTGCATACCTATCGCTGGACGCTGAAGCCGCTGATGGGCGTGGAATGTCGGCACCTGCCGACCTGCTCGCAGTACGCCCTCGACGCCATTGATCGCAACGGCGCTTGGCGCGGGAGCTGGCTGGCGCTGTCGCGGGTTTGCCGCTGCCACCCCTGGGGTTCGCACGGCTTCGATCCGGTGCCCGACATTGCCGGCGAGCGCCATCGCCTGGCACCCTGGCGCTACGGGCGGTGGGCCTGGCGTCAAACGACCCCGTCGGCCCCGTAGCGAGACCCCAATCAGCGCTCAACTTTGGTAGGCGGGGCGGGCTTTGGTGGGACCGTTGCCGTCACTTGGTGCCGATCCGGCGCAGCCGCTCTTCAGCGTCGCTTGCACCGAGCTGCTGGGCGCGTTCATACCAGCGCCGCGCCTGCTTGGGGTCGGGCTGGATGCCGCGCACGCCGAGCTGTGCGAGCTCGGTCGCATCGAAGGTGCCCGCCAGCGCCATCGCGCCTTGGGCTAGTCCAGCGTCGGCCGCCCGCTCGTAGAACAAGCGTGCCGCCGAGATGTTGCCTTCGGCCAGCTGTTCGTCGCCCTTCTTTACGAGACGGAGCGCCCGTTCGCGATCCTGCGGCGGCAGCTGGATGCCCGATTGTGGCGGCTGGACGTTGCGCTCTGCGCCCTCACCCACCCCGGCCCGAAGGATCGACGCCGAGGTCGGTGCGCCTGCATCGCGCGCCAGGGTGCGTTCGTTCCTTTGCCCGGCGGGGGCAATGGCCAGCGTCGCCTTGGACTCAGCCAGCACCGAGCCGTCGATGGACACCAGCGTGACGATGATCTCGGATCGGCCCGTGGTGCCCGCGGGGAGCATGATTTTGAGCTCGGGCAAAGCCGCCAGCGAGACGGCCCAAGACCCAGGTGCGATCGAATAGCCCTCCGTGAGGGCCGCTGTCGGAGGCAGACCGCGCACGCGCACGAAGCTGTTGCGCGGCACAGAGTCGGCCGGCGTCACTCGGATGGGCAAGGCCGCTTGGGTGGCGGCTTCGGCGGAGATCGCCGAGGGCAGGATGATGGTGGGCTGTAGACTGGATTGTGCATGCGCGCGCGATGGTGCCAAGAGGGCGGGTTGGCCGGCCAAGAGGACGAACGCAAGGGCGGCCCATCCTCGCACGCGCCCTGCGCGGCGATGCCCATCTGCCGGTGTCGTTCCCTCCCGGTTCACGCGGGTCTCACCCTCGCATTCTAACTTTGTTGGTGCCCTTAGGCTATTTGCTCTTGGTTCTGATTGTGCGGTACTCAGAGTGTACTGTGCTCAGCGCTGCACTCTGAGTGTGTTGCGCGGGAAAGGTCAAGGAGGGACCTCTCGCATGCTGCCTCGGCTCTTCTAACGTTTCTGGGTCTTGGCCCATTCCATGAACTGCTGAAAAAGGCGCTCCTGCTCGGCGGGGTCATTGGGCGCCGCCTTGGCCGCCTGGGTGCGCGCGATCGTCGGATCGACCTGGACACTGCCAGCCACGGTCTGCCTCTCGGGATTGTGCGCCGCCAGCCATTCCTCTGCGGCGGGGAAGCGCTTCCAGCCGCGGAGCGTGGAGCTGAGGTTTGCCTCCTTCCACTTCGAGTGCCGCGCCGGCTTCTGAAACTCCGGGAATTTGGCAAAGAATGCGTCAATGAAGGCAGCAACCCGGCGGTAGCGGTCCGTGTTGCGCGGCCAGTTGAAGGCGACGAGCACGGCACCAACGGCGATGGTGTCCACCGAGCTGCCCTTGGGGATGAGGTTGGGGTAATCGTCGTTCGTGAGCTTGGCAGGGAAATAGTCTTGCTCGAGCACTTCCGAGTACGGCATCGGCAGCAGCGTCATACCGGGCTCAAGCTTGAACTTGCCGAAGGCGCCCGTCGGCTTGCCGGCGATCAGGATGGTGGCGGCAATGTCTCCCGACTTCACGCGCTGATAGCCCTCCGATTGGTCGTAGTTGACCTCTTGGACCTTGATGCCCAGCAGCTCGAAAATCAGCCGGGTCGAGAACTGCGTCCCGCTGCCGATGTCGCTGAGGTTGACGCGCTTGCCATTGAGATCCTGGACGCTGGTGATGCCGGGTCCCGCCAGAATGTGCATCTCTTCGTTGTAGAGCTTGGCGATGTAGGCCACCCGCGCCTCGATATTGGGCCCGAACTCCCCGGTCTTTTTGAGATAGCCCATGATGTTGGATTGGGTGATGCCCAGATCCACGCCCTTGAGGTAGAGCACGTCCATCATGTTTTGATAGCCGCCCTTGCCGATGACGGGGAGCACGCGCAGGTCGCTGCCTGAGTCGAGCACCGCCGACATGTCGAAGGCGAGATAGAGATAGGCTCCGTTCGGATTTCCGGAGATGACGGTCACGGTGTTCTGATTGAGTTTTTCCGTGAACGCCGCATGGCCGCCCGCTTGCGCTACGATGGGCACCGTACGCTTTGCTTGCACCGGCGTTGGGACGTAGCTCTTGGCCTGTTGAGCAGGAACCGGTGCGGGAAAAACCAACCACGCCGCGAGCGCGATCGCGGCCACAGGACGGATTGAACGCACTTTATGTCTCCCCCGAAACCGTAACACATACACGCCGGTCTCTGTCGGGCGTGCGGTAGCTTGCCCCACGAGCCCTCCTTTTCCGCACGTGTGCAAGGTAACACATAGGGCGCCACCCGCAACCTTCATGTGCCTGCATTTGGGTCACCTTATGGCCGATATGCGGCTATTTGCAGAAAGGCTCGCCTCCCATGACCACGGCAATCTGCTAGGAAGGGGTTCCAGAGCGCCAAACAGCAAGGGAAGCTGCCATGACCTACGACCTCATCCTTCGAGGCGCGCGTGTGATCGATCCCTCCCAGCGGCTCGACGCGGTGAGCGATGTGGCCTTCTCGGGCGGCAAAGTCGCCAAGGTAGCGCCCAAACTAGAACCCGCACCAGGCACCGAGGTGCGCGACCTCGCGGGGTCGATCGTGGTCCCGGGGCTCATCGATCTGCACACCCACGTCTACTGGGGCGGTACCTCGCTCGGCATCGACGCGGAAGAATTCTGCCGCACCTCCGGAGTGACGACCTCGATCGATACCGGAAGTGCTGGACCCGGCAATTTTGCCGGCTTCCGCGCGCACGTCATCGACCGGAGCCAGGTGCGCATCCTGGCCTATCTGCATGTTTCACACGCGGGCATCTTTGGCTTCTCCAATCGCGTCATGGTGGGCGAAAGCGGTGATCTGCGCCTGATGGACCCGATTACCGCCGTGGAGGTCGCCAATGCCAATCGCGACGTCATCGTTGGCATCAAGGTGCGAGTTGGGCTGCACGCCTCCGGCACGAGCGGTGCGGTGCCGCTCAAAATCGCGCTCGAGGTGGCCGATGCGGTGGGCATGCCGCTGATGGCGCACATCGACCATCCGCCGCCCAGCTACGAGGAAGTGATCGACATGCTGCGTCCCGGTGACGTCCTCACGCATGCGTTCCGCCCATTCCCCAACGCGCCGGTGACGCACCAGGGCACCGTCAAACGGAACGTGCTGGAGGCGCGCAAACGCGGGGTGAAGTTCGATATCGGCCACGGCAAGGGCTCGTTTGCATTCAAGACCGCGCGCGCCATGCTGGCCAACGGCTTCCTGCCCGATACCATCTCCTCGGACGTGCACCAGCTGTGCATCAATGGTCCAGCCTTTGACCAGGTGACGACGCTATCCAAGTTCCTGTGCCTGGGCATGAACCTCTCCGACGTGATCGCTGCGTCCACGCAAAATGCGGCCATGGCCCTCAAGCGCCCCGAACTCGGCAGCCTGAAGCCCGGCTCTGTTGGTGATGCAACCGTTCTCAAGGTCAAGGAGGGGCGGTTTGACTATGTGGATGTCGTTGGCGAGCACATGGAAGGCGATCGCAAGATCGCGGCCGAGGGCGTGGTGGTCGCGGGACGCTGGTGGCATCCCCAGGCGGCCTAACCAACAGCAACCTCGCCAATGCGACCTTGGTCAAACGCGCCAGGCCAAGGTCACTCGGCCAAGGTCACTCGGCCAAGTTCGCTCGGCTAAGTTCCCTGAGCCAAGTTCACGTGGCCAAGCTTTCTGGTTCCAACAGCGGCGTGCTTTAGGGCGGGCTCAAGAAGCCTGCGCCCCTGCACACCTTCATCCGACGCGCTCGGTCGGCACGATCTCGATCGTCTCCAGGCGGCCCTCGCGCAGGATGCGCACCGCGACGCGCTTATCGATGCGGCTGCCATCGAGGATGCGGGCGATGTCGTCGATGCCCGTCACCACATCCTGATCGAGTGCCACGATCACGTCACCGGGCGCGAGACCACCCGACAGTGCCGGACTGCCAGGCTGCACCTCGACGACGCGCACAGCTGACTCCTGGGTGAGGCCGGTCCTCGCCTTGAGGCGCTGCGGAAGCGCCACCTGGTCGCCAGCGATGCCAAGGCGAGCGCGGCGTACGCGGCCGTGCTGCAGCACCTGTGTCAGCACGTGCTGGGCCGTGTTGGCGGCCACCGAGAAGCAGATGCCCTGCGCGCCCATGATCACCGCCGTGTTGACACCGATCACCTCGGCGCGCGAGTTGACGAGTGGACCACCCGAATTTCCTGGATTGAGGGCGGCGTCCGTTTGGATGACGTCGCCGATCAATCGACCGTTCTGGGCGCGCAGCGAGCGGCCCACGGCACTGATGATCCCGGCAGTGACGGTGGATTCAAAGCCCAGCGGGTTTCCGATGGCGATGGCGATCTGCCCAGCCTTGAGCTTCTTGGAGTTTCCAAGGCGCGCGGCCGGCAGACCGTCGGATGTGTCGGCGCGCAACACGGCGATGTCGGTATCAGGATCACGGCCGAGCGCGCGCGCGGCAAAACGCCGGCCGTCGGTGAGGGCAAGCTCGATGGTCGTTGCCCCCTCCACGACGTGGTTGTTGGTGAGCACGATGCCGTCGGGCGACAGAATGGTGCCGGAGCCCGAACCTTGGGCCATCACTCCGCGCCGCGCGCCGCGCACCTGCACGTGCACAACCGAGGGTGATACCGCCTCCACGACGCTGACGACCGCACTCGAATAGGCGTCGAGCAGCTCCTCGTCCTGGCTGCTGGCTCGATTGGACACGAACGTCGCGTCGCGGTCGCGATCTCTGCGCCACAGCTGCATGTGGCAGTCCTCCAGGCCCTATGATGGATGCGCGGGACGTGCCGCGCCTGCCCTATATGGGGTGGCGTTAACCTTTGCGCGAGGGGTAGTCCCGCTCGCGTGCATGTCTGCACCCCCGTAGAGGCGGGTGTCCCGAGTTGCGCTTGAGGCCCCGTCCTCGCGTGGGTTCGGCGCCAAGGCCTGGAGCAAGCGAAGCGCGCGAAGCGTTGCGCGCAACGCCTTCGCGGGGCTCAGAGCATCTTGCACATCGCCGCAGCGCTCGACTTGTCGTGATTGGGAGGGGCGTCCTCGACGTTGAGCGACTTGATCACACCGTCCTCAACGACCATCGAGTAGCGCTTGGAGCGCACCCCGAGGCCGCGCGCAGTGAGGTCGATGTCGAGGCCCAGCTTCTTGGCGAACTCCGCGCTGCCGTCGGCCAGCATCTGGATCTTGCCGTCGGCCTTGGAGTCCTTGGCCCAGGCGGTCAGCACGAAGACGTCATTGACCGCCGTGCAGGCGACCGTGTCGACCTTCTTGGCAAGCTCATCAAAGTTTTGCACAAACCCTGCCATGTGCTGCTTGTGGCAGGTGGGTGTGTAGGCACCTGGAACGGCGAACAGCGCGACCTTCTTGCCGGCAAACACGTCGCGGGTTTGCATCGGCTTGGGGGTCCCATCAGCTCCCATGGTCATGAACGTCGAATCGGGGAGCTTGTCGCCGACCTTGATCGTCATCGTGGTGATCCTTTCAGGCGATGGACTTGGGGATAGGGCAGGACAATGCCGCGGCTGAACTTAGGCGGTTGTGGGGCCCAAGCCAAGCCGAACCGGCGGGTGGCGCTGCGGCCGCTGCCGCCCGCGGACAAAATTCGTCCTTGCCCGCCGGGAGCGTAAGGTAAAGGGCGAAAGGTCATTTGGGATGCGGCTCGCCAAGCCTGCCGGCGATCACGGGGCGTCCCGCATTCCGCCGGCCTGCGCCGCCCTCAGGGCACAGTCCAGTTCGTCTCGCTCGCTCCCGCGTCGCTGACGAGGGTCAGGCGCAGGGTTTTACCCTTGAGCTCGTGAGCATTGCCCGTGCGGGCGAGGTCAACCTCGAAATGCACGAGGTCAATGCCGGCGTCGGCTTCAAGGCGCGTCTCGTCGGCGGTGCTGGGATTGGGAACACGCTTGGCCATCGGCACGTAAACGCCATCGGGGGCTTCCACGAACAGGTCGGCGCCACGGTCGCCCTTGGGAAAGCGAGCGACAACGACGAGGTGCGGCTCACCACCCTCAAGGAAGGCGCTCGTGCGTGTGATGCGTGGATCCTCGGCGTGGCGGCTTGCCGTTGGCCGCGGCACGTGCTCGAGGGCCGCCAGCACCGCGGGCGAGGGCTCGCTCGCCATCTCGGTCGGGGTGAGTGCTAGCGACAACTTGGCTTCGGCCGGAATGCAGATCTCGCGGCAGACACCAAACTCCAGGGCCAGCGCCAGATGCACGGGCCGGCTCGCATCCTTCGGCACCACCTCGACCGGGAAGAGCACCGCATGCTTGTAGCCGACCGTGTCTGCGGCGGGCTCGCTCATCCGCCGGGGCGCCGGGTAGAGGACGTTCACGGCAGCCACATTGCTGGAGCCCGACCAGTCGAAATTGGGCGGCACACCGGCATCGCCCGGCATGCGCCAATAGGTCTTCCAGCCCTCATCGAGCGCGATTTCCACACCCGCCAGGTACGACCGGGCATCACGCGCCGCCGGCGCACCACCGATGAGGCGCGCCCGCGCGTTCAGAAGCTGGGTCCAGGCCGCAGCTTGAGCGGCAGCTTGGCTCTGCGCCGCCGCCGGGCCGACGAGCCCAGCCGCGCCTAGGGCGGCCACCAACTTCAACAGCGCTTGAATGGTTCGGCCCATGGGTCTCCTCGACGTCGGCAGCAAAAGTAGGCGCGCCATGCGCCAAACTCAATACAACAGTGCTCGATCCGGACGTGATCACCGGCCGAGCCCCTTCCAGCCAACCCGTTCCGGCGCTAGTCTTGCGGGCATGCAGACGCCACGGAAATGGAAGGCGCGCGGGGAGGGCTACCTCGAGGGGCAGCTCTTGGTCGCCATGCCGGTCATGACCGACAGGCGGTTCGCGCGCTCGGTCATTTACATGTGCGCCCATTCAGCCGAGGGCGCCATGGGGCTCATTGTCAACCAGCGCGCCCCCCATATCGGCTTCGTTGAGCTGTTGAAGCAACTCAAGATCCCCACCGACAAGAACGAGGGGATCCTCATTGGGCAGGCCGAGATGGACGTGCATGTCGGAGGCCCAGTGGAGACCGGGCGGGGCTTCGTGCTGCACAGTTCCGATTATTATGCTGCCGATTCAACGTTGACCATCGACGAGGGCGTGTCGCTGACGGCGACCATTGACATCCTCAAAGCCATTGCCACGGGCAAGGGCCCCGACAAGGCCATCCTGGCGCTGGGCTATGCGGGCTGGCGGGCGGGGCAGCTCGAGAGCGAAATCTCCGCCAACGGCTGGTTGCACTGCCCGGCCGATCTCGATCTGCTGTTTGACCGCAACCTGGAGCAAAAATACGAGCGGGCGATGTCAAAAATCGGCATCGACCCCTCCCATCTGGTGAGCGAAGCCGGCCACGCCTGAGGCCTCGACGCGGTCGTTCCTTCAATTGGCGGGCGGTTTGCCATCCCCGTCGACGGGCGGGGGTGCCGGTGTGCCCGCACCGGCGGTTGCCGGTCCCGGTGGGTTGACCGAGCTCCCCTCCTTCCATCCCGCCAACCTAGCCAGGCTTTCGGCGATCACCGGCGGCAGCTTGGAGAGGTTGGTCGTTGCCCTGCCATTGGGCCGCGCCGGCGGCGGCGTCGCCTGGGGCGCGCTGTGGGCCGGGGCGGCGGACATCGGCGGCGGAGGCTGGCGTTGGTCTGCGGCTGGCGTCCTGGGCAGTGGGGGCGGGCCGGTGCGCGGCTGGGCGGATGGGATAGGAAGGGGGGCAGCCGGGGCGGCGGCGCGAGCGCCGTTGCCGTTGGCCTGCGCCTTGGCCGGGGAGGGTCCCACCGCCATTGCCACGGACGGCGGTGAGGACGCTGCCGCGGAGCGGGGCGGCGATGGTGGCGCAGCCTCAGGCCGCCGCGTCTGCGATCGCAGCACCGGGGCGGGCGGCATCGCTCGCGGCCCCGCGCCGGATTTGGCAATCGGTAGCGGCGGTGGCCCGCCTGCCGACCGGCTTGGCTGCGCCGGCGCTGGTCCGCGGGGCGGCGATTGGACGGGCGCGGCCTTGCGCGGGACAGGCGCCACCGCATGGACGGGCGGCTGCGCCGGCGGCTGACGCGGCGGGTCGCTTGAGGGTGCTGGCTGAGGCTCGTCGGGGAGCTCGTCGGCGACCATACGGCGCCGCAGCAGGCTGCGCCGCTTCATGCGCCGCTCGGTACGGCGTGCGAGCTTGACGAGCTGCAGCGCATCGCGCTCTGGCATGGGCTCGCCGTAATAAAACCCCTGCCCGTAGTGACAGCCGATGGTGCGCAGGAGACCAACCTCATCCTCCGTCTCCACGCCCTCGACGCCAACGTTTTTGCCGAGCTCGTGGGCGAGCGCCACGATTGAGCGAAGGATCACGGATCCAGCACCGTTCTCACCGCTCGCCTGCAGGAATGAGCGATCGACCTTGATGGCGTCGAAAATGAACTGGTTGAGATAGGAGAGCGAGGAGTAGCCGGTGGCGAAGTCGTCGAGCGCTAGACCGGTCCCGGCATCGGAGAGCTCGCGCAGCACCGCGGTCGCTTTCTCCGGGTTGTCCATCACCAGGGATTCAGCGATCTCAAGCCGCAGCGAGCCGCGTGGAAGCACCGCGCGTCCTAGGATGTGGCGCACCTCTTTGACGAGATCTGGTCTGAACAGCAGCCGGCTCGCCACGTTGACGCTCACGAAGACCGGCGCATCCGGGCGGGGCAGCTCCTTCTGCCAGCGCGCCGCCTCGCGCACGGCGCGGGCCAGCACGTAGGAGCCGAGCTGACCGATGAGGTCGGATTCCTCCGCAATCGCCATGAACTCGGCCTCGCTCAGGGTGCCGCGGGTGGGATGGTCCCAGCGCAGCAGGGCCTCAAAACCGGCGAGCGATTCCGTCGGCAAATAATAGATGGGCTGATAGACGAGCTTGAGCTGTTTCTTTTCGACCGCACGCTGCAGTTCGCTCTCGAGGGCTGGGCGGCCGTCCTTCTCGGTGCGCATCGCCGCGTTGAAGATCTCGATGCGATCGGGTCCCGTCCGCTTGGCGCGGTACATGGCGATCTCGGCCTCGCGCAGGAGCTCGGCGGGATCCTCGTCGGGCCCATCGTAAAGGGCGATGCCGATCGAGGCGGTCAGCACGATTTCCCGGCCGGCGATGCTGATCGGTGCGCGCAGCGAACGGCGTACCTGCTCGGCCAGCATGGCGAGTTCCGACGGGTTGGACTGGCTGAGCAGCAAGAGCGCAAATTGGTCGCCGCCGACGCGCGCCAGCGTGTCCTGAGGCCCGAGGTTGCGCGCAAGTCGCCGCGAGATGGTGAGCAGCAGGCTGTCGCCGACGATGAGGCCGAACGAGCCATTGACCGACTTGAACTTGTCGATGTTGATGAAGATGAGCGCCGGACGCACCAGCGGTTCCAGCGTGGCACGCTTGGCCACGATGGCAAGCCGGTCGAGGAACAGCTCGCGGTTGGGCAGGCCCGACAGGCTGTCATGGACGGCATCGTGCAACAGTCGCTCCTGCGCGCGCTTGGCGTCCGTCACATCGCGCAGGAGACCTATGCAACGGGCGTTGCGACGGTCGGTAACCGGGGCGGCCGCGGCTTCGAGCTCGAACCAGCGGTAGGAGCTATCGGCGTGGCGCATGCGGAACTCCGCCCGCAGTTCCCCGTCGGGCCGCTCCTTGACCGAGGAGAGCAGGAGCCTGAAACGCTCGCGGTCGGTCGGGTGCATATGCTTCGTGAAGTCCTCGAGCTTGGCCGACAAGAGGCCGGCCTTGAGGCCCAAGGTGGCCTCCACGAGAGGGCTCACTGTGATCTCGCCGCGGCGCTCGTTCCACTCCCACACGCCGGCGCCCGCGCCGTCGATGGCGAGCGATCGCAGCTGCTGCTCTCCGGGCTGTACACCATAGAGGGGCTCCATGGTGCGGAACGCGTACTGGGTGACCGTGAAGCCGATGAGCACGACAATGAGCACCAAACCGGCAGTCAGGCCAAACACGACGACGTCGCCCGACAGTCGGCCGGTAAAGGTGATGCCCGCGCCAAACAGCCAGACCAGCAGCAGCATCCAGGTGGGCACCAGCGAGAGCGCCCGGTCCTGCCCACGCATCGCCAGGAACAGTGTCAGTGCACCGCCTACCGAGGCAATCATGATGCTGGAAAGACGGGCGAAGGTGGCGGCCAACCGCGGGTCAAGGAAGGCTATGCCAACGAGGACGAGCTGTGCGGCCACCCAGAGCACCAACAGCATGCGCACGAAGCCGTGCCACGCACCAAGCCGCAGGAAGGTGTGAAGGAAGATGAGAAGCGTCGCGGCCATACCCGCTTCGGTGGCGGCGCGGTACTGCGCGTTTTCCTCCGGGCGAATATTAAAGAGCTTGTGCCAGAAACCAAAGTCGACGCACAGGTAGGCCAGCACGCACCACGTGAAGATGGCCGCGGTCGGAAAGATGGCCTTGTGATTGGCGGCAAATACCGCCGTAAGGAAGATGGCGAGCAGGCCGGTGATCCCCAGCATGATGCCGTTGAAGAGCTGGCGGTCACGGCTCTTTTGCTCGTACTCGATGGCCTTCCACAGAA
The DNA here is from genome assembly GCA_024281145.1 of Hyphomicrobiaceae bacterium. Lineage (GTDB taxonomy): Bacteria > Pseudomonadota > Alphaproteobacteria > Rhizobiales > Hyphomicrobiaceae > AWTP1-13. Next base: position 2,815 of record JAMXLN010000042.1, on the reverse strand, counting down.
ACAGGCGGGCGAAGCGGTCGGAGGCGAGTTCGGCAACGAAGGTGACGGTCTGTCCGGGCTCCAGCGAGAGACGAAACACGTCGGCCCGGTCGTTCTTGATGCGCTCGGGAACGTACCCGACAGATGGCGTGACGGCATCAACGCGCCGCGCATCGAGATCGGGCCACACCACGCCGGAGCCCACCATCCCGTAGCGGTCCGATGCCAACCAGCGCTCGATCGGCTTGTCGGTGGTGTTGGTGAGTGCGAACACGAACCACGCCGGGTTGGTGCCGGGCGTGGTTGCGCGCACCGACATGCGACCCGTCACCCCGTCGGCGCTGGGTGCGGTCTCGATCTGCAGAACGTCGCCGCGTCCCTCGTAGGCTTCGCCGAGCGCCGTTATTTCGACGCGGTCGAGATCGTTGGCAACGGCGATGGACTTGAGCGCGTAGGCGGCTGGCGCGTTGGCGAAGACGAGGAAGGCCGCAACAAGGCACAGCAGGGCGCCGCGCGCGAGGCCAAAAGCCCATGCGCGCTCGCTGTTGCCGACCCTGCCGCGCGTTGTCATCACCCCCGAGCCCCGTGTCCCGTGTCTTGCCTTACGCCCGTGCATCATCCTGCAGCAGGGCGAAGAGATCGTGATCCTGCCAGGTGCCGTTGATCTTGAGGTAGCGGCGCGCCGTGCCTTCACGCTTGAAGCCGGCCTTGTGCAGAACACGCGCGGAGGCCGTGTTGTGTGGCAGGCATGCTGCCTCGAGCCGGTGCAGGCCGAGGGTGACGAAGGCGAAGGGCAGGCTGGCCGTGACCGCGTCCGTCATGTGGCCGTGGCCCACGTGGGGCGCGCCGATCCAGTACCCCAGTGAGGCCGCCTGCGCGACCCCGCGCCGGATGTTGCTGATGCTGAGCCCACCCACCAGCGCCAGGTCGCTCACGCGAAAGATGATGAAGGCGTACCCCAGGTCTTCCTTCATCTCGCGCTGGTATTGGCGCAGGCGCCGTCGAAATGCCGAACGCGTCAGCTCATCGCGCGACCATTGCGGCTCCCACGGCACAAGGTGCTGGCGGCTCATGGCCCTCAGCTGCGCCCAGGCCAGATAGTCGCCCATGGCCGGGTGGCGCAGCACGACCGCCTGGCCGTGGAGTTCGGCCTCGCCATCGCCGGGCGATGTGGATCTGAGGAACGCCATTGCCTGCCCCTAACTCGGCCCGCCGCCCTGGCGGAGTTTCTGCCTATGCACGCGTCACGCGTTCGGCCGCCATGCGGGCGAAGTCTTCGCCCCGGCGTCCCGCACCAACCACGGCCACCGACGGGGGTGAAGCGCTGACGAGGTTGGCCGCGAGCTCACGCACAGCCTCGGCCGTCACCGCATCGATGCGCTCGATCAGCTCGGGCGGCTCCATCAACCGGTCAAACAACAAAAGCTGGCGCGCCATCTGCTCGGCGCGGGCCGAGGAGCTCTCCAGCCCCATCAACAGGCCAGCCTTGAGTTGCGCCTTGGCGCGCGCAAGCTCGGCGTCCGCCGGCTTCTCTGCGGCTGCGCCAATGAGCTCATCGCCGACGACCTCGATCAGCTTGCTCATCATCTCCGGTCCCGTCGCCGCATGGATGCCGAACAACCCGGTATCGGCCAGCGCCCAGCAGCTTGAATAAATCGCATAGCAAAGCCCGCGTCGCTCCCGCACCTCCTGAAACAGACGCGATGACATGCCGCCGCCGAACAAACCCGAAAACACTTGGGCGGTATAGAAATCCCGGGCGCGGTAAGACGGTCCGGCAAACGCCATCAGGAGATGGCTTTGCTCGAACGGCTTGGCCGACGTACGCGTGCCACCGACATAGCGCGCGGGCTCGAATCGACCCCCCACGCCCCCATTGAGGCGGCCGAATTGGGCCTCAGCGTGGCGTACCATCTCGTCATGGTCGACGCTTCCGGCAGCCGATAGGACCATGCGGCTGGCACCGTAATGGGACGCGAGAAATGCGCGCAGATCGTCGGCGCTGAAGCGGGCGACGCTCTCGGTCGTGCCAAGGATCGGCCGGCCAATCGCCTGGTTTGGAAAGGCTGCGTCCTGGAGGAGCTCGTAGGCGATCTCGTCAGGGCTGTCGCGCGTGGCAGCGATCTCCTGCAAGATCACCTCCCGTTCGCGCTCAAGCTCATCCTGGGCGTAGCGCGGTATCTGCAGGATGTCAGCCAAGATGTCGAGTGCGATGGCGATGTCGCCCTTGAGAATGCGTGCGAAGTAAGCCGTGGTCTCCAGGCTGGTGGCGGCATTGAGCTCGCCGCCGACGGCTTCGATCTCCTCGGCGATATCGGTCGCGCTGCGCCGCTCGGTGCCCTTAAACGCCATGTGCTCCAACAGATGGGAGATGCCGTGCTCGCTCCCTTGCTCATGGCGGGCGCCCGCGGCCACCCACACGCCGAGCGACACCGTCTCCAGATGCGGCATATTGTGGGAGACCACGCGCAGGCCGTTCCCCAACCGCGTCGTTTGCGTGCTCATGCCGCAACTCCCGATCTGTTCTTCGCCGATCGGCGCCCCGCCCGATCCTCCACGAAGCGCTGGACCGCGCCCAGATCGTTGCGCAACACGGTGACACGCTCCCGATCACTCAGCAAAGATGCGAGCCGAGGCGGCAGAGCTGGCCGCGCGCCGGTGATCGCCTCCATCGTGTCCGGGAACTTGGCGGGATGGGCCGTGGCAAGCGCCACATAGGGGAGGTGACGCGACGCGTTCGTCATGACCTTGCGCGCGGCCACCACGGCGCAGGCGCTGTGGGGATCGAGCAGATAACCGCTCTCGGCTTTGACCCGGCGGATGCAATCGGCAACCG
>JAMXLN010000041.1 GCA_024281145.1 Hyphomicrobiaceae bacterium | reverse complement strand
GGCGACGCAGGCAATCCGTTCAAATCGCGGAAAGCGCCGCACGCGGTGGCCGCCTGCTAGCGACCGGGGCGGGACCCCGGCACAGATTGGAGAAGGAGAGGAATGGAAATGCGGAAGACGAAACTCAGCCGACGGCAGTTCGTGGCCAGGACGGCTGCGGCGTCCGCGACGGCGCTGGCGGCGCCGTTCGTGCACACCGCCCAGGCCGCGGGCAAGCTGTCGCTCATGTTGTGGGACCATTGGGTGCCCGGGGCCAACAGCGCCTCCACCGAGCTCGTCAATGCATGGGCGGCGAAAGAAAAGGTGGAAGTCGCGATCGACTATGTAACCTCGCAGGGCAACAAGAACCTCCTGACCATCGCAGCTGAAGCGCAGGCCCGGTCTGGGCACGACATCTTGGCAATGCCGACCTGGTATCCGCAGGATCAGGTCAGGAACCTGGAGCCCGTCGACGACATCATGGAACAGTTGATCGCGCAAAACGGTGCGGTCAACGACACGGTCAAATATCTCGGACGCGCAGACAACCACTGGATCGCCGTGCCGGCGACGATCGGCAGCCAGATTAAAGGCCCCTGCTCGCGCATCGACCTCTTGAAGCAGCACGCCGGCATCGACATTCAAGCCATGTATCCCGCGGGCTCGCCGCCCAAGGCGGAGAACTGGACGACCGACACCTATTTGCGGGCCGCCGAGGCCTGTCACAAGGCGGGCTTTCCCTTCGGGATCGGCCTGGGGCAGACCTCCGATTCGGTTGATACGGCGGGCGCGTTCTTCCAGTCGTACGGCGCCGAGCTCGTCAACGCGAAAGGCGATCTCACCGTCAAGACGGATGCGGTCAAGGAAGCGCTCGACTACTGCAAGCGTGCGGCCGCGTTCTATCCCCCGGACGCCCCCGCGTGGGATGACGCCTCCAACAACAAGTGGCTCATCTCCGGCAGGGGCGCGCTCATTATGAATCCGCCGAGCGCGTGGGCCGTGGCCAAGCGCGACGCGCCGCAGGTGGCCGAGCTGTGTTGGACGCACGGCTTCCCCGCCGGACCCAAGGGGCGTTTCGCGCCGTTCCTGCCCTATTTCTGGGGGGTGTGGAACTTCAGCAAGAACAAGGCGGCGGCCAAGAGCCTGCTTGTGCACCTGTCGCAGCCGGACGCCATCGAGAAGCTGGTGGTGGCGAGCGGCGGCTATGACCTGCCGTCCTTTGCCAATTTGACCACGCTCAAGGTTTGGGCTGAGGAGGCGCCGCCCAAGGGCACGCTCTACCACTATCCCAATCCGCACAACCACCAGACGCTGTCGATCGCAGCAGCGCCGGCGCCACCCAAGATCGCCTTCCAGATCTACACGCAGGCGATCCAAACCAAGATGATCGTGCGCCATCTGCAAGGCGAGCCGATGGACAAGACCTTGGCCTGGGCCGAGAGCGAGGTTGAGGGCTACTTGCGAACCTGAACGGTGACAGTCCCTTCCCCCCGTGCCCCGCGGCGCGGGGGGACCTTCGAAATACCAAAGCGAGGTCCACCATGGTCGATGCAGTCATCCGGCGGAGCGAGGTCGCGGTGCCGGCGCGCAGGCGCACGGGGCTGCGCCGCACCATGCAGAGAAAGTCGACCGTCGCCTTTCTGATGGCCCTGCCGCTCATTTTGCTGATCGCGGTGTTCGTCGTCTATCCGGCGCTCTACTCGCTGCATTTGGCCACCCTCAACAAGTCGATGGAGCGCTTCGTCGGCCTCGACAATTTCTTCTTCCTCTTCAAACGCGAGACGTTCTGGATGGTGGTGCAGCAGTCTTGCATCTTCGCCATCACGGCCGTCATCTTCAAAGCCATCATCGGCTTCATCGTCGCGCATTTCGTGCACAACGTTCCGGCCAAGGGTCAGCGCAAATGGCGCGGGATGCTGCTGGTGCCCTGGGTGATCCCCCCGGCCATGAGCACGCTGGCGTGGCTGTGGCTGTTCGACCCCTCCTACAGCGCCTTCAACTGGGTGCTGGCGTTGTTCGGTATTGGCCCGGTGCCTTGGACCGGCGATGCCAACTGGGCGCGCTTATCGGTGATCCTTGTCAACGTCTGGATCGGGGCACCGTTCTTCATGATCATGTATCTCGCAGCGCTCAAGTCGGTGCCCGAGCAGCTCTACGAGGCGGCGGCCATCGACGGTGCCAACTGGTGGCAACGCATCTGGTTTGTGACACTGCCAATGATGCGCAACATCATTGCCATCACGGCACTGTTTTCCCTCATCGTCACCTTCGCCAACTTCGACATCGTGCGCATCTTGACGGCAGGCGGCCCCATCGACCGCACGCACGTATTTGCCACCTGGGCCTTCTGGCTTGGCATTCAGGGTGGTGACATTCCCCTCGGCGCCAGTGTGTCCCTGTTCATGGTGCCGATCCTGGCGGTCGCGGCGGTCTTCATCCTGCGTGACATCTCCAAGCGCGGCAACGAGGCTTAGGCTCCCATGGCAACGGCAGACGCAGCGGTAGCATCAAGGCCGGCAGCACGGCCGCGATACGGCAGCATGAGCCAAGACCGGCGCTGGGCGTTGCGCTGGTCCTACTTCTTCCTTGTTCTGTTTGCGATCTTCTTCCTGACGCCGCCCGTCTACATGTTGATTACGTCGCTCAAGACCAGCGCGGAGATTTCGGCGGCCACCAATCCCTGGTGGGTCTATCATCCCACCCTATCCAACTATGTCGAGCTGCTCACCTCGCCCTCGTTTCTCACCTACTTCCGCAATTCGGCGGTCGTATCTGTGTTCGTGGTGAGCCTCACCATGCTGATCAGTGTGCCTGCCGCCTTCGCGCTGTCGCGCATGAAATTTTGGGGATCGGCGACCCTCGCCACCGGCGTATTTCTCACCTACCTGATCCCCGAGACCTTGCTGTTCTTACCCCTCTTCAAGATGTTTGCGGTCTTCAACGAGTGGACCGACATCCAACTCATCAACCGTTGGTGGGTGCTGCTGTTCGTCTATCCGACGCTCACCGTGCCCTTCGCCACTTGGATCATGATCGGCTATTTCGCCTCCATTCCCAAGGAACTGGACGAGGCCGCTCTGATCGATGGCGCCGGTTGGCTGCAAACGCTGACCAAGATCTTCATCCCCGTGGCCCTCCCGGGGCTCATTGCCGCCACCATCTTCGCCTTCACCGTGAGCTGGGCGCAGTTCCTCTACCCGCTCGCCTTTACGACGTCGGCGGACCAATTGGTGCTGCCCGTCGGCATTATCACGTCGCTCATCAAGGGCGATGTGTTCAATTGGGGGCAGATCATGACCGGCGCGCTCTTGGGAGCCGCACCGCCGCTCATCATCTACGCCTTCCTGATGGACTACTACATCGCCGGCCTCACCGCTGGCGCAACGAAGGGTTGAGGCTCCGAGCGAGGAAACTATGGCTGAAGTCAAGTTGCGCAAGATCGTCAAGCGCTACGACGAGGTCGAGGCGGTACGCGGCATCGATCTGGACATTGCGGACCACGAATTCGTGGTTCTGGTCGGCCCGTCGGGCTGCGGCAAGTCGACGACGCTGCGCATGATCGCGGGTCTTGAGGACATCACCGACGGGGACATCCTGATCGCCGGCGATGTCGTCAACGATGTGCCGCCGAAGGACCGCGACATCGCCATGGTGTTCCAGAACTACGCCCTCTACCCGCACATGACCGTGTTTCAGAACATGTCCTTCGGCCTGCGCCTCAAGCGCTATCCCAAGGCCGAGATCAAGAAGCGGGTGGATGAGGCGGCGCGCATCCTCGACATCAAGGAGCTCCTTGACCGCAAGCCCAAGCAGCTTTCGGGCGGCCAGCGCCAACGCGTGGCCATGGGTCGCGCCATCGTGCGCAATCCCAAGGTGTTCCTGTTCGACGAACCCTTGTCGAACCTGGATGCCAAGCTCAGAGTGCAGATGCGCACCGAGATCAAGAAGGTGCACCAGCAAGTGCGCACGACCACCGTCTACGTCACGCACGACCAGGTGGAGGCCATGACGCTTGCCGACCGCGTGGTGGTCATGAACCAGGGCAATATCGAGCAGGTGGGCACACCACAGCAGCTCTACCACAACCCGCGCACGCGCTTCGTGGCCGGATTTATCGGCTCGCCCGCCATGAATTTCATTCCCTGCGAAGTGGAGGAAGTGGGCGGGGGCCTCAGCATTCGGCTCACCAACGAGCTTTCGTTCCCCGTGCCGGTCACGCGGGCCGCGCAATACCAAAACCATAGGCAAAACGGCAAGCTGTTGCTGGGTCTGCGTCCCGAGCACATCACGGAGGCTGGCCAGCATCTGGAGCCCGGCGAGGTGCCGTTCGAGGCCAACCTCGAGGTCACCGAGCCGATGGGGATGGAGACGCTCGTTTATTTTCCGGTCAACGGCACGCAGGTGTGTGGCCGCGTCAACCCCAACGCCGGTGCGCGCGACGGTGCCCCACTGCGCCTTGCCGCCAATCTCAACAATATGCACCTCATCGATGAGGCGAGCGGGCGCGTGATCTAGGCTCGCGTGGGGTGGCGCCCTTGGCCGAGGGCGCCGGCGTGGCCAGCTCATAGACAGGGGGGCGCAAACCTTGTGGGCGCGTCGCCGCGGCCGGCAGCGGGCCGAGCTCGGCGGCGGCCTCCTCCAGGCGCGGTTTCGCCGATCCTGGCCCGGCAACTCTCTTGGCTCAGTAACTCTCTTAGTAACTCTCCTGGCCCAGTAACACTCCTGGCCCAGTAACTCTCAAAGACGCCGTCGTCACACCACGGCAGCCTGCGCCCGCATCGAGTGGGCGGCCTCGCGCACCTGCGGGGGGTGCTCGGATGAGAAGCCGTCGACCCAACCGACGCCCTAAGGCCGGAACGGGAACTTCGCGCCCGGTTCTGCGCGTTCTGCCTCGCGATGTCCCGCGTCGCTTCCTATATGATGGTGAGCCTCGCACGGAGCTCGAGACTGTGTCGGCGGCGGGCCGGATCTGGGCGCGTTCCCGGCGTGGGGGTGACCGGGCCAGCGCCAATGAGCTAGCTTCAGCCAACGCCAACGCGAAAGGTGCAATGCACCGGCAAGGAATAGGCCCATGGATTTGATGAAGATGATGAAGCAGGCCCAGGAGATCCAGGGCCGCATGCAGAAGATACAGGAGGATCTCATTGGCCTTGAGGTGGAAGGCCAATCGGGCGCGGGCCTCGTGAAGGTCAAGCTCAATGGCAAGCTCGATGCCCTTGCGGTCAAGATCGATCCGAGCCTTGTCAAACCCGAGGAAGCCGAGATGCTCGAGGACTTGATCCTCGCCGCCTTCCAGGACGCCAAGGCCAAGGCCGAAGCGGCCGTGCAGGCCAAGATGCGTGAAGTCACCGGTGGTTTGCCTCTTCCACCAGGCCTGAAGTTGTTCTGAGGATCTCCCTTCGCCACTGGGGCGTAGGGAGCGGGGATCCGCTGAGGCGAGCCTTGCCCACATGAGCAAGAAATCATCGGGTGCGGAGATCGAACGGTTGATTGCGCTGCTGGCGCGACTGCCGGGGCTCGGGCACCGCTCGGCGCGCAAGGCGGCGCTGGCCCTCATCAAGCGGCGCGAAGACCTGCTCCAGCCACTGGCGGCGGCCCTGAGCGAGGCGGCGCAAAAGATCATCCCCTGCCCCAGCTGCGGCAACATCGACACGGTGAGCCCCTGCACGATCTGCCAGGATCCGCGGCGCGATCGCAGCCTCATCGTGGTGGTCGAGGAAATCGCCGACCTGTGGGCGCTCGAACGCGCCGGCGTGGTCAACGCCCTCTACCACGTGCTCGGTGGTCATCTCTCTCCGCTCGACGGTATCGGACCGGAAGAGCTCAACGTTGTGCGGCTCATCGAGCGGGCAGTGCCGCCGGTCAAGGAGGTGCTCCTGGCCCTCAACGCCACCGTGGAGGGTCAGTCGACGGCGCACTACCTCACCGAACAGCTGCACGGCCACGGTGTGGCGGTGACGCGCCTGGCGCAGGGTGTGCCGATCGGCGGCGAGCTCGACTATCTCGACGAAGGCACGCTCGCCGCGGCCATCAAGAGCCGGCGACCCCTCTAGCCCAGCACGTGAGATACCGCGCCCGTTGCATCCGGGAGAACCTCCCGTGCCCTCTGGGGATGCCTTCTCTCGCGCGATGCGGCGTGCTTCAATCGGATAGACGCGAGCTGGATGGAGGAAGCGATGGATCTCGGCATGACGCCCAAGGTGAAGCCACTGGTGGAGAAGGTGCGCGCCATGGTGCGCGAGGACATCGTGCCCCTGGAGGCCGAATACGAAGCCGAGATCGGCAAGGGTGGTAGCCGCTGGGCCTACACGAAGCGCCAGGAGGAGATCCGCGAGGGCCTCAAAGCCAAGGCGCGCGAGCGCGGATTGTGGAACTTCTGGCTGACCAAGAGCAAAGATGGCTACGGGCTCACCACGGTCGAGTATGCCTACCTGGCCGAAGAGATGGGCTGGTCCCGGCTGGCGCCGGAGACCTTCAATTGCTCGGCGCCGGACACCGGCAACATGGAGGTGCTCGAGCGTTACGGCTCGCCCGAGCAGAAGGAGGCATGGTTAAAGCCCTTGCTCGAAGGCAAGATCCGCTCCGCCTTCGTCATGACGGAGCCGGCGGTGGCCTCCTCGGACGCCACCAACATCGCCATGGATGCCAGGCTCGATGGCAATGAATGGGTGTTGAACGGCGAGAAGTGGTTCGCTTCGGGCGCCGGCGACCCGCGCTGCAGGATCTACATCGTCATGGTGTGCACCGATCCGAAGGCGGAGAAGCACAAGCGGCACTCGCAGATCCTGGTGCCCGCGGGCACCAAGGGCGTCGATATCCTGCGGGGCATGAAGGTCTATGGCGATGACGACGCGCCCCACGGCCACATGCACATCCGCTTCAGCAACGTGCGCGTGCCGAAGGAGAACCTGATCCTCGGGGTCGGCCGCGGCTTTGAGGTATCGCAGGGGCGACTGGGTCCAGGGCGAATCCATCATTGCATGCGCGCCATTGGCCAAGCGGAGCGTGCGCTGGAGTTGTTGTGCAAGCGTTCGTTGACGCGGGAAGCATTTGGCAAACCGCTCCATCAACTGGGCGCCAACTACGACATCATCGCCGAAAGCCGCATGAAGATCGAGATGGCGCGGCTGCTGTGCCTCAAGGCCGCCTACATGATGGACACGTCGAGCCCACGCGAAGCAGCGCCCTGGATCTCACAGATTAAAGTCGTCGCGCCCCGCATCGCGCTGGAGATCACCGACGAGGCGGTGCAGATGCACGGCGCCATGGGCATCACCCAGGACGTGCCGCTCGCCCACATGTGGACGCATCTGCGCACATTGCGGCTGGCCGACGGCCCCGACGCGGTACACCGCCGCCAGGTCGCTCGCGCCGAGCTCAGGCGATATACGAACCAGAAGATCTGAAAATGTGTTCTCAGCGCTTGCCGCCCAGATCCAGCGCCGGGCGTGTTCGGGGCGGAAGGTGTGAACGCGATCCCCGGGCACGCGCTTGGCAACGACGGAAACAGCGCCCATGACCTCCCTTGCCCATCAGGCCGCGCAAATCGACACTGTGGCGTTGGCCAAATATCTCGAAACCGAGCTGCCGGACTTCCGGGGGCCGATCGCAGCCGACAAGACCCCGACCGGGCAATCGAACCCCACCTTCATCCTCTCCAGCCCCACCGGTAAATACGTCTTGCGCAAGAAGCCACCGGGCGTGCTCTTGAAGAGCGCGCACCAAGTCGACCGCGAATATCGCGTGATGCGGGGGCTGGGGCAGACCGACGTACCGGTGCCGCGCATGCTGCTCCTGTGCGAGGATGACGGCGTGATCGGCACTGCATTTTTTGTCATGGAGTTCGTCGAGGGCATCGTGTTTTGGGATCCAGCACTGCCGGAGCTCACGAGCGCTCAGCGCGGCAAGCTCTACGACGAACAGAACCGAGCGCTCGCCGCACTGCACCGGGCCGACCCCGCCAAGATCGGCCTTGCGGACTTCGGGCGGCCAGGCAGCTATTTCGCGCGCCAACGCGACCGCTGGAGCAAGCAGTATCGCGCCTCGGAGACCGAGCACATCGAGGACATGGAAATCTTAATCAAGTGGCTCGAGGCGAACGAGCCCCCCGACGACGGCCGATCGAGCCTCGTGCACGGCGACTACCGCATCGATAACATGATTTTCAAGCCCGACGGGTCGCGCCTGCTTGCCATCATCGATTGGGAGCTCTCCACCATCGGCCACCCGTTCTCCGACCTTGCCTACCAGTGCATGCAGTGGCGCTTTCCCAACTACGAGACGATGCGCGGCCTCGCCAGCGTCGATCGCAAGGCGCTTGGCATTCCAACGGAGGAGGAATATGTGGCCAAATATTGCGAACGGATGGCCATCCCAGGCATCCCCGCGTGGACCTATTACCTGGCCTTCTCCTTCTTCCGTCTCGCGGCCATCGTGCAGGGCGTGAAAAAGCGCGGTCTCGACGGCACCGCCTCCAATCCGGAGAAAGCGCTCCAATCCGGCGAGCGCGTGCCGCTGATGGCGCGGATGGGGG
>JAMXLN010000040.1 GCA_024281145.1 Hyphomicrobiaceae bacterium | reverse complement strand
AATGCAAGGCCGCCCTCCAATATAAGTACGCGGCCTATTCGTCCTGGGGCCTGGACAAGCAGTCGAAGGGTGCAGAGTCGTTCGCGCAACCCTTCGAGGAGTTCGTCAAGGACCGGTTCATCATCGGGGACAAAGCGTTTGTAAAGGACGAAATCCAGCGCTACCACGCGCTGCTCGGCGTAAATCATTTCATCATGCGCGTGCAATGGCCCCTTTTGGAGCAGGCCAGGGCGCTTGAGACGATCTCTGCACTCGGCGAGATCTTCGCCTAAGGCTCCGGTTTGCCCACGGAATTTTCAAGATAGTGCGGCTCGCCTCGCCGTTGACCGCGACGGAGAGCTGCGGCATCGTGCCGAGACGCGGATCGAAGGTCCCCATTGGTGGCGCGCCTGGCTGCACCGACGGCCACAGCCCAGCGAAAACTGGATCGGAGCGCTTCGTCCGGCCGGGAGATATCGCAGGCGCGTACCTGTCTTGAGGGTACGACAGGGCGCGAAATGGCGCATTGCAGGGATGTGCTGGAGTGAAGATCAGCCTTGGAATCTACCCCAACGAGGCGCCCGCCGCCACCATCGCGAGTGCCAAACTCGCGGACGCAATGGGCTATTGGGCGCTTTGGGTTCTCGACTCACATCTGTTATTCCACGAGGTCTATACACTGCTTGGCGCACTCGCGGTTTCGACGCGTAGGATCCGTTTGGGCACAGCCGTCACAAATCCCCTGACGCGTCACCCCACGGTCACGGCTGCGGCCTTCGCCACCCTCGCAGAACTCAGCGGAGGGCGAGCCTCCCTTGGCATCAGTGTAGGCGACAGCGCACTCAAGTCGATGAACCTCGAGGCCGCCAAGATGCCAGTCCTGGCGGACACCGTAGCGCTTGCCCGCAAGCTGCTCGCGGGCGAGGAGGCCTCATTTGGCGAAGGTAAGACGGCCCAACTCAGCCATTTCGGACCTCCCGTGCCGATCTATGTTGCGGCGACGGGTCCAAGGATGCTGGAGCTGGCAGGGAGGATCGCCGACGGGGTGATCTTGATGAATGGTATCGCGCCGCAATTCATCCGTGAGGCGGTGCGCATTGTGGGCGAGGGCAGGCGCGCCGCGGCGCGAGAAGAGGCAAGCGTCAAGATCGCTGTATGGGCTGCGTGCCATCCAAATCCTCAGGCCGTGAAGTTCAACGTTGCACGCACCATCTTGCGCAACGTTCCGGGCGAGGTCGATGATCTCACGCGGCAGGTCGCAGTCAAAGTCAAACAAGCCTATGACTTTCGTCAACATGGGAGCGCGCAGGCCGATTTCGCGCGCCTCATCCCAGACGAGCTCGTTAGTCGCTTTGCGTTCTGCGGCGAGTATGGGGCGATTGAGCAACAAGCAAGGGCGCTTGCAGGCTGCGGCGTCGACGAGGTGATCCTAGCCATCCCGGTCGCCCCGGAGATCGCGCCGCGCGATGTCATCCTGCGCGAGCTCGGGCCGATGGTTGCGTCAATGGACGCCGCGAGATCCTAAGTGTGGACCAGGGCAAAGTGAGGTAACAGGCGGTGGCTGTGCGCGTGCTGGATACGGTACTGACGGGTGCCAAGGCCGTTCTCCCGGATGGGGGCGTTGTTGAGGCTGATATTGGCATAGCCGGCGCTCACATTACCTCCATCGCCGCCCCGGGAACGCTGACGGGAGAGGCTGTGGTCGACCTAAAAGGTCTCCTGATCATGCCCGGAGTCGTCGATGCGCACATCCATCTGGGACATGGTGCGGATATCAGACGGCCACGGACTGCCAGTGATGCCGAAACGGAGTCGGCGGCCGCTGCAGCCGGTGGCGTGACCACCTTCTTGTCCTACGTTATTTCCAGCAGCGCATTCGAGCCCGCCCTGATAGACGAGATCTGCGCCGTCACTGCTGCCGGGAGCCGCGTCGATTTCGGTCTGCACCTCGTCATCTCGACCGAAGAACAACTGGCCGGCGTAGCGAACTACGCAAAGGCCTACGGGATTCCCTCCTTCAAAGTCTTCATGTATTGCCGCGGCGGCGAAGGACTGCGCATCGGCTTACCCGATATCGACGATGGTTTTTTGTTCCGCCTGGCGGAGGCAGTCGCCAAATGCCAGGGTATCCTTTGCCCGCACTGCGAGAACATCGAGGTCGCTTCGATCCTGGGTCGCCGCCTCATGGCGGCGGATCCCGAGGGCAAGGGTGGCTTGGCCGCCTGGAACAATTCCCGACCGCCCTTTGTCGAAGCCGAGGCGATCCATCGCGTAGCGACGCTCGCCCGTCAGTCGGGGACTCCCGTCTACCTGGTACACTGCACCTCCGAAGCGGCGCTGGAGGCCGCGCTGGCGCAGCTCAGGCTCGGGACGGATCTGACCATTGAAACCTGTACGCACTACCTCACGCATACGATCGACTGGAAGGGCGGCGATATCGGCAAAGTCGGCCCCCCGATCCGGAATGCGAGCGACACCGAAGCGCTGTGGGCGGCACTGAAAGCCGGTAAGATCCACGTCGTCGCTACCGATCACGTACACCGCCAGGTCGCGGCAAAGGCTGGCGGCATCTGGAAAGCATCGCCTGGCTTCCCCGGCCTGCAAACACTTCTTCCTGTGATGCTGAGCGAAGGATATCACAAGCGCGGGATGCCGTTGCCTCTCATTGCCCGCGTCCTGAGCCAGAACCCCGCCCGCGTGATGGGTTGTCACGCCAAGGGCTGCATCGCCATTGGTCGGGAGGCTGATTTCGCCATCGTCGATCTCGATCGAGAATGGATTGCAGATGGCGCCAGCATGCACTCCGACGCAGGCTTCTCGATCTATGATGGATGGCGCTTCAAGGGGAAGGTCATCCACAGCATGGTGCGCGGCCGATTTGTTTACCGCGATGAGCAATTGAGTGCCGACGCGATCGGCCATGGACGGTACGTGCGGCGCAGCATCTCGCCCAGCAATGCACCGACCTGAGCCGCTCCTACAGCCCCCGCGTCGGCAACCCTGGTGTGCTGATCGTCATTCCTCGGGCGCATCCATCAGCGGGCCACTGGTTCGCGGGGCTGCCACAGCCTAATGGGGAATGGAGCCAGCGATTGTGGGCCATGCGAAGGCGCAACCTCGCGGCCACCGACGGCTCGGCCCTCCAGCATCACCAAGCGAATGCGCTCGCGGTCGCCCAGCACGCAGACGTCCTGGAGTGGATTAGCGTCCACGACCAGAAGATCGGCATAGGCGCCCGGTGTGAGCGCACCGATGGTGCCCTGCTTCCCGAGAATGCGTGCGGCCGTGCCTGTCGTCGCCTTGAGGGCCTCGATCGGCGACAATCCTGCGCGAACCAGGAATTCGATTTCCCGCGCGTTCCTGCCGTGCGGATAACGGTTGCCGATGTCGGAGCCAGCAGCGATGGGGATATTGAGCTCTCTCGCACGCGCCACGGCGGATAGCCAGTGGTCCTTATTGACGGCCATTTCCTCGCGCTGCTTGGGCATGAGGTTGAGGGTCTCTCCGAGCTCGAGCACGCTGAACAAGGTTGAGAGGGTCGGTACCAGCGCCGTGCGCGACTTGGCAAACAACGCCAGCGCCTCATCGTCGAGGCGCGTGCCGTGCTCGATCGTATCGGCCCCAGCACGCAACGCAAACTTTGCCGCATCGAAGGACTGGCAGTGGATCGCAACCGTGCGGCCCCACCGATGGGCCTCGCCGACCGCTGCGGTGATTTCCTCGGCGCTCAGCGTCGTCATCCAGCTGTAGGCGTAGCGACCCACTTCGACCCCGCTTGCGCCAAGCTTGATGTTGTCGACGCCATTCTTGATCTGTCGGCGAACTTCCTTGACGATCGCCTGCGTGCCGTCGACACACACACCCAGCCCGCTCGACGTGCTCCAGTGACTGGGGAGGGTGTCGATCATGCCGCTGGTCGGGCCGATGATTTGGCCGGACGCAATCACGCGAGGGCCGCGCACTTTTCCTGCCGCAATGGCATCGCGGACGGCAACGGCCACGTTGCCGATCGTACCGACGTCGCGCACGGTGGTGTAGCCTGCATCGAGCATCAGCCCGGCATTCACAACGCCATTGATCGCCGCAGTTTCAACTGGACAACGATCGATTTCCTCAAGGCTGCGGAAGCCGCTGTAGACGCAATGCACATGGCAGTCGATGAGCCCGGGCAGCAGGGTTTGTCCGCCGAGGTCGACAACGCGCTCATTTCCTCCGGACTTGCGATAGGCGGACATCGGACCAGTTTCTGCAATCCGCCCCTCGCGCACTCTGACAAAGCCGTTGTCGACCGGCTCGTCAGCGATTCCGTCGATCAATCGCGCGTCGACAAAAGCGCTTGCGACTTCGCCGCTGATCAGAGCATCGCGATCGGCTTGCTTCATGGGCGGGCCTTATCGACGTGAGGGCGCGGATCGCTCCGGCCCAACGGTTCATCTAGCCATTCGGCGACCTTGAAATTGCTGCCCAAGATACCGCGGTCCGCCGCAAGCACCACCTCACGACCTGCCTGGAACATCCACTTGATGTTGCGCTTATCGCGAAGCACGCCCACATCCTCGCAGACAGGTCCCTCAACGACCAGGATGTCCGCGAATTTGCCAGGCGCGAGGGTGCCCAGCATTGTGCCACGATTGATAGCCTCGGCCGCGGTCTTGGTAGCAGCCGTGATCACCTCCATGGCCGACCAGCCCAACTCCTGATAGTATTCAAGCTCGAGGGCGCCATCGGGGACGTGGTGGAAGCGGTGCGAGGCATCTGAGCCCATTGCCATCTTCACGCCCAGCTGTCGCGCCCTGACGATCGATACTTTGGCCGCTGCGTAAGCTCGCCACGCTTCATCCACGAACGCTGGGTTCGCGGCGAGCACGTAGCCCGGCAGGCAGCGCGCGTGTAGCCAGGCGACAGTGGGACTGAAGATGATGCCCTTTTCGCGCATCAGAAGCAGGAGCTCATCATCGACAAACTCGCCCGAATGGAGCGAAAGCACCCCCGCCTCGACGGCCGCGCGTACACCTTCGCGCGAATGGGCATGCGCATGGACGGGCTTGCCATACTTGCGCGCTTCGGACACCGCCGCAGCGATCTCGTCGGCGCTTAAGTCCTCGGTTTCGGCGGTCGCGAATCGCGAGCCTGCTACACCGCTTGCCGAGACCTTGATCCAGTCGACACCACCCTTGACCTGAGTCCGCACCGCACGGCGCACCTCATCGACGCCATTAACCGTCATCCCGAGCGCCTGGTCGCTTTCCATGCGGATCCACGCCGGCATGCTGTCCAGTAGCCCCGCCGAACCGGTCAGGATGGGCCCCGCTGCCACGATACGGGGACCAGGAATGATCCCTTGTGCCACGCCGTCGCGAATCGCCGGGCCAATGTAGCCGCGGCAACCGCCATCGCCGATGGAGGTGAAACCCGTTTGCAGAATGCGCGACGCATTGCTCGCCGCTTTCAACGTGTCGAGCTCCACGCTCTCCTCGAACTCGAGCTGCCAGACGTTGGGCTGGTCGCCGTGATAGGTGAGGTGCGTATGGGTGTCGATCAGGCCCGGCATGATGGTCAGCCCCGCGACATCGACAACACGAGCATCGCGACCGTAGCTGAGCCGAGCCAACGGTCCCACTCCCAGGACCTTGCCTCCGTTCATCACAATTCCGGCGCGGGGCAGCGGTTCGCAGCCCGTTCCATCGATCAACGTACCGCCGATAAGTACCGTCTCCATATCAACCTAGGCCTCATGGTTGACACGCCACGCCAGTCTGCCGACGAGGCGCGATTGCCGGGCCGACCGGCTCAACGCACGCTCCGAAGCGCGCTCGTGAGGGCGGCGAGGTCCTCTGCGCGATGCAATTGCTCGACAGCCTCAGCAAGCCGCTCGGGCACATCATCGCCAAGCACAGGGAGTGTACAATCGTAGAACTTGCGGAGCGCCTCGCCTTCAGTTAAAGGCCGCCCCGGCGTGCCGCGAACATTTTCCACCTCGGCTGTGAACCTGTCGTTGCAGCGCGTCGTCACCGTGATGCGCGCTCCAAAGCGGTTGGGAAAGTCTCCATCTGCCATTGGCGACCACGTCACGCGATCAGCGCGCGCACACACCTGCGCTCTCGTGGGGCCCTCAAAGGTGGCAACCGTCACGGCGCCATCCACCAAAAGCGCACCCAAAGCGTAGGGCAGGCTAAACTTCGCCTGATAGGCGGTGGACGGCCGCAGCTTTTCCGACCAGGGCTCGCAAATCAAGGTCTCCTCACCGGTTGGAACCTCACAGTGGACAGCCTCTATCGTCTGTGGATCGAGATCGCGGCTAAGTAAGTCTTCCAGACATTCGAGAAAGGGCTGGATATAGTGGCAGCAAGCGCGTGCCTTCAGAGCCGCTTCGCGGAAATGCCAGCGGTCACCGAACGTGTTCAATTGCTGCCGCAGCCGCGTTGGTGCGCCCAAATCACCCGCATATACGGCGTAAAAGCCATCCGCACCTTCGAGAATGCTCGACGGACCCGTCATTCCGGCCTTGGCGAGCCGTGCCGCGAGCAGCCCCGCGTGAGCCGGCCAGCCAGCGTGCAGAGCTTTGACTGTTGCCCCCTCATGCACAAACTCCATTACGCCGCTGGCCTGACTGCCGGCGATGCCCAGTGCACTCCTCAGCTGCTCGCGGTCAAGTCCCAGCAAGAGGCCGGCAGTGAGTGCACCAGCCAAGGGCCCGCCCACCGCCGTGAACTGGAAGCCTCGCTTGGAGAAGGATCCCGGTGCGACGAGCCCTAAGCGCACAAACATTTCCCAGCCGACGACAAAGGCGCGCAGAAGTTCGGCGCCGCATCCGCCCATCTCCTCGCACAGGGCAAGCGCCACTGGCGCCACCACGGAGCCTGCATGCGTGATCGAGGCGGTGTGGGTCGCATCGTATTCGAGCGAGTGCATGAGCGCGCCGTTGCGAAGCGCGGCCGCCGCAGCCATCACCGGGGTCGCGCAGCCGAGGGCCGTCGAGTTTCCCCCTGTCCCGAACAGCGATGCAAGGGCCGCCAGTGGGCGATTGCGGGCTAGAGTCGCCGCAATGAGGCCAATGCCCAGCTGATCGCGAAAGTGGAGCTTGGCTAGCGCCACCACGTCGGAGGGGATATCGTCGAAACGGATGGCAAGTGCTTGCTCGGCCACGATGCGTGCCAGAGCAGATTGATCGGATACATCCCTAGAAACTGTCGTGGGCAGATCGAACTCACCCATTGCCACTGCCTAGGCCGTCAAACGAGAGGCTTGTAGAGATCTGGCCGGCGATCGCGCCACCAGGGCAGGCTCTTCTGCGCCGCCGCGACGTCATCAAGGTCGAGTTCTTGCACCAGCAGCTGCGGGTCATCGACGCCTGCCACGGCCAGCACGCAAGCGCCAACGGGACTGACAATCATGCTCTTGCCGATGTGCCGACGGCCGTTCTCGTTGCCCGCCCGATTGATGGCAACGACGAAGACGCCGCTCTCGTAGGCACGGGCTCGCAGCGGGAGCTCCCAGGTGTCTTCGCGGAGCGTCGTCTCGCCGTAGGTTGCGGCGCAGATGGGCATGAAAATGATCTGTGCTCCCTGCACCGCCAGCGCACGGCAACCCTCGGGAAACTTGCGGTCGTAACAAATCTGGATCCCGAAGCGCACCCCCTCCATCTCAAAGACGGGCAACGCATCGCCCGGCGTAAAATAGAACTTCTCGTAGGATCCCGTACCGCCCTTGGCGTCGGAGGGAAGGATGGCTGGGATGTGGGTTTTGCGGTAAGTGCCGACGTGGTGCCCGGCGCGATCGAACACGGCGGCCGAATTATAATAGTGCTGGCCTGCCTTCTCTGCGAAAGGAAGGATGAGTGCGATATTGCTGCGACGCGCGGTCTCGACAAGCGGATCGGTAACCGAATTTCGCAGCTGGAGAAAGAAATGCTCGTAGTCCGATCGCAGCTGATTGGGAAAGAACGGGGTCAAAAACAGCTCCGAAAAACAAATGATGTCGCTTCCTTGCGACGCCGCATCCTTGACGATCCGGCAGGCGACCTCGACGCCCGGCCGCATATCCTCGCCGAACACCGGACCGGTCTGCGCCGCGGCGACCTTGATTGTACGCCCCATGTCCAGCTCCTTCGCCTGGCTCAGCCCTCTATGCGACGGTTCGGGCTCGGTTTTCCGATGCCAGACTGCCCCATGGCAATAACGCCTGCAAGCCCGCCCCGGTGCTGCTGGGCGACGCGTGCGGCTATCGCACCGCAGCCGATGACAGTGGGCCACACACGCTCCACGTAACGGTGCTCTTTGCGCGGCATGATTTTCACGCGGGATCGAGGTTGCCATAGAGGTCGACCCGCCGGTCGCGCCACCAGGGGAGGCTGCGGCGTGCCTTGTCGACGTCATCGAGATCGATCTCAGCAACCAACAACTGAGGCCGATCCATGCCCGCTTGCTTCAGGATCCGTCCGCCGAGGGGATTGACGATCGCGCTTTTGCCGATGTGACGTCGGCCGTTTTCATCACCAACCCGATTGGCTGCTACCACAAACACACCGTTGTCAAAGGCGCGCGCCTGCAGCGGCAGATCCCAGATTGCAACGCGATAATCGTCGTTGCCATAGGTCGCATAGGCAATCGGCATGAAGATGATTTCGGCACCTTTGAGCGCGAGCTTCCGCGAGGGCTCGGGATAAAGCCGGTCGTTGCAGATCTGAATGCCAAAGCGGACGCCTTCGACCTCGAATACTGGCAGGCTCATACCGGGAGAGAAATAGAACTTCTCATAGGAGCCCGTACCGCCCCGAAGCTCGCTCGGAAAATAAGCGGGAATGTGGGTCTTGCGGTACGTGCCGACCAGCTGCCCGGCGCGATCGAAGACCGCAGCCGAATTGTAGAAATAAGCGCCTGCACGCTCGGCGTAGCCAAAAATCAGCCCCACCTTGTGTTGCCGCGCGACAGCGAAGAGCGGGTCGGTCACCGCGTTTGGCAGGGTTAGGAAATGCTTTTCGTAGTCCCGGACGAGCCGGTTGGGGAAAAATGGCGCGAGGAAGACCTCGGGAAAACAGATAATGTCGACACCCTTGCGCGCACCCTCCTGCACCATCGCGCAGGCCGCCTCAACGCCCTCTTCCATGCCACCCAAGACCGGCCCCGTCTGCGCCGCGGCAACCGTGAGCTTTCGTGCCATTGACAAATCTCCAAGTGCGCCCGGGCGAGCTTAACGTCCAATCATCGCCCTAGATAGGAGGCAAGCACCTCCGGGTTGTTGATCAGTTGCTTGGCCTGGCCAGCGTAAGCGATGACGCCATCCTTGAGCACGTGCGCCTGCTCGGCGACAGCCGCAGCAACGCCCACGTTCTGTTCTACCAGTAGGATGGTGAGACCGCGCTGCCGCAAGCGCAGGATGGCCTCGATGACCGCGTCGACCATGCGTGGCGAAAGCCCCACCGAGGGCTCGTCCATGAGGAGCAGCCTGGCTCGCGCCATCAAGGCACGGCCGATCGACAGCTGCGTCTGTTCGCCACCACTGAGGCTGCCGGCTGCCCGCATGCGCCGCTCCCGCAGCACCGGAAACAAGGCGAAGACATCGCCCATGTCGTTGCGGATCTCCTTGCGATTGGAGCGTGTAGCCGCCCCAAGCTCAAGATTGTCGCTAACCGACATGTCGGCAAAGACTTCGCGCCCCTGCGGCACCTGCACGACGCCGCGGCGAACCATCTGATGCGCTCCAAGCCCCGCGGTCTCCTCCCCCAAATAGCGCACCGACCCGCCCTTGGGCGCAATTAGCCCGCTCAATGCATTGAGGAGCGTGCTCTTGCCCGACCCATTGCCACCGAGCAGGGCGACAACCGAGCCCTCGCGCACGGAGAACGAGACATCACGGAGCACCTCCGTCACGCCGTACGCAACACTAAGATGCTGCACGTCCAGCATCGACTTGCTTTCCCAGATAAGCCTCGATCACCGCAGGATCCTCGCGAATCTCCTCTGGTCGTCCCTCTGCAATCTTCTGACCCGAGTTGAGCACCACGACGCGATCGGAAACTCCCATGACCAATCGGATTACGTGCTCGATCATGACGAGCGTAACCCCCTTCTCGTCGCGGATGCGGCGCAAAAGTTGATCGAGCTCGGCCACCCGGTTGACGCTCAGCCCAACCGCAGGTTCATCAAGCAGCACGACCTTGGGATCGCCAATGAGGGTGCGCGCAATTTCGACGATGCGCTGTTGGCCAAACGACAGTGCGCTGGCGGCACGGTCGGCGAACTGCGTGAAGCCAACAAAGTCCAGGGCACCCCGGGCACGAGCAGCCAGCTCGGCCTCCTCCGCGCGCATGCGCCTGGTGTGGAGCGCCGCGGCGAACAGCCCGGCCCGGCTGCGCAGGTGAAGACCGGTCATCATGTTCTCGAGCACCGACATGCCCGCGAAAAGCTGCGAGGTCTGAAATGTGCGAGCCAAGCCCATGCCCGCGATCCTGTTCGGCTTCATGCCTGTGATCACTCGGCTTGCGAGACGGATTTCGCCCACGTCGGGCCGGTTCAAACCGCAAATCACGTTGAGGAGCGTCGTTTTGCCGGCGCCATTGGGCCCGATGATGCCGACAATCTCGCCTGCCCGAAACGTTGCCGAGACGCGGTCGAGGGCGCGCACGCCGCCGAACGAAATCGAGACACCATCAACTGCCAGGGTGGTCATGTCCGCTCCACCACCGGATGATCGCCGGAGGTTGTACCTTCGACGACATCAGGTTTGGAAATTGCCTGGGGTCGCTCGGGAAGATGCATCGGTTCTTCCCAACCCGGTAGCCAGCGCTTCATGAAGACCACCAGCCCGTTGGGCTGAAACACCATAAAGCCGACGAGCAAAACCCCGAACACGATCTCCTGGGTGGACTTGAACTCGCGCAAAAACTCCATGATGTAGACCAGCAGGGCAGCGCCCAACACCGATCCGACGACAGATCCGAGCCCGCCGACCACGATCATCGCCTTTTGGATGATCATTTGAAACAGATCGAACCCCTCGGGGGACATGTAGCCGAGGAGGCCCGAGTAGAGGGCACCCGCCACACCGGCATAGAAGCTCGACAGGGCGAAGGCCATGGCCTTGTAGGCGAGTAGATCGATCCCGAGCGACTGCGCCGCGATCTCGCCGTCCCGCATGGCGACGAAGGCGCGCCCGATGCGCGAGCGCATGATCCGCCACGTGAACAGGAAGAGAGTCACGGTTGTGACCCAACTCACAAAATAGATGCCGTAGTCCTGCTTGATGGCGAACCACGAGAAGCTCGGTGAGGGCGTGCGAAACCCACCCGCTCCAAACGTTACGGATTGCCAGTGCCACAACACCCATTGCGTCGCCTGGGCGAAAGCGAGGGTGGCAAGCGCGAGGAAGATGCCGCTCAGTCGCAACGCTGGGATCGCGAGCAGCGTGCCAATGACCATTGCCAGCACGGCTCCGACGGGTGCGGCTGCCCAGAACGACCAACCAAGGTGCACCTGCAGCAGCGCCGTTCCGTAAGCGCCGATGCCATAGATGGCTGCATTGGCGAAGGCAAGCTGACCAGAAAACCCGACGAGGATATTCAGGCCCAATGCCAGGATGATGTAGAGCAGCATCAGGTTGCCAACGAACAGCGTATATTGATTGGCAACTGCGGGAAGGACCAACAGCGTGCCGAACAGCAGCGTCAGGAAGCTCCGATGACCAACCAGAGCTTGAACCGGCATGTGTCAAATCTTTCGCAGTCCGCGGACGCCGAACAATCCTGTGGGCAGGAAAGTCAAGGCGAACATGATGACGAGGAAGGGGACCACATCTTGGACGCTGGAGTGCACATAGCCTGCTGCGAGCTGCTCGATCACCCCAAGCAGCAGGCCACCCACAACAGCGCCGGGGACACTGGTGATTCCCCCGAGCACTGCTGCCGCCAGCCCCTTGATGAAGAGGACAAAACCGACATCGGGGTAAAGTAGCGTCAGAGGTGCCATCAGCACGCCAGCCGCACCAGCGACGGCGGCACCAACAGCGAACGTGTACATGTAGATGCGATCGATCCTGAGCCCGCACAGCAGGGCAGCCTTGGGATTGCTTGCCGTTGCCTGCATCCATTTGCCGGCGCGCGTGCGTTTGAAGAACAGCGCGAGCCCTGCCATGACCACCAATGCCGCTACGAGCACGACAAGCTGCTGTGCCATGATCATGATATTGCCGAACTGGAGAGGTTCGGGAGAAACGAGTGGAGGAAAGGACAGATAATCGCCCTTTCCGCCCCATACGTAGCGTGCGATTCCCTTGAGGATGAAGGAAACACCGATGGTGGCCACAAGCACGCTGGCCAACCCGTGCTTCAACACCGAGCGGTACGCCACGCGCTCGGTGATGATGCCGACCACGAAGGCGCCGGCGACTGCCAGCAGGAGCGATGGCACGTAAGGCAAGCCCTCAATGACGTAGCACGTGTACGCCAGCATGCCTCCGACCATGAACAGCTCGCCATGCGCAAGGTTCACAACCTCTGTCGCCTTGTAGACGATGACGATGCCGAGTGCGACGAGACCGTAGAATGCCCCCGTCGTGATCCCGGTCGCCATCAAGTAAGAAAACATCAGCATCGCGAGGCGCCCACGCCGAAGAGTGCCGCGTTACTTCAACACAACCGTTCCCGCAAAGACGACGTTGTTGTTATCAAGCTTGACGAAGGCGGGGCTCTGGTTGCACTTATGCTGGCCCTTGCAGGTTATCGGGCCGGGATAGATCGAGCTCTTGAAGTTGTCGATCGTATTGTAGGCTGCCAGGAACTTCTCGCGAGTAAGCTCCTTGCCGGCCGCGTCGACGACCTTGCCAAACACCTCGGCCGCGGCAATCCCCATCAGATTGAATACGGATAGCTCGTCGTTGGGGAAGGTGTTCTTGAGAAGCTTGCGCCACTCAGCATATTGGGGATTGTCGGGATGACCGGGAATGGTGGTTATGCTGACGAAGTTGGCAAGTGAACCGTCGATGCCGATCAGGCCCTGCAACGCCGGCAGGTCTTGGATTGCGGTCTGCCCTATCCAAATCGGCTTGTAGCCGATCTTGATTGAGTCGCGGATCAGCACGGCAGCGGCTTTGGGATAGCCGAGGAGCATCACGGCATCAGCGCCGGAGCTCTTGAGGCGCAAAGCCTGGGCGGTGCCGTCGTTTTGATCGACGGTGACCTCCTCATCGGCGACCACCTGAAGGCCGCGGCGCTTCAAGTCCTGGAGCATTGGCTCGTAACGCGAACGGCCCCAGGCGTCGTGCTGGGAGACGATGGCGAGCTTTTTGGCGCCGCGGTCGAGTGCCCACTGGATCTGCGCATGGCTCTCGATCGTGGCGGTGAGTTGCGTGGTGTAAATGTTGGCCGCGGGCGGATCGACGATGCCGTCGGCGACCGCCGCAAACACATGGAAGGGCACGCCCGCCTTCTCAATCTCAGGACGTGCTGCCAACGTCGAATTGGAGCAGCCTCCGCCGATGATGGCAAACACCTTGTCCTCGTATATGAGCTTCTTGACCGCGGCAATAGCACCCTCTGGCTTGCACAGGTCGTCTTCGCGGACGAGAACCAGCTTGCGCCCGTGAATGCCGCCCTTCTCGTTGAGCTTATTAAAGTAGACTTCCACACCGTTCATGGTGAGTTTGCCGTAGATATAAACCGGACCGGTCAGCGGCCCGAACGTGCCCACCTTGATTTCGGTATCGGTGACCCCCGGAACATCGGCGGCTTGCGCGCCGGCGGTAGCCATGCACGCGAAGGCAAGGGCCACGCCCATTGTGCTTGCAAGTTGCTTCATCTGGAGCCTCCCGAGTTCATGAAATCGGCATCGCCTATGGCATCAGGTCGGCGAGCTGCCACGTTCTACCGTTCCAGCGATGTGGAGAAGCATGGGTTAGCTCTGCGAAGGGCACGCGAACGGCCGCTGGCCAGCGCCCGCTCGATCCCTTGGCGTGGAGGCAAGTCCCCGAGGCCAATCCGGGGCTTACCTCACGGCGCCGACACTCTAGTAACGACAATCTGCCGGAAAGCAAAAAAATTGTCCATCGCACCCGGGCAACAGATCACCTTACTGGGCCATGGCACCGCTCGGACGGGAAATTGGCTGCACCGCTCCAGCCCGCGAGCGGCGTGACGTCGGCCTGTGCCTCGACATGTCGAAAACACAGCGGTGCGGCAATCTGACTGCACTGCCCCGATCGCATGCCACGCAAAAGCGAGCTTATCGTCATCGGTGCAAGGACCAACGCTGCGCGCAACGGCTGGTCGTGGCGCCGGCGAGGCGGCTACTCAGGCGCAAAGCCAAGTCAGGCGCAAAGCCAAGTCAGGCCCAAAGCCAAGTCAGGCGCAAAGCCAAGTCATGAGACCGGCCGCCACTCCGGCCGACCCCGGGGTTGGCCTCCACTTACGTTTGGCTGAGCGCTTTCGGGGTCGTCACACTCGCTGCTTCCTTCGAAGTCCCGATGCTGCAACTTCAGTTGCGATCTTCGCCGGGCTTCCAAACCGCATCGAAGACGCGCAAGAAGTTGCCGCCTAGAAACTTGACGACATCCTGCGTGCCAAAGCCGAGCTTCAGCAGAGCTTCGGTGAGGTTCGGCAGCTCTGCATTGGATCGCATTCCCTCAGGATAGGTCCACTTCATGCTCAGTGCCGGAATGCCGTTCACCGTCGAGCTCCGCGCAGCAACGGCGGTGAAGACCGTTGGGTCCCAATTCTCCATCAGATCGGGGCCGATGCCGATACAGTCAGGCCCGCCAATTTCGGCAATATGGGCTATGTGCCGCATGAGAACGTCAAGCGTGGGATTAGGGTTTGAACTGATGAACGTATCCAGCGCGTGAAAACCAATTACACCGCCTCCCTGTGCGATCGCTCGTATCAACTCGTCGGTCAGATTGCGCGGATGGGAGCAGAGGCTGCGCGCATTGGAGTGAGACGCGATGATGGGCTGCGCGCTGATCGTAAGCACGTCATGTGTTCCCCTGTCGGACAAGTGGGACACATCGACGACGATACCGAGCCGATTGCATTCTTCAACGACCTTTGCGCCGAAGTGCGTAAGCCCACCGGCACTTCGCTCGCGCACACCGTCGCCGAGCTCGTTGCGCACATCGTGTGTGAGGCCCAGGCAGCGCAGGCCGAGCCGATAGAAATTGCGCAAGTACGAAATCTCCTGCTCCAGCGGAGCACCCCCTTCAAGGCAAATCACCAGGGCGATCTTTCCCTCGCGCTTGGCGCGGCGGATGTCATCGGTCGTTCGCGCAAGAATGAAGTGTGTAGATTCTTGCACCTCAGCATGCGTGTGATCCAGGGCACGCATGAAGCGCTGTAAGTATGTCGTTGAAAGTCGGGTTGCAGGCAAATAACCGTAAGGCGCATCTCCCCCAACGTGATCGCAGATCACCGTTACGCCGCCCCTGCGCAGCGTCCGCAGATGTCGACGATCCAGCACGCCGCGTTCGCCGCTTTCCCGCCTCCAGTCCACATCCGAGGCGATGATATCGCTATGGCCGACGATGACGATCGCCTCTTCGTGCAGCTTGGATGCTTGGTCGGACATTGACTGCCACCTTCGAAACAAAGCGTTGGCTAGATCGTCTTGACGGGCAAAATAAATTGTACCCCTGTGCGAGATCCGCGAATACGCCAAATCGCTCCCGACCTTCCAACAGGGCTTGTTGCTCGCATTCGCGCAGTGGCGCGGCACAAGGCGTGGCCTAATGAAGCCTTCCGCACCGCTGGTCGCCAGGGCGCCCGCTTCAGGGCCGCACCAGGGACCATCTCAGTTGGGAGGGCACTTGCCCGCTGGCCACGGGCGGGGGCAAGGCCTGCTGGTCTCGGCGGCGTGCCGCTTCGGTTGCAGAGCCGCTCGCACAGTGCGCAGCGCTCGACCGCCGGTCTCCTTCAGGAGCCCGGCACCGTGCCGGCTGGCAGCTTCGCGACGTGGGCTGCGATTTGACCTGGCTGTGTCAGCCAGATCTCGTCGCGGTGGTGGAGGATGTGCTGCATAGCACGTCTGAGCTGCCGCAGCCGGAATGGCTGACCCAGGATAAAGGTGTGCAGCACGAACGGACAGACCAGCGATTGGCCCTTGCGCGACTGGTCGAGCATCTCGTCGAACTGGTCGACCCAGGTCGTCGACAGCTCAGCCGCCGAATGCTGTCGCATCAGCATCATCGGGGAATCGTTGGTCTCGACCGGATAGGGCATGTTGAGGATCTTGCCGGCGCGGGTGCGCATCCAAATCGGCTGATCATCAAGCGGCCAGTCACATTGATAGACGTAGCCGGCCTCCTGCAAAAGATCCAGCGTTTGCCGGCTCTGCGACAGCCAGGGGCTCATCCAGCCCGCGGGTTTCTTGCCCGTGAACTTCCTGATCGCTTCCGTGGTCTCGCCGATGAGCCGTGCCTCGTCTTCTTCCCACATATCTCCCTGCCGCTCGGAGTTCGATCGCCCGTGCGCTACGAACTCGTCCCCACGCTGCATCATCCTCTCACCGATCGCGGGATGGTGCTCCAGGATCATGGAGTTCAGGTTATGCGCGAGCGGGCAGGCAAGCTCGTCGAAGAGATCGAACATGCGCCAGATGCCAACTCGGTTGCCGTAGTCGCGCCAGGCGTAGTTGCGCTGCGTCTGCGCCGCCGAGCCCCCGGTCGAATCTGACCCTTGACCGGCGCCGAAGGCGAAGTACTCGATATTGTTGCAGAAGTAGATGGCGAGGCGTTTGTCGCCAGGCCACGTGTAGTCCTTGCGGCGGCCAATCGGCACGTACTCGTAACGGTTATGGGTGGGCAGCTTCATGGGTGCCTCCAGGCGATCTTGGGTGGCAAGCACTGTAGCATTGCGGCGCGGGTCCACCGAGCCCTTGCACTCAACTGAAGTTCTGGTCGAGGCGGCACCGTGGCAGGACGTCAAAATCTGTGGCGCGCGAAAACAATTTGCGGTCACGGCCCCTTCGAGCGCAGCGAAATCAGGACAAAGGTGCTAGGGTGTAGAGAGCGTCCGACGACGCAACGAGGCTCGCCTCTGCTTGCTCGCGGGCTGACCGAGAGTGAACCTGCGATGCGGCCGCCGACATGACGCTGAGCCCAGCATGGGGGGAAGCCGCTCAAGAGCCGGGCATCGGCCGGGACTCCTCGGTCTGGAACCCGCATCGCAGATTATCGAAGGCGCCAACCTCCGTTTTGGCTTTGAGATCTCAGCTGCAAAAAAGGCTGCCGACGCCACAGCCCGCAGGTCGCCCTTGCCACAGCAGCGAGGGCAGCGAACTTTGCGAAGAGGGCCGATGATGCCTGGAGGAGGCGCTCATGCCAGCAAACCGTAAGCTGATCGCCAACCCGCCCCCATGGCCGAACGGGGCCAGGTGCGCGGTGGCATTCACCTTCGACATGGATGCCGACAGCATCCTCCATCTCGCGCATCACCAGAACGCCAACAACCTGGTGGCGTCGATGTCGACGCTGCAGTACGGCCCACGGGTCGCAATGCCGCGCATCCTCGCGTTCTATCGTGAGATGGGAGTGAAGCAAACTTTCTTCATCCCCGCCTGGTGCATCGAGCGCTACCCGGGGGCCGTGGAAGCCGCACTCGCGGATGGCCACGAGATAGCCCACCACGGGTATCTGCATGAGCACCCCAACGAGCTCTCGCGCGAGCAGGAGGCTTACTGGTTCAAGCGCAGCATCGAGGTGATAGAGCGCTTTACTGGTTCGCGGCCCGTTGGCTACAGGGCTCCAGCTTACAAGTTCTCTCAGAACACCCTCGATCTATTGTTGCTTGAAGAATTTGCTTACGACGCGTCACTGATGGGCGATGACGTTCCCTATCGCCTGAGCAACGGCCGCTCCTCGCTCCTGGAAATGCCTAGTCACTACGCGCTCGATGACTGGGGCCATTACATGTTCAGCCGCGAGCTCGACTACAAGATGCCGATTAAGGCGCCCAGCCATGCCATGGACGTATTCCGCGCCGAGTTCGATGCCGCCTGGCGTTACGGTGGCATGTGGATTTCGGTGTGGCATCCGTTCGTCAGCGGCCGCCTTGCGCGCTTCGACGCGGTCGCGGATCTCATGGAGTACATGGCGGAGAAGGGCGGCGTATGGTTCGCGCCGCTGCGAGACATCGCGGCGCACATCAACCAGTTGATCGCGTCAGGAACCTGGACGCCGCGTACCGACCAGCTTCCGCAATATCCCGGGCCGATCCCCGAGCTCAATTCGGGCCATTAGAGAGGAACGCCTCCTGCGAACATTATCTCGCTTGGGGCTCTGGACATTATCCTGTCCAGCCCAGCCAAGCGCTAATCGCATCGCCCATTATGAGCTTCTTATCGGCCTCCGGGATCCAGTCTATTTCCTGGAAATGCGTCACGCATTGGCGCCAGGAGCACGGCATCTTCGTGATATCGGTCCCCCAGAACAGTCGCCGCGGGCCGAACGCGTCATACATGGCGCGATAGTGCTTATGCAGGCTTTTGAAGGGATACGCATCATCGGCATAGAAGGGGCCACCCGTGAGCTTCACAGACACGTTGGGATAGCGCGCCAGCGCCAGCAATTCCGGCATTTTGGGAAATGCCGCATCGCCCTTGGCACCTCTCAGCGCGCCCATATGATCGACCGCCAGCTTCAGGCCGGGATGGCGGGCGGCGATCTCACCGAGCTGCGGCAACCATTCTCCGGCAAGCAGGGCCAGTGGCATCTGGGCCTTTTCGGCGGCGGGCCACAGCCAATCAAGCGTACCATCAACCGGCCAACTCCGGTTGTGCGGCTGGTTGAAATAGAACCGATAACCCAGCATACCCGGCCGCATCTTCCAGCTTGCGATGAGCGAGGAGCTGTCCGGTCTATCGAGCGGCGGATTGCCGAGGATTGCAAAGCGCTTCGGATACGCCCGAACGGCTTCGACCGCCTGCTCGTTGGAGTCCGGATCCCAACTCGCCGGTGGATGCAGGATGGCACCGTCGACGCCTGCCTCGTCCATGCCACGGATTGCATCTTCGACAAGATAGGGGCCGGCGATGTGCAGGACCGTTGGGGTGCCTTTGCGCCACAGGTGCACCTGAGCATCGATGATGGGCATACCTTGGACCGACAGTGTGAGGGACCGTGTCAGCCGAGGCTACGTTTGCACGCGTGTTCCCGCAACATATAAGTTGCAGACTTGACCTCAGTGGCAACACCGATCCCTATCCACGTTGAACTCCGCCGCCAGCCGCAGTCGCCGCTTTTTTTGAGAACGCGCTTTGCCGATCAGTGGCTGAGTCCTATCGCGGGATGGTCAGACAGGGTGCACCGTGAGGTCGGAAGACGCGCAGGGGAGTTGAGATAAGGCTCAAGATTGCGCAAAGCCGATCATCAAGGGCTCCGCCGCGGGCCGGAAAAGCATTATGGCCCTCATCCCGTCCAGCCGCTGGCGACCGCGCTTTTCTGACACGCCTGGTGCCTTGCGGCCAAGCATCGTGAGGGGTAGCGTACGGCCCCGTCGGGGGTAGCTGGTAGGAGGCCACCATGGCGTTGCGCAAATTTATCATTGAACGCGACATTCCGAAAGTTGGCAGCCTTGAACGCGACCAACTCAGGGAAGCAGCGGCAAAATCAAATGAGGCGCTGAGTAAGCTTTCGCCCGACATCCAATGGCAGGAGAGCTACGTGGCAGCCGACAAGACGTTTTGCGTCTATCTTGCCAAAGACGAAGCCGTGATCCGAAAACACGCGGAGATCAGTGGCTTTCCCGCAACGAAGATTACCGAAGTCCGCAAAGTCATCGATCCCACGACGGCCGCACCGTAACACGTCACCTGCTTTAAGGCTTGGACGCGTGGCCGGCACTCCCACGATCGGCTGCTTCGCCGATTGGGTTGAAGAGGCCGCCGAGGTGGGTCCTTACTCAATCGTATAATCCGAATCTGTCCAATGGGGGGGATTTGGACCCTGCGGTGTTGTTCGCAAGAGCAATAAGAGTGCGCGGACCTCGCCACGAGCAAAAATCCCACGGCTGCGCGTTGGAGCCAAGACCCGATGCCCAGCCTTCACGAGAGGAGGCGACGTAGCGCGCTGCTGCCTTCGCCTCACCTTGAGCGCTGTGGTCGCGCGTCGCATTATGTCCGCCAGAAACCGATTCCCTCCCACGCGATATCTCGGCGCGACGTTCCATGAATCCTGACCTGATGATCCTGCTCGCCACCTCCATAGCCTGCGATGTATCCGGTCAGACGT
>JAMXLN010000039.1 GCA_024281145.1 Hyphomicrobiaceae bacterium | reverse complement strand
TGGCGCACAAACTACCCCGCACATGTATGTCATCGAGGGCGATGGCACATTGGCCTATATGGGCGGTATCGACGACCGACCGACGACGCGGGTGGAAGACCTCAAGACCGCCACGAACTTCGTTGATGCAGCGCTTACCGAGCTGGCTGAAGGCAAACGCGTATCGCGGACCACGGCGCGCCCCTATGGCTGCAGCGTGAAATATGCCTCCTGAGGGAGGGGGATCTCGGCGAGCCGTCGATGGCTCCCGGCGGAGCGGGCGCAGCGCGTTGGCGAGTGTGGGCGGCCTCAAGCGGGCCGACCAGCCTCATTGGTCACGCGGCCTTGGCAAGCGCGGCTTTGCACTCGGCAAAGGCCCAGTCGAGCCAAGGTGTGAGCGCGGCGAGATCTGCGGCTTCGACGGTCGAGCCACACCAGATGCGCAGGCAGGGTGGTGCGTCGCGGTGTCCGGCTATATCAACGGCAGCCTTCTCCTTCTCGAGCAGCGCCTCCAGCTTCTTGACGAACGCGCGCTGCCCGTCGAGCGGTAGCCGCACGACAGCCGGATCGACAATCCTGAGGCACACCGAGGTGTTGGACCGCGTCGCGGGATCGACGGCGAGATTCTCGAGCCAGGGCGTGCGCTCCGCCCAGTCGAAGAGTACACGCGCATTGGCATTGGTGCGGGCATAAAGCGCCTCGAGTCCGCCGATGCGCTCTGCCCAGTCGAGCGCATCAAGATAGTCCTCCACGCACAGCATCGACGGGGTGTTGATGGTCTCCCCCTCGAACACGCCTTTGCTGAGCGCGCCCCCCTTGGTCAGCCGGAAAATCTTCGGCAGCGGCCAGGGCGGCGTGAAGGTCTCGAGCCGCTCGACGGCGCGTGGACCGAGAATGAGCATGCCGTGCGCGGCTTCCCCGCCCAGCACCTTCTGCCAGGAGAAGGTGGCGACATCGACCTTCGCCCAATCAATCGGCTGGGCAAAGATGGCGGACGTGGCATCGGCGAAGGTGAGCCCGCCGCGCTTTAAGGGGATCCAGTCGGCGTTGGGCACGCGCACGCCCGATGTGGTGCCGTTCCACGTGAACAGCACATCGCGCTCGAAATCCACACTCTTCAGATTGGGCAGCTTGCCGTACTCGGCCTCAATGACGCGCAGGTCCTTGAGCTTCAACTGCTTGGCGGTATCGGTGACCCAGCCCTTGCCGAAGCTTTCCCAGGCCAGCGCGTCAACACCACGCTGACCCAGCATCGACCACATGGCGAGCTCAAAGGCGCCCGTGTCGGAGGCCGGTACGATGGCACACAGGTGCCCGGCGGGCAGACCGAGCAGGGCCACCGTCTTGTCGATGGCGAGCTTGAGGCGCGCTTTGCCTTCCTTGGCGCGATGCGAGCGGCCGAGGAACGCGTTGCTGAGCTTGGCGACAGACCAGCCGGGGCGCTTGGCGCAAGGGCCCGAAGAAAACTCGATCCGTTCCGGCCGCTTGGCCGGCTTCGTCGCCGTCGCCATGAACCTATCCTTCCAGATAGCTGCTCCTCGGTGGGGAGGAGTGTCCCGGCGCGGGATCTAATGGCGTGGCTATGGGATGTCAATGCGAGCACCTGGCCCACCGCGACCCCGTGAGGAGAGCCGGGATCCGTCGACTACTGTGCGGCTTCGAGCGGCGCGGGCTTGGGTGCCGCATTGCCCTTCCGGGCAAGCTCTTTGAGGCGGGCCTGGGTTTCGGGATTCACCATGCCCGCCGAGATGATGATCTTGGCGGCGTCCTCAACGCTCATGTGCACGGGCGTCACGCTCGAGCGCGGTACGAAGCACACAAAGCCCGACGGCGGCAGCATGCCGGTCGGCATGAAGACGCTGACGAGCTCCTCACCGGGCACCTCGGCAGCGATCTGCTCGGCCGCCTCTCCCGTGACAAACACGATGGACCAGATGCCCTTGGAGGGGAACTCCATCAGCGCCACCTTCTGGAATCCCTTGCTCGGCTCCGAGGCCGTCACCACCGATTGGAAGATCTGCTTCAGCCCCTGATACACGTTGCGCACGATGGGCATGCGACCGAGCATGAGCTCGCCCGCGCTGATCAGCGAACGGCCGATCAGGTTGGCAGCCAACGCACCAATGAGCGTCAGACCGATGATGGCGAAGACCAGTCCCACGCCGGGGACGTGGAAGGAAAGGTAGGATTCGGGATTGTAGATGCGCGGGATATAAGGCTTCACCCACGCGTCCACCATGTTGATGAAGTACCAGGCCGTGTACAGCGTAATGGTCACCGGACCAACGACCACCAGTCCCGTGAGGAAATAGTTGCGCAGTCGCGCGCCCAAATGCGACGGCTCGGGCGCCGCCTCGAGGGCAAGCTTGGCGAGTCCGGCCTTGAGGTCGTCGGTGGGGTCTTGCGCGAGCTTAGCAAGATCGGCCTTGAGATTGTGGGTCTCGCCCTCGCCTTGGCGTGACCCCGACGGGCTTGGGTGCTGTTGCATCCGGACGGCTCACGATTGATCGGTCTCACCCAATCGCAGCGTGCGCGTGCGAACTTGCGAGGTTAAAGCGCGCCGCCAGACTCGGGTTTCGCGCTCCATTGTCATGAGAGATGGCCTTGAGGCAAGATCGCCAAAGGGCAAGGGTGGTTTGCTTGGGCCCGCTGCGGCGCCTCAAAATCAGCCTCGATCGGGCGAGCCGCTCACAAATGTGACGCCCTCTCCCTCCAAGCGCTGACGCGCTCTGGACGGAGCTTCCCTCTACCAGGGGGTCCAAGTCCCTGGACCGGAAACGGAACCGACGAGACAGGTCCCGATCTCCTTATTCGCTAACCGGGATACCTTTCGGCCTCCAACTTGCGTCGGACCAGTCAACGGAACGGCGTGTCTCTCGCCGAAACTTGCCAGGCTATTCCTCCGTGGTCGGCGCGTTATCGCGTCAGCCGAACACACCGGGAACACATACACGGTTTCGCGCTTCGCGCAAGCCGCCGTCACCCCCAGCCTAGCGCTGCGCCCTCAGGCCGGAGCACTGGCGGCAGTTTGGTAGGCTTTTGACCGCCTTGGAGGCGAGCCTAAGGGGTGACCAAGAGGCAGTCGATGCCGGCACCCTTGAGCTTGGCGCACGCAGCCTGGCCTTCCAGGGCGCTGGCGAACGGGCCGACGCGCACGCGGTAGAACGATCCCATATTGCCGACCACGGTCTCGTCGATTTCGGCCTGGCGCGCTCCCAATGCCTCAGGATGTTCGCGCTTGACGCGCGCCGAAAGGGCCTGCGCCTCAGCCTCGGTCCGCAGCATGCCGAGCTGAATGCGGAAGCGGCCTTCGGGCTTGCCCGCCGCCGCGGTCTCCCGCGCTGGAGCAGAGCCGCCTGGCATATCGGTCTGGCTTGTCCAAGCGCTTGTTTTGGCGCCGGACGGCGAGGTGGCTTGGGGTGCGACATGTGCCTGCGGCGGGGTCTCGATCGACGCCGTGGTCGCCGGCGGCTCCGGTGGCCGTGGGCTCGATGGGGCGGGAGAGGCGCCGCCAAACCAGCCGGCGAAGGGATTTGACCAGCCGCCGCTCGACGACGGCGATGGCGCCGACTCTGGCGAAGCCCCGCCCGCGGATGCCGTTCGTGTTCCCCGCGCTACGTTGGGCACCGCCGGCGCCACGGATCCTTCGCCGTCGCCCAATCCCGCCTCTTGATAGGCGGCCGCGCGCTGCTTTAAGGCATCGCCGCGGTCCCCCTCGCCGAGCCCGCCCTTGAGCCACAGCGCGCTCGTGAGGTCGGCGATGGCCTGTGCCGGCTTTTTCTGCTGACGATAGGCAATGCCGCGATAGAACAGTGCCTTGGCCATCATGGAGGGCGGCAGGCCGCCGCCGTTGAGGACCCGCGTCAGGGCTTGCACGGCCTCCGCGGACTTGCCGGCCTCAAGGTGCTGCAAGGCAGCGGCGATGGTGTGCTCGGCTTCAATGGGATCTTGCCGCTTGGGCTTGGCGGCGCCGTCTTCGGCCTCGCCATCGGCGCCTTTGGCGGGGGCCTTCTTGGCGCCAGCCTTGCCAGGGGCAGGGGTCTGTGCCGCACCATCGGATGCACCGGTCGCGGCAAGGGCGATCGCAGCGGCAGCCGCCAAAGCCAGCTTGCGCCAGTCGCCCGTCATATCGCGTTGTTCCCCCGGTTGACGTTCCGTCGAACGCGGAGCACCTCCCGACCGCAAGCTACGCCATTTCGCGCGCACTAGGCAAATGCGCCGTCCCGCCTGCACCTACTCCACAGTGACGGACTTGGCGAGGTTGCGCGGCTGGTCCACGTCGGTCCCCATGAGCACCGCCGTATGATAGGCGATGAGTTGTACTGGAACCGCATAAAGCAGCGGGTTGACAAAGGAGTGCACGGTCGGAATTTGGATATGCGTCTCCAGAGCACATCCGGCTCGCTCGGATGAAGCATCCGAGATGAGGATGATCTTGCCGCCGCGGGCCGCGACCTCCTGCATGTTCGATACCGTCTTGTCGAAAAGCTCGTCGGCCGGTGCCACGACGATCACCGGCACCTGCTCGTCAATGAGCGCAATGGGACCGTGCTTGAGCTCTCCAGCCGCGTAGCCCTCGGCGTGGATGTAGGAGATCTCCTTGAGTTTAAGCGCGCCCTCCAATGCCAACGGGAAGTTGATGCCGCGGCCGAGATAGAGCACGTCGCGCGCCCTGGAGAGTTCGTGGGCAAGACGCTCATAGTGGGGCTCGTTGTGCAGGAGCGTCGAGACGTGGCGCGGCACCTCGGCCAACGCGTGCGTCAGCACCTTCTCCTCAGTCTCGCTGATGGTGCCGCGCGCCCGGCCGAGCGCGATAGCAAGGCAGGCAAGCGCGGCAAGTTGGCAGGTAAACGCCTTGGTTGAGGCGACACCGATTTCAGGTCCGGCCAGCGTCGGCAGGACGACGTGCGATTCGCGCGCGATGGTGGAGGTGCGCACGTTGACGATGGAAGCGATGCGCTGACCCTGTTCCTTGCAATGGCGCAGCGTCGCCAGCGTGTCTGCCGTCTCGCCCGACTGGGTGATGAAGAGCGCCAGCCCGCCCTTCTCCAGCGGCGGTTCGCGATAGCGGAACTCGGAGGCGACGTCGATTTCAACGGGAATGCGCGCATATCGCTCCAGCCAGTATTTGCCGACCATGCCGGCAAAGTAGGCGGTGCCACAGGCCGAGATCGACACCTTGCGGATCTGCGCAGGATCGATGCCGAGATCAGGCAGATGCACTTGGCCCGCCGCGAAGTCGACGAAGCTGCCCAGCGTGTGGCCGATCACCTCGGGCTGCTCGTGGATCTCCTTGGCCATGAAGTGGCGGAAATTGCCCTTGTCCACCAAGAGCGAGCTCGCCACCGATTTGATGGCCGGGCGATCGACCTTGCGATCGTCGGAGGCAAAGATCTCCGCCGTCTCGCGGGTGAGGACTGCGCAATCGCCGTCTTCCAGGTAGGTGATGGTGTCGGTGAACGGGGCCAGCGCAATGGCATCCGACCCCAGATACATTTCGCCGTGACCATGCCCGACCGCAAGCGGCGGACCCTGCCGCGCGCCGATCATCAGATTGTCCTCGCCGGCAAAGATGATGGCGAGCGCAAACGCGCCCTTTAGCCGCCGCAGCGCCGTCTTGGCCGCCGCAACCGGCACCAAGCCCTGATCGAGGCAATCCGTGATCAGGTGTAGCACCGTTTCCGTGTCGGTCTCGGTCTGGAAGGCGTGGCCCCTGGCGGTGAGCTCCTCGCGCAGCTCCTGGAAGTTTTCGATGATACCGTTGTGCACGACGGCGACGCGATCGTTCATGTGCGGATGGGCGTTGCGCTCGACGGGCTTGCCGTGCGTTGCCCAGCGCGTGTGGCCGAGCCCGGTGCGCCCCTGCAGCGGCTGATTCGAAAGCCGCAGCTCCAAGTTCTTGAGCTTGCCCTCGGCGCGGCGCCGGTCCAGACGGCCGTTCTCGACGGTGGCGACACCCGCCGAATCATAGCCGCGATATTCGAGCCGGCGCAACGCA
The DNA here is from genome assembly GCA_024281145.1 of Hyphomicrobiaceae bacterium. GTDB lineage: Bacteria > Pseudomonadota > Alphaproteobacteria > Rhizobiales > Hyphomicrobiaceae > AWTP1-13. The sequence goes on along the minus strand of JAMXLN010000039.1, from coordinate 6,292 downwards.
TCCACGAGAGCGCCGGCCACCGCATCCGTTCCGAGTATGCCGACGATGCCGCACATGGCTCTCTCCTCGCCTCCAAACCGGGCTTCTTCCGACAACGGCAAATTGCCGGCTCGGGTTGCGTGCAAGCCCCGTGCCGGTCTGGAGGCCGACGGGGCTAATCCCGTCGTCACGCCGCCAATTAAGCGATGACGGTGCCGTTGGTACGCTGATCCGCCTGCGCTCGACAACTCAAACTCTATTACTTCTTCTTTCTGGGTTAACCTTAGAGGGGCTTCTTGCGCCGTCCCATGACGGCGCGGAATTTTGCAGCCCAGCCCGACCGTTGCTCTTGGCGCGCGCGCTCAAGTGCCAGGGCATCGGCCTCCACACTGCTGGTGATGACGCTGCCGGAGCCGATGTAGGCACCATCACCAATCTTCACGGGCGCTACAAGCGAGGCGTTGGAGCCCACGAAGGCGCCCTTGCCGACGTCGGTGAAGTGCTTGTTGAAGCCGTCGTAGTTGCAGAAGATCGTGCCCGCACCGATATTGGCGCCTTCACCCACCCGTCCATCGCCGATGTAGGCCAAATGGTTGGCCTTGGCGCCCGCCTCCACGCTGGCGTTCTTCACCTCAACGAAGTTGCCGATGTGCGCGCTGGCGCCGATGGCTGCGCCCGGCCGCAGGCGAGCGAAGGGCCCAACCCGCGCGCCCCCGCCGATGCGGGCACCGACGACGTGGCAATTGGCGAGGATGTGGGCGCCGTCCTCGATCACCACCCCAGGTCCGAAGAACACATTGGGCTCGATCGTCACGTCACGGCCGATGGCCGTGTCGAAGGCAAGCCACACCGTCTCCGGCGCCACCAGCGTCGCTCCCGCCTCCATGACCCTGCGCCGGGCGCGGCGCTGCCACGCCGCCTCCGCGGCAGCAAGCTGTTCGCGCGAGTTGACGCCCAGCGCCTCCTCGGGCGTGCAGCGCACCGGCAAAGTGGTCAGGCCGTCACTCGCCGCGATCGCGACCGCATCGGTGAGGTAGTACTCCCGCTTGGCGTTGTCGTTGCCGATGCGCGCAAGGAGCGCGGCCAGATCGACAACACGGAAGGCCATCGCGCCAGCGTTGCATAGGCCAATGCGGCGCTGCTCCTCGCTGGCGTCGGCATGCTCACGGATCGCCGTCACCCGGCCTTTCGCGTCGAGCAGCAACCGACCATAGCCGGTGGCATCGGGGGCCTCGAAGCCCAGCGCCGCGATTTGCGCGCCAGCATCGAGTGCCGCAAGGAGAGCGCGTAAGCTGGTCGCCTCGAGCAGCGGCGTGTCGGCAAAGAGCACGATCACGTCGCCGCGATGGCGCTCGAGCGCCGGCCGCGCCGACAGGGCGGCATTGGCGGTACCTGACGGCACGACCTGCTCAAAGACCTCGATGTCCGGGGCGATGCGCTGCGCCTCGGCGCGCACCGCATCCATGGCTGGGGCCACCACGACGGCGAGCCTGGCGGCCCCGGCCGCGCGCGCATTGGCGAGAGCATGCGCCAACATCGAGCGCCCCGCGATCGGGTGCAGAACCTTGGGAAGGGCCGAGCGCATGCGCACGCCCTGACCGGCGGCGAGGACGACGATGAGGAGGGGATGCGATGCCATGTCGGTTGTCCCCAGCAAGAGGTGCCGTTGCAGCTGCGCCCACTGCGTGGCAGTCCTCGCAACTTGCGTGCCGCTCCGCCGCGCGAGCTGGCGATAAACCAGCGCGGACGGCGCCGTCAATGTTGTGCGGGATCGATGCGCCCCAGGAGCGGCCCGATAGCGCCCACCGCGAGCCACAGCGCGGCCCGTTCGCCAACGGTTCCCTCTACCGTTGTCCCCTGTTCTGGGGGCTCGTTTCTCGGGCGCTGCTGTCGGCTGGTCACGGCGGCGGCTTGGGCCTCGCGCTGGCCCTGACCCGAAGCCCCCCGCAAACTCTGCCCCGCACCCGATCTCCTTCGCGGACTTGGCTCACACGTGGCAAAGCCGCAGCTCCAGCCCCCAGTCCAACCCACAGGCCAACCCGCAGGCCGGGGCCCAACCGCTTGACCTCACCGGGGGGATCAGCCGCCACACTCGACGGGCCCTCAGTGCCGCGTCTTGAGGAAAATCATTACAAATCAGACTTTAAATCAGATTCGTGAAAACAAGCCGCTATGGCATTGTGGGCACATGTCCACAACCAGGCTGGTGGCTACAAGGCGTGTGCGTTGACCGCGACCCTCCGGCTTTGAGACCGTTAGCCACGATTCGAGTCCCGCCCAGTCGAGCGTCCGCGGAGCGACCCGGTTCCACCAACCCGGTCGAACTCAAACGAGGATGGTCCTGGTCATGTCCGCTCAGGCTGGTCAGCACGTGCATTCCGGACGCTACATGCGGGTCTACCTGCTGACCTGGGGGCTGCTCGCCGCCGGCGGGCTCACCTACCTGGCGTCCCTGGCGTTACCCCTCGACATCGGGTTGGCGCGCCAGCCGCAGGAGGTTGCCCAACCCGCCGTCGATCCCGCACAGGGGATCGAGCTTGCGAACAAAGCATTGGCGCAAATCGACACGGTCGAGCAAACCGTGAACGAGATCGCCAAGGACGTCGACCGGATCAAGGAGACGGTCGACCAGCACGATCAGCACGAGAAAGAAGCCCAGTCACGCCTTGCGGCCCTGGAGGAGCGGGTCACAAACCTCTCCACGCCGCCGCCTGGCCCAGTCGCCACAGCGGTGCCGTCGGCGAAACAAAAGGCCGCCGACAAGGCCAAGGCCGCCGCCGACAAACAGCGCGAGGCGGCCGCGCGCATGGTCTCTGTCATGGAACAGGGCAAGGCGGGCGCCGCGCCCGCCGCGGCTCAACCCAAGCTGGAGACGGGCAGCATCCCCGGCGCTGCCTCCAACATCAGCTTCGGTGAGCCGCAGGTAACGCCGGCTCAGTCCTATGGCGTGCAGCTGGGTGCCGGGCCGTCGCTCGATGCCCTGCGCATGAGCTGGCTCGCGCTGCGCGACCAGCACGGCAACGCACTGGGCGCACTCCAGCCGCGCTATGTGGCGCCGCGAGGCGGCACCGGGGTCTACCGGCTGGTCGCCGGCCCCCTCGCCAGCAAGGCCGAAGCAGACAAGCTGTGCGCTGCCATGGGCCTGACCCACAACGACTGCTTTGCCACCACCACGCTCGGCAAACCGCTTTAGCGCTCTGCAGCGGCCGAACCCCGACCGCACCCGACCGAGTGCCGGATGGGACCCGCGCTCGGCGCTCCCTGGTGGGGCCTTGCTCCCGCCCCTTCCTTCGCCCTACGTAAGGTGAAGAAAGGCAACTTCGGGTGCAGCTCTCCGAACTCACCGGCGCGACGGCAGACGCCCTCAGAAACGCAGGCACAGCCCTCCTCGATCTCATGACGCCCACGGTGCGGTTGGGCGTCACGGGGCTCGCGCGGTCGGGCAAGACCGTGTTTATCACGGCGCTGGTGCGCAACCTCATGGCGGGCGGGCGGCTACCGTTCTTTGCTGCCATGGCCGAGGGTCGGATCTCGCGCGCCTATCTCGAACCGCAGCCTGACGACAGCGTGCCGCGCTTCGCCTACGAGGAGCACTTGGCCGAGTTCGCCAAGGACCCGCCGCAGTGGCCCGAGAGCACGCGCCGCATCAGCCAACTGCGCCTCACCATCGAGTATGCGCCGGCCAGAACCCTGCGCCGCGCCCTGGGCCCGGGCCGATTACACGTCGACATCGTCGATTATCCCGGCGAGTGGCTCATCGACCTACCGCTGTTGGAGCTCACGTTTGCCGAGTGGTCAGTCCGCGCCGTCAAGGAGGCGCGCCTGCCGCATCGCGTGGCCGCCGCCAAGGACTGGCTCTCTTTCATCGCCGGCCTCGACGCCAATGCCGCCGCGGACGAGCAAGTGGCACTGACGGGCGCTGGCTTTTTCACGCGCTATCTGAAGGCCGCCCGCGCGCCGGACACGGAACTGACCGCGCCGGGACCCGGCCGCTTCCTGTTGCCGGGAGACCTCGCCGACACGCCTCTCATCACGTTCTTTCCCTTACCGCCCCTCGGCGATGGCTATCGGCGCGGCACGCTGGGGGCGATGCTGGCTAGGCGCTTCGAAAGCTACAAGACGCACGTGGTCGAGCCGTTCTTCCGCGACCATTTCGCTCGCCTCGATCGGCAGATCGTGCTCATCGACGCCCTTTCGGCGCTCAACGGTGGTCGTGCCGCCGTCGCCGGCCTGCAGCACAGCCTCGAAGCCATCCTCAAGTGCTTCCGCCCGGGCGCCAACACCTGGCTGTCGCGCATCCTCTCCCGCCGCATCGACCGGCTGCTGTTTGCCGCCACCAAGGCCGATCACCTGCATCACTCGAGCCACGACCGATTGGAAGCCATCCTGCGGGCGATCGCCGACAAGGCCATTGCGCGGGCGGCCTTCGCCGGTGCCGAGGTCAAGGTCATGGCGTTGGCGGCGCTGCGGGCCACGCGCGAGGCTGAGGCGCGCCAGGGGCGGGAGCGATTGGCCTGCATCGTCGGCGTGCCGCTGCCCGGCGAGCGGCTGGGGTCGAAGACCTATGACGGTCAAACCGAGGCGGCGCTGTTCCCGGGCGACCTGCCGAGGGATCCCGGGAGCCTCATCGGGCAAGGTGCAGGGCATGCCAATGCCGTCCACTTCCTGCGTTTTCGCCCCCCACGCATCACCTTGGAGATGCCCTCGGGCGAGGAGCCGGCACTGCCGCATATTCGCCTCGACCGGGCGATCGAGTTCCTGCTGGGGGACCGCCTCATATGAACAGCGCCGCCGAGCCGCGCCAGCCGCGCGCGTTCGATCCAAGCGATGCGAGCCTCATCGAGGAACCGCTCACCGATCGAGCGCCTGAGGCGGCGACCGAGGAACGCACGCATTCGACACGGGATGCGCAAGCTCTCACCCGACCGACCCTCACCGAGCTCACGGAGCGCGGACTGCGCTGGGGCACGGTGCTCATCGGCGCGCTCGCGGGCGCGGCGGCCCTCGGTGCCTCCGCCTCTTTCGCGCGCCTCGTCGCGGCGGCCCTGGCGCGCGAGGATTGGATCGGTTGGACGACCCTCAGCCTGTTGCTCGTGGCGTGCCTCGCCGGCCTCATGATGGCCCTGCGTGAGGTCATCGGCTTTGCGCAGCTTGCCCGCCTCAACCGCATTCGGAGCGAAGTCGACAAGGCTCTCGCGGAGGGCGACGCCAACCGCGAACGCAGGGCCGCGCTGCGGCTGGCCGGTCTCTACGCGCGACGCCCGACGCAGGCCTGGAACGTGCGCCGCTTTCGCGAGCACGCTTGCGACGTGCACGACGCTGGCGAGCTGCTTGCACTCGCCGAGCGCGAGATGATGGTGCCGCTCGACAACCTAGCCCGCCGTTCGATCACGCGCTCGGCCAAGCGCGTCGCCACCGTCACCGCCATGAGCCCGATGGCGCTCATAGCGGTAAGCTATGTTCTGATCGAGAACCTGCGGCTCTTGCGCACGCTCGCCGCGCTCTATGGGGGAAGGCCCGGCTTCTTCGGCCTGATGCGCCTCGCACACTTGGTGCTGGCGCATCTGGTGGCCACCGGCGGCGTGGCCTTGACGGATGATCTGCTCGGCCAATTCCTGGGTCAGGACCTCCTCCACCGGCTCTCGCGCCGCCTGGGCGAGGGCGCCTTTAATGGTGCGCTAACGGCCCGCGTCGGCATCGCGGCAATCGCGGTGGCCCGCCCACTGCCCTTCCGTGCCGTCAAGCCCCCGCGCGTGCGCGATGTGCTGGGCGAGGTGCTCAAACCCATCTTCTCCGCCACGAAGTCCCGAGGTTGACCCCGAGGTTGACGTGGGGGGCGACCTCCGCCAACGTCGCAGGGAGCGCGAGGGCGGGGGATCGGCGCCACGGCACCGATCTCCCCCATCATGCGCGGCCCGCGCGGATAATCCTGCGCGGGCAGGTCTTCAGCTGGGTGCATCGGGGCCGCAATGTTTGCCACTTTCTTTCACGAGCTCAAAGCTGCCAAGGTGCCCGTCACCCTAAAGGAATACCTCACCTTGTTGGAGGCGCTGGAGGCAGACCTTGCCCACCGCAACGTTGAGCACTTTTATTACCTCTCGCGCGCGGCGCTGGTGAAAGACGAGCGCCATCTCGACAAGTTTGACCAGGTGTTTGGCCACGTCTTCAAGGGTCTTGAGCTCATGCGCGAGGCCATCGACGTCGCCATCCCCGAGGAGTGGCTGCGCTCGCTGGCGCAACTCTATCTGAGCGAGGAGGAGAAGGCCAAGATCGAGGCGCTGGGCGGCTGGGAAAAGATCATGGAAGAATTGAA
>JAMXLN010000038.1 GCA_024281145.1 Hyphomicrobiaceae bacterium | reverse complement strand
GGGAACTGGTTGGACTGCACGCCCACCAGCGCGATCAGGGATCGGCCACCCTGGCGACGCAAGCCGCGAATGATGCGCTCGGGATGGACGCGCCGGTTGGTCTCATCGTACGTGGAAATGGCAATGTCGGTGCCGTCACCCAGCACGCTTCGTGTGCGGCAATCCTCGGCAAGACCGTTGAGGCAAGCCAGCGTGTTGGACGGAATGGCCGAGCGCAGCCATTGAATGGGATAGCCCTCATCGTCGTAATGCGTTGGTTTGATCAGGACCAGATTGAGGACGCGCTCGGCCGCCGACATTGGTGTTCCCCGCTGAACTCTGACCGATGCTTCGATGAGTCCCGTTTGCCCCGCTGTTCCCCGACGCATGCCAGCCACGATCTTTGAGCCTAGTCAAGGGTTTGAGGGCGTGCGGGGCTGAAAGCTGTCAAACCCGACCCAAGTGGTGCACAAGGGCCACATCGGCCTAGGACGGCAAGATGAGCGCGCAACGGGTCGGCTCGAGCCCGCGCCAAGAGTGCTAATCGATATCCTCGACCTTTGCTGGGTCACCGCCCTTTAGCTTCTGTGCCAGCGCGCTTTCGATGAACGTGTCGATGTCGCCGTCGAGCACCTTCTGCGGGTCGCTGCTTTGCGTCCCCGTGCGCAGATCCTTCACCAGCTGATAGGGCTGCAGAACATAGGAACGGATCTGGTGGCCCCAGCCGATCTCAGTTTTGGCAGCGGCCGCAGCGTTGGCCTTCTCCTCCCGTTTTTTCAGCTCGAGCTCGTAGAGGCGCGACTTCAACATGGCCCAGGCGATGCCACGGTTCTTGATTTGCGAGCGTTCCTGTTGGCTCGCCACTACGATGCCCGTGGGAATGTGGGTGATCCGCACGGCAGAATCGGTGGTGTTGACGTGCTGCCCACCGGCGCCGGACGCGCGATACGTATCTACCCGGCAATCGCTTTCCTTGATTTCGATCTCGATGTTTTCGTCGACGACCGGGTAGACCCATACGCTGGCAAAGGAGGTGTGCCGACGCGCATTCGAGTCGTAGGGTGAGATGCGCACCAGCCGATGCACGCCAGATTCCGTCTTAAGCCACCCGTAGGCGTTCTCACCCTTGATAACGAGGGTCGCCGACTTGATACCCGCCTCTTCTCCAGCGCTCTGCTCGACGACGGACACCTTGTATTCGTGGTCCTCGGCCCAACGGGCGTACATGCGCGAGAGCATCTCGGCCCAGTCCTGGCTCTCCGTGCCACCGGCGCCTGCGTGCACCTCCAGATATGTGTCATTGCCGTCAGCCTCGCCCGAAAGCAAGGCCTCCACCTCCTGACGCCGCGCCTCCTCGGCCAGTTGCTTCAGGGCGTTTTCGCCTTCGTCGATCGATGCCTGATCGTCCTCGGAGGCGCCGAGCTCGATCAAAGTCTTCGCGTCGTCGAACTCGCGCTCGAGCTTCTTGTAGCCTGCAATCGACCGCTCCAACGCCTGGCGCTGACGCATGATCTTCTGCGCCTGCGCTTGATTGCTCCAGAGGTTGGGATCCTCAACGCGCTTGTTCAATTCGGCGAGGCGGGAGGGTGCGCCATCCCAGTCAAAGATGCCTCCGCAACAGGGCTAGTGACTGGTGGATCGCTTCGACGAGCTTCTCGGCTTCGGCGCGCATGGAGGCTCCTTGGTATGTTGGTGGCGCCGATCGCGGCGCGGTTTGGCCGCTTGATATACGAATTGGGCCTTGAAGTGTAGGTGTCAGCCGACACCCCACGCCGGGCCGCACGTTCCTGCGCGGGCAACCTGGAGCGGGCTAGGGCTCTAGCGCGCAACAACTGGCCTTGAGGACCGCAGTGCGCGCACTCGTTGAGGGCGCCATAGGTGACGATCAACCCTTCGCAGGCGCCGTGCTGGAGCTAGCCAAACGCGCAAGAGGAGCGAGGTAAGCCAACACCCCGCTAGGCGCCCCGCTCTTCCAGCTCATCAAGGCCTGGCCGCTTCAGGCGCGGCCCCTTGTTGCGCGGCATTGCGATCAGCACGAGCACCATCGGCGGAAACAAAAAGCTCCATGCGGCCCAAAATGAGTGGTCGCGCCGCTTGATCCCGGCAACGACGCCGGCGATGCACGCCACAGCAATCGCGAAGACGCCCCAGACGGCAATGACCTTGGGAAGCATGCCCGCACCCCTTGCGATTGATTATGAGCTGCGATGACTGGGCCTCCGCACTCCCATATCGCGTTGCCCAAGCGTTCAACCACGGCCAGCCTTGACGCGCACGCCTGGCGCCAACCGCTCAAGGACCACATCGCGCCGGAAGCGATAGAGCCGCGCCGGCCGGCCGCCCGTGCGCAGGCGGTGCTCTCCCGTGGGCTCGACCAATCCACCGCTCTCCACGAGGCGGCGGAAGTTCTGCTTGTGCAGATGCGGACCGAGGATGGCCTCCACCGTCTTCTGCAGCTCAAACAGGGTGAACACCTCAGGCATGAGCTGGAAGATGATGGGCTCGCATTTCAGACAGCGGCGCAACTCCCCGATGGCGCTTGCGAGCACGCGCGCGTGGTCGCCGAGCACTGGATGGGTGAGCGTTGGCACCAGCCGTCCCACCGACCGGGCCTGCTGGATGACCTCAGCGCCGTCTCCTGCCAGACCCGCCTCGCACAACAGCTCGTAGCGCTCGAGCACCTTCTCCTCGTCCCACGTCGCCCCGTCGCGGCCAAAAGCAATGCGCAGGCGCCGACTGCGCTCCAAGCCGTCGTGATCCGCGTTATCTGCACAATCCTCGAGTGCAATCGCGGCCCAGGCCTCCAGGCGGGGCTCGATCACCTCGCTCAAGCATTGGGGTTTGCCGCGCCGCCAGTCCTCCCAGGGGAAATACGCATACCAGCTCTGCCAAGTCGCATCGCCCGCCTCGCCGCAGTGCTCGGGACGGACTGGGGCTAGGTAGCAGACGGACACGACCGCGGGATCCTGCCCCGGAAATTCTTCCTGCGGGCTTTCACCGAGCGTGCAAATCTGGCGGGCGACCCCCAGCTCGATGCCGGTTTGTTGCCGCACCCAAAAGCGCAGGCCTGCTTCCAGCGTCTTGTGCTGGCGCGGCGAGAACCGACCACAAGGCAGCGCCGCATCATGTGCGTGCGCACCGCGGTTCGGCACGACCGCAACCATGGGCTCGTCGCCCAGCACAGAGACAATCACCGCGCTCAGGCCGACACTGATCGGCTCTTCCGCTCGCGCGGCCGGCAGAGCCGCCCTTGCAGGGAGCACGTGGTCGATCTCGCGCACCTCAGGTGCCATGAAACCCTCGATCAAAATCAAGGCATTGGCCTAGTGGCCGATCGTGGCAATTTTCCGGTGGGCCAGTGCCGGCCTGCATTTCTGCTCGGCGGGTCAAGCAGTCGTATGCCTTGCCAGGCTGCGCCGCGCAGGGATAGGTTTTCACGCGCGGCGATCGAGCCAAGAACGCAAAATACGCGTCGAGCTAAGCTGCCGCACCGGGCGCGGGCACATCGTTTCTGGGTTTTTGGAGGCGCGCGCCATCACATTTCTCACACCGGCCCTGCGTCCCCCAAGCCCGCCACGGCGCATAAAAGCGCGAAAAAGGAGGAAACGTCCATGCATTCGCTGCCTACCAAGTGCGGCCTCGGCCTTCAGACTGCGTCAGCACTTGCCGCAGGCCTTCTGGCTGCGACGGTGGCGCTCGCACAACAGAAGAAGGAGGAAGAGCCGTTCTGGGCTGTCGGCCGACCCAAGGGTGAGGTGACCGCCAAGATGGCGCCCGTCGCTGCGCCGCCGGTGCCAACCCCCGAGGCGCAACTGCCGAAGCTGACGGCGCCGCCGGGGTTCAAGGTGGAAGTCTACCAGAGTGGCATTCTCGATGCGCGCGGCCTGCGCCGCGGCGACAAGGGCACCGTGTTTGTGAGCTCGCTGTTCGTCGCAGGCAAGATCTATGCAATCACCGGCGAGCCGGGCAAGCGCGTGACCAAGACCATTTTAAGCGGACTAGAGCTGCCGAACGGGATCGAGTTCAACAAGGGCTCGCTTTACGTGGCCACCCCGAAGCAGATCACGCGCTACGACAACATCGAGGACAATCTCGATAAGCCACCGGCACCGGTCACCGTCTACGACAAGCTTCCCGGCGACGTTCCGCACGGCTGGAAGTTCATCAAGTTCGGTCCGGATGGCAAGCTCTACGTTCCGGTCGGCGCGCCGTGCAACATCTGCGAGCCTGATCCTGCCAAGTACGCACAGATTTTTCGCATCGACGCCGACGGCAGCAACATGGAAATTGTCGCGCGCGGCGTGCGCAACACGGTGGGATTTGACTTCCACCCGCGCAGCAAGGAGCTGTGGTTCACGGACAATCAGCGCGACTGGCTGTCGGAGGATATGCCGCTCGACGAGCTCAATCGCGTTGCCAACCCCGGCAAGGACCACTTCGGTTATCCCTACTGCCATTCCGGGATGATGACGGATCCCGAATTCGGCTGGGGCAAGAGCTGCAGCGACTATGTGAAGCCTGCCGCATTGTTGGGTCCGCATGCCGCGCCGCTCGGCATGCGCTTCTACACAGGCACCATGTTCCCGGCGAAATACCGCAATGCCATCTTCATCGCCCGCCACGGACCCTGGAACCGGACGCAAAAGTTTGCGGACGTCTCGGTTGCCTACGTGAATGACGACAGCAAGGTGACGAGCACGGAGCCCTTCCTGACCGGTTGGGTGAAGGACAACAGCTATCTTGGCCGTCCCGTCGATGTGCTGGTGATGGCAGACGGTTCTCTATTGGTGTCGGACGACCACGCCGGTGCGATCTACCGCGTCTCGTATGGCAAGTAGCCGGCGATGCCGGGTGCGGAGGGGGCTCGCCGCCTCCGCACCTCTCGTTTTGTCCATCGCCACCTTGTCCATCGCCGCCGGGCCCTGCCCGAGCGGCGCCCAGACCCTGCAGGACAAGATCGCCGCTTGCAGCGCCTGTCATGGCGAGACCGGCCAGTCCCAAGACCCCAATGTGCCTTCGATCGGCGGACAGCCCAAGCTGTTCGTCATGTACCAATTGTTCTTCTATCGCGAAGGCCGCCGCGCCAATCCCGAGATGAACATCATCGCCAAAGACATGAGCGACGGCGACCTAACCGCCGTTTCCGAATTCGTCGCCAGTTTGCCTGCGCCGCCGCCGCCTTCCAGCGGAGCCATCGACGAGGCCCGCTACCGCCACGGTGCGGAGTTGGCGGACAAACGCATTTGCGGTGCCTGCCACAACGCCGACTACTCGGGGCGCGAGCAGATGCCGCGACTGGCGGGGCAAGGCGAGGCCTATCTCGTCAAATCGCTCAAGGAGTATCAAGCGGGGACACGCGTTGGCACGCAGGCGGCCATGGCAGAAGCGGTGCGCGGCCTCACAGATG
>JAMXLN010000037.1 GCA_024281145.1 Hyphomicrobiaceae bacterium | reverse complement strand
CGTGCCGAGTACGCATTTGATACCCCTCTTGCCCACGATAAGGGTTACTCCGTGAGCTCTGCTCCCAGTGCTAAGATCGAGATTGGCGCTAAGCCAGCGCGCTGAACATCGGGCTTCTTCCCTAGATTGCTGGGGGGAAGACCCTATTAATGCGTTCTTTGCGTGCTTCTCTGGACTCGGTCGGCCACTGCCGGAGCTGGCGACCCCTCCAAGGCAGGAATTGGTCCCGGTCCGACCTCTTTCGTCGGGTTTTCCTCCCCCGGGCTGCGACTCGCCTCCGCCCTCGCGGTTGCCGCCTTCGTCATCGGCATCACGGCGACCGTGACCACGAGGGTCACCTCGGGAGCTGCATAGGCTGGCCACAATGAGACTACGATACGGCGCACTCTTCCACCGCTGGCTCGATAACCACGAAATCGTGAAGCTTTTCTTCATGGTGGCGCTTGTCGCCGCACCGTCGATCTTGCTCTGTGTGGTGGGCCTCTTGATCGCTATGAATCTTGATGCTGATGTCTCGCATCGCAACAACGGTTGGAGGCTTTTCGGCGCCCTCCACGCCACATCTCGTTTCAGCTGGGTGCTTCCACTGGTGGGGCAGGATGCGCAGCCGTCGCTGGCCTTCTCCTGTAGCGACTATGGCGTGCGTTGATCTGTTGAAGCGCGTGCGCCACATCGCCCACCGCTGTGGCGGCAACCTTGCCCAGTGCCACCTTATTCATCTTACCTTCGCCGAAGCGGCATTGCGTGCGCGAAAGGCCCGTCTTGCTCGTGCGCTGGTGGCGGAGCGCACAGCGCGCAAGCCAGCAAGCCTGCTCAATTCAGCGTTCCTTCCGCTGGAGGGTCAACCGACATGGGCCGGACGAGGTTGCGAGGATCCTGCATTGGCCGTCGCATCGGCGACGTGACGGTCGCTCTCCTCTAGCACGCGAGAGGTGACTTGATCGTCCGCGCTCGCCAGCAGCGTTGCAGAGCTTGCGCAATCCCGGCTTTGGACAAGTCCGCAGCTGCTGCGGGACGATCAGCGTCCTCCGTCCGATCATTTTGCGCTTGCCGAGGCGGCTCGCCCGATAGCTCGGTTCACGCCGCGACTTCGACCTCTGCGGTTAGCGTCTTGCCCTTCGTCTCCGGCCCGAGCAGGACGGCGAAGATGGTGATCGCCAGGCAAATGATGGTCGAGTACAGCATCGGCGTGGCAAAACCCATCTGGTTCTCCACGGCAAAGTAGGTTAGCACCGGCGCAACGAGGCCACCCCAGATGGCACCCTGATGGTAGACGAGACCAGACGCGGCCCCCCGCACCTCGGTTGGAAAGCGCTCTGCCAAGTAGCTGGGGTTCTGGCCATAAATCGAGCCACCGAACATTCCCTGAACAATGAAACCGAAAACAATCCACATCGGATCCTTCGTCAACAGGTAGATCGGCGTCACAAAGATAGCGGCAAAGGCGGGGATGATGATCGCCCAGCGTCGCCCCAGCCTGTCTGCGACCCAACCCCATATGGCGCTGCCGCCGAATACCACGAGGTTGGCGAAAAACAGTGCGGCCCAGGAGTGCCAAGCCGTCACGATTCCCTGTTTCTCCAGCGTCTGCAGATAGGTCGGGAAGAGCGCCCAGATCGAGTAGTAAACGCAAAATGAGGCTGCCATCCAGGCACAGGCCGTAAACGTGTTCCAGGCTAGGCCCGGCGTGAAGATGTGAAATAGAAGCGGCATCTTGGCTCCCATCTCACGGCCGAGATTCGGCATGATGAAAACAGTAAGATAAGCCGCCGACAACGCCGCGATGAAGGTGTTGTAGGAGGAGTGTAGGACAAACGGTAGAGCCCAGTTTAGGGCGAGGAACAGCAGACCGCCGACGACCGCCGCATTGGCGAGCCAGCTTGCCGAATAGATACTGCCCCTGAGCGCGCGCCGGCTCGTACTCACAGCAGGGCCCTGGAACGCGGCGCGCTCCGCCTTACTTTGCTCATTGAGCAAGCGCTTGTTCTCAGCCCATACCTCGGGCTCTTTGACGTAGAAGCGCACCCACACGCACACGAGTGCCGGCAGCACACCGATCCAGAGCATCTCGCGCCAGCCGATCGTCGGGCCGGCATACGGCAAGATGCCATAAAGTGGATTGGTCCGCCCGACGAGTCCGTAGTAGCAAGCGGATGATAAGGCATAGCCAATGCCCCAGGATCCCTGCAAAAGGCCGCTCATGAAGCCGCGCGAGCGTGCAGGCCACGCTTCCATGGCGAGCGCTGCACCGGCAGGCCATTCGGCACCCATGCCGATGCCCAACAGCGCTCGGAAGAAGAAGAGGAACGAGAACGTCGGCGAGAAGCCAGCGATGAAGTTACACAGGGAGTACCACAGGATCGATATCATCAGCGGAGCTCGGCGCCCCATCCGATCAGCCATCCATCCCGCGGACGTGGCGCCAAGTAATCGAAGCCATAAGGTCGCCGTAAAGACGGCGGTGACGGCCACCAATGGCACACCGAACTCCTGCGAAATCGGCAGCATAATTAGTAGGAAGATGGTGAAATCAAACGCGTCGAGTGTCCAGCCGAGCCACGCGGCGGTCCATGCGTACCACTGATCTTTTGTCGGCTCGCGCCACCACGGAATGCTATGTTGACCAACGTCCGTTACAGTCGCCATCGCCATTTCCTCCCTCAGAACATTTTTACACCCATTGACGTGGAGCAAAGTTGCCACTTTGGGTACGGGTAGATTTTTATTTTGCTCAAGAAGTCTAACCTTTTCCGCGACAGCTTACCAGGGGTGTCGCGCTTGCAGAGCTCATGAATTCGTTGTTGGTTGACGCTGCCATCCTCACCACAGTGGAGAGTGACCCCGCCGTTACTATCCTAAGCGGTTCTCGCAAGGTGCCAAGCATGCCGAGAAGTGGCGTGCAACGTCAGGGACAACCTGAGCAGGCGAGATCCTCGCCGCTGACATAAGATCCGTGTTGGTGGCAAGACCCTGACGATTTGCCGACTCTGACCTCAACGAGCATCTGCGGTCACGCTAACAGCATCAATTGAGCGCCAGTGGTGCCCCATATTCCTCGTCGGTCATTTGGGCGAAGTCATATCGGGGGTAAACGTCTCTTGCCCGACTGAAGAAAAACTCCTCGAAT
>JAMXLN010000036.1 GCA_024281145.1 Hyphomicrobiaceae bacterium | reverse complement strand
CACGCTCTGGAACACCATCACCAGCAGCGGCCATAGATAGGCTTGCCAGATCTCCGGCCAGGACCACGTGTTAGCCATGCGTTCCGGTCGTCCCTTGTTGGGCGGCCTTCCTCATGGCGCTGAGCTCGGCCATCACGGCAGAAGCCCGCGCAATCGCATTGGTGAGATAGAAGTCGCGCACTGCGGCTTGGAACGGCTCCGAACCGAGCGCCCCGCCGGCCGCGGCCAACGCCTCCACCCCAGCCAAGCTGGCAGGCTCGACACGATCGAGGCGAGCGAGTGCCGGCACCTCTTTGTATAGAGCCGCGCGCAGGGCGGAAAGACTGTCGTAAGCCAGCTTGCGACCGACGCGGGCCGAGAGCGCACGCACAATGGCCCAATCCTCCTTGGCATCCCCCGGCGGGAAGGCGGCGCGATTCGTCATCTGCGCCCTACCCTCGGTATTGACGTAAGTTGCGCTCTTCTCGGTGTAAGCCGAGCCCGGGAGAACGACATCGGCGCGCTGCGCACCGCGATCGCCGTGGCTTCCCTGATAGATCACGAACACCTTGTCGAGGTGGCCCATGTCAAACTCGTCGGCGCCGAGCAAGTAGAGGACCTCGAGTTTGCCGGACCTCGCCGCCGACAGCATCCCCGCCACGTCGAGCCCACCCTCGCCCGGCACGAAGCCAAGGTCGAGCCCCGCCACTCGCGACGCCACTGCGTGCAACACGTTAAAGGCATTCCAACTGGCGTCCTTGCCGCGACTGGCGCCGAGCGCAATGCGGGCTGCCGCGGACAGGACTGCGACGCCATCGGGGCGCGCCGCGGCGGCGCTGCCGACAATCACCATCGGATGCTTGGCCTCAGCCAGCATGGCCGCAAAGCTGTGCTTGCCATCGGCCACGTCCCTAAGCGTCTGCGGGCCAGCGCCCAGGTACTCGTACGGGTAGGTAAGGTCAGCGCGCTCGCCGATGAGCCCCACGGCACACCCCTGGCGCCAGCGCTTGCGGATGCGTGCGTTGAGCACCGCCGCCTCGAGCCGGGGGTTGGTGGAAACAAGCAGGATCACGTCGGCTTGCTCGATGCCCTCAATGCTGCTGTTGAAAAGGTAGCTTGCACGTCCGCGACGAGGGTCGAGCTTGGTGCTGTCCTGGCGGCAGTCGAGGTTGCGTGCGCCCAGTTGGGTGAGGAGATCACGCAACGCGAACATCTCCTCCGCCCCAGCAAGGTCGCCGGCAATGGCGCCGATCCGCTCAGGCTGTGCCGTCTTTAGTTTGGCGGCGACCAAGTCGAGTACGGCATCCCAGCTCGCAGGCTTGAGCCGCCCGTCGGTACGCACATAAGGCTGATCGAGGCGCTGCGTCCGCAGTCCGTCTGCCACAAACCGCGTCTTGTCGGAAATCCACTCCTCGTTCACCGCGTCGTTGTTGCGCGGCAGGATGCGCTGCACTTCTCGGCCACGCGCATCGACTCGCACGTTGGAGCCAACCGCATCCATCACGTCGATTGACTCGGTCTTGCGCAGCTCCCAAGGCCGGTAAATGAAGGCCCAGGGCCGATGGGTGAGCGCACCGACCGGGCAAAGGTCCGTCGCATTGGCGGAGAGCTCCGACATCATGCCGCGTTCAAGATAGGTGGTAATCTCCATGTCCTCGCCACGACCAATGGCGCCCAGCTCTTCCACTCCCGCCACTTCCGTGGTGAAGCGCACGCAGCGTGTGCAGTGGATGCAGCGGTTCATCGCCGTCTTGATCAAAGGCCCTAAGTATTTCTCCTCTACGGCCCGCTTGTTCTCGACAAAGCGCGAACCACCGAAGCCGTAAGCCATCGCCTGATCCTGCAGGTCGCACTCCCCACCTTGGTCACAGATCGGACAGTCGAGCGGGTGGTTGATGAGCAGGAACTCCATGACACCTTCGCGTGCCTTCTTCACCATCGGCGTCTTGGTGTTGATGATCTTGGGGCTGCCGTCCCGGTTTGGCGGCAAGTCGTTGACACCCATGGCGCAGGAGGCGACCGGCTTGGGGCTACCCTGCACTTCGACCAGACACATGCGGCAGTTGCCCGCGATCGAGAGGCGCTCGTGGTAACAGAAGCGGGGGATCTCCACGCCGGCCTGTTCGCAGGCCTGAATGAGGGTGATCCCGTCCTCGACCTCGATCGGCTTGCCATCGATGATCAGCTGCTTAGGCATTGCCGCTCTTTCCAGTCCTTCGTGAGCACTCGCGCGCTCAAGTCGTGCTCGACGGCTTGGCCGCCAAGCGAATGAGGAGGCCCAAGATGAGGCCGGCCAAGCCGAACCAGAACACCATGGGCTCGTAAGGGGTCTTGCCGGTCAGGCTCGAGGCACCCGACACCAGGGCGCAGATACCACCGGAGCTGTAAAGGCAGGTGAGAACGTCGGAGAGGCTCGCGTCAGCGCCGCCCCCGGTAAGCCTACCGAGATCGCGCACGATCGAGGTGTAGAAGGCAAACCACCAGAAGCCGGCGCCAATCAGCACCACCGCCCCAGCCGCGGTCAGGATGTTGCCGAGCTTCTTGAAATCCACCGCCGCCTCCGCCGCCGGGCCACGCCGCGCTCGCAGGCACATCACGCCGCGCGTCCCGAACAGGGGCTTCCTACACGGGCAGGCGCATCTGCGCTAGGGCGACAATTGGCGCGGGGGAGCGCAAAATCCAACGCCGGACACTGCGTTCACCCCCGATCCAACGCGCGGGGTGAAACCGCAGCGCGCTGGCACGGGCGAGGACGCGCGTCGCGCCCCGGTGCGCATCGCCCACCCCCTGCGGACGCGACCAGCACCCGCTTGGCGAGCCCCCGACAGCCCCTTTGTTGTCGCGTCGGCCTCTTGCCTCATCGGACCCCTTTTTGCCCCGTCGGCCCCTTCCCCTATCGAGCTTGGGGATTTACGGCAACCATCGCCATGTCCACAGCGCGCTTTGCGCCCTCGTCGAGGCCATGCATGAGCCACGGATGAGCCATGTCGGGAGCACTGCTGCTGGTTCCCCCCGAGCGTGATCCTACAGCGGAACAAAGCGGGTACCCCTGCTGCCCCCGCTGAAGCTTCGCTTTGCAGGCGGGCGGTAAGGGGTGCCCCATGGCGCCGGCGCACCCCAAGTCCTGCGACCAGCTCCCCCGGACCGTTACTCGGCCGCCTGCTGGTGCTGTGCCGCCTGGTAGCGATCGATGCGCGCTTCGATCTCGCTGCGGAAATGGCGGATGAGCCCCTGCACCGGCCAGGCCGCTGCATCACCCAGCGCACAGATGGTGTGGCCCTCGACCCGTGTCGTCACATCCCAGAGCAAGTCGATCTCACGCTTCTCGGCTTCGCCGCGCTCCATCCTCTGCAGGACGCGCCACATCCAGCCACAGCCCTCGCGACACGGCGTACACTGGCCACAGCTCTCGTGCTTGTAGAAGTAGGCGATGCGGCGGATGGCAGCGACGACGTCGGCGGATTTGTCCATCACGATGACGGCGGCGGTGCCCATACCCGACTTGAGCTTAGACAGCGTATCGAAGTCGAGCGTGAGGGTATCGCAGATCGATGCCGGCAGCAGCGGCATGGAAGAGCCACCGGGGATCACCGCCAGCAAATTGGCCCAACCACCACGGACGCCGCCAGCGTGCCGCTCCAAGAGCTCGCGCAGGGGGATGCCCATTTCTTCTTCGACGACGCAGGGATGTTCCACGTGACCCGAAATCTGGAACAGCTTGGTACCGGTGTTGTTGGGTTTGCCCAGCGCCGAGAACCAGCCGGCGCCACGGCGCAGGATGTCGCCCGCCACCGCGATTGATTCGACATTGTTGACGGTGGTGGGGGCGCCATAAAGGCCAACATTGGCGGGGAACGGCGGTTTGAGCCGCGGCATACCCTTCTTGCCTTCCAGGCTCTCCAGCAGCGCCGTCTCCTCGCCGCAGATGTAGGCGCCAGCGCCGTGATGGACGACAAAATCGAAGTCCCACCCGTGAATGTTGTTCTTGCCGATCAACTTGGCATCCAGGGCCTCTGCCACCGCCGTCTCGAGGCGCTCGCGCTCGCGCATGAATTCCCCGCGCACGTAGGTGAAGCAGGTATGCGCGCGCATGGCAAAGGAAGCGAGCAGGGCACCCTCGATCAGCAAATGCGGATCGTGGCGCATGATCTCGCGATCCTTGCAGGAGCCCGGCTCGGACTCGTCAGCGTTGACCACCAGATAGGATGGGCGCGGGTCGTTTTTGGGCATGAACGACCACTTGAGGCCGGTCGGAAACCCGGCACCACCGCGCCCGCGCAGTCCCGAAGACTTGATTTCGTTGATGATCCAGTCGTGGCCTTTGTCGATCAGGGCCTTCGTGTTGTCCCAGGCGCCGCGGGCGCGTGCACCGGCAAGCTTCCAATCCTGGAAGCCATAGAGGTTCTTGAAGATGCGATCCTTGTCGCTGAGGGCCACCGTGTCCGTCCCTATTTGCGCGCCTTGGTGAAATCGGCCTTGGCGAAATCGATTAGCGTCGTAGGGCCGCCCGCCGGACAGCTGGCCTGCCGGCCAATTT
This sequence comes from Hyphomicrobiaceae bacterium, assembly GCA_024281145.1. Classification (GTDB taxonomy): domain Bacteria; phylum Pseudomonadota; class Alphaproteobacteria; order Rhizobiales; family Hyphomicrobiaceae; genus AWTP1-13. Next base: position 5,985 of record JAMXLN010000036.1, on the reverse strand, counting down.
GCGAACCGGCTTGCGGCGGATTGCCGGCGGCGTAGCCGTCGAGCACCTTCTCCAACAGCTCGGGCGTAAGGTCCTCGTAGGTGTCCCTCCCGATCTGCACCATCGGTGCATTGGCGCAGACACCGAGGCACTCGACCTCTTCCCAGGTGAAATTGCCGTCCTTGGACAGGCTATGCGGCTCCTCGCTGATGCGCCGCTTGCAGACGGCAACGAGCGCCTCTGCCCCGCGCAACATGCAAGGCGTGGTACCGCACACCCACACGTGCGCCTTCTTCCCCACAGGTGAGAGTTGGAACATCGTGTAGAACGTCGCAATCTCATAGACGCGGATGTAGGCCATACCCAACATGTCCGCGACGAGCCGCATGGCTGGCTCCGGCAACCAGCCGCCGTGCTGCTCCTGGGCCCGCCACAGGAGCGGGATAACGGCCGAAGCCCCCTTGCCTGGCGGATAGTTGGCAATGGTGGCCTTGGCCCACGCTTCGTTCTCCGCCGAGAAGGCGAAGGCGGCGGGCTGTTCAGCGAAAAGTCTGCGGACCGACATGGAGGGTGGTGCAAATCCTTTGGCACGCGAAGCGGCGGCACCCTTATAGGCATGCGCGCCCCGTTTGTCGCCGTTTCTTAAATCCATGCCACGTTTCTTGAAAGCATGCCAAGTGTGGCAAGGTGGCGGGAAAGGCGAGCCTCGGGGGCGCGCCGCCCGTGCGATCGCCTGCGCAGGCACCCTCCACCTGCCCTGCTAGCACGACCCTGGTCGGCAAACTGGCCCTTGCGGCACGCGCGGGGCTTGCCCGACTTGCACGCATGCACGGGTTTGCTTGGGTGTACGATCACCCCAACCACCACACGATGAGCAGCAGGGCCAGCAGGGGCGCCAACAGCAGCGCGCTCTGTGCGCCAACGCGCAGGAAGCCCGTCCAAAAGGCGGCCCACGCGGCGCCAAAGGCGGGAATGAGTGACGCGCTCAAGACGTATCCACCGTAGCCCCGCGCGAACGCATAGGCGCCGGCGAGCAGCATGCAAGCCCCACCCACCCCCACCGGCAGGATCGGCCTCTTCTGGTGCCAGGCTCCCATGGGCCAACCCCAGCGCGCCGCAAAGATGCGATAGGTGGCAAGGCTCAAGCCGGAGCCGAAGGCGATGACCGCCAGAACAAACCCGAGATCAATGAGGCCCACCTGCTCCCGCCTTCCCTCTCGCTTTGCTGACGCTCAAGGCCCACGCGCCCTCGATGGTGAGCTTCCTCGAGCGACGAGCACCGAGCGGGACTACCGGTGGGCAACAGCCAACAGCGCGCAGCGGCCCTAGCGATCGATCTCGCCAAACACAATGTCAAGGCTGCCAAGGATGGCCGACACGTCGGCCAGCATGTGGCCACGGTTCATAAAGTCCATGGCCTGCAGGTGGGGGAAACCGGGAGCCCGAATCTTGCAGCGATAGGGCCGGTTGCTGCCATCGGCCACCAGGTAAACGCCAAATTCGCCCTTGGGCGCTTCGACTGCGGCATAGACTTCTCCCGCCGGCACATGGAAGCCTTCGGTGTAGAGCTTGAAATGGTGGATCAATGCCTCCATCGAGCGTTTCATCTCGGCGCGCTTGGGTGGGACGACCTTCTTGTCATCCGCCACATGCCGCCCTTGCCCCTCAGCTGACAGCAACCTCGCGCAGCACTGCTTCATGATGCGCACGGCCTGCCGCATCTCCTCCATGCGAATGCAGTAGCGATCATAGTTGTCACCGTTCTTGCCGATGGGGACGTCGAAGTCGAGCTCCGAGTAGCACTCGTAGGGCTGGGCTTTGCGCAGATCCCAGGCCGCGCCCGAGCCGCGCAACATGACCCCCGAGAAGCCCCACTTCAAGCAATCCTCAAGGGCCACCACGCCGATGTCGACGTTGCGCTGCTTGAAGATGCGATTGTCAGTCAGCAGGCCTTCGATATCGTCGAGCACCTTCGGGTGGGTCTCGCAGAACTTGGCGATGTCCTCGATCAGCTTTGTGGGTAGATCTTGATGCACGCCGCCGAAGCGGAAGTATTTGGCATGCATGCGGCTGCCCGACGCGCGCTCGTAAAACACCATCAGCTTCTCGCGCTCCTCAAAGCCCCACAACGGCGGGGTGAGCGCGCCCACGTCCATCGCTTGGGTGGTGACATTGAGCAGGTGCGAGAGGAGGCGGCCGATCTCTGCGTAGAGCACCCGGATAAGCTGCGCTCGCTTGGGTACCTGTAGCTCTAGGAGCTTCTCTCCGGCAAGGCAGAACGCGTGCTCTTGGTTCATTGGCGCGACATAATCGAGACGATCGAAATAGCCGATGGCCTGCAAATAGGTCTTGTGCTCAATCAGCTTCTCGGTACCACGGTGAAGCAGACCGATGTGCGGATCGACGCGGTTCACGACCTCGCCATCGAGCTCCAACACCAACCGCAACACACCGTGCGCGGCGGGATGTTGTGGGCCGAAGTTAATGTTGAATTGGCGAATCTCCGTCTCGGGCATTTGGCTGGTCCAAGCTCCGCGCTGTCAATGCGACGACCCTAGCATGTCACGAGCTCACCGCTTCAGCTTTTGGCCTTTTCGTCGCCGGGAAGCACATACTCCACTCCCTCCCAGGGGCTCTCGAAGTCGAAGGACCGGAACTCTTGCGTGAGCTTGACGGGCTCATAGACGACGCGCTTTTCCTGGTCGTCGTAGCGCACCTCGACGTAGCCCGTCAGCGGGAAATCCTTGCGCAACGGGTGACCCTGGAAGCCGTAGTCGGTGAGGATGCGACGCAAATCCGGGTGACCGGAGAACAGGATGCCGTACATGTCGTAGGCCTCCCGCTCGTACCAATTGGCGCACGGGAACAGATCAACCACGCTTGGCACGGGCGTGTCCGCGTCGGTCTCGCACTTGACCCGAAGCCGTTGATTCTTGCGCGGCGAGAGCAGATGATAGACTACGTCAAACCGCTTGGAGCGCTCGGGATAGTCGACGCCGCAAACGTCGATCAGCTGCTCGAACTGGCACTGGCCGTCATCGCGCAGGATCGACAGCACCTCTGCGACGTGTTCGGGCTCAATGATCAGCGTGACTTCACCAAGCACCACCTGATGGCGCACCAGCTTGCGGCCGAGCAGAGCCTCCACATGCTTGGCAAGATCGTCGAGCGCACCGGGCATGGCTTGAACCTCGCTCAGTCCACGATGAAGAGGCGCGCACCCTTCGTAGTGCGCGACCTGTGCGGCTCGCCGCCGTCGGCCACCTGATAGCTCATGCCAGGCGTCAAAGTGAAACAGCGGCCGTCTTTGAGATCGGTAGAGAGTTCACCCTCGACGCACAGCAGGATGTGACCCTTCTCACACCAATGGTCGGCTAAGTAGCCGGGTGAGTACTCCACCATCCGCACGCGAATGTCGCCGAACTGTCGCGTGCGCCACGTGGCGAGGCCGGTTTCTCCCTCGTGTGTGGTGGGCGCTACGGTGGCCCAGTCTGTGATGCCGAACGGGATCTGGCTCATGTGCATGGCTTAAAAATCCCTGCGCAGGGGGTGCGGGTTGAGCTCGCATGTCGCTTCCACATCATGCCGCGCCGGCCTCCAACGACACTTCATAGTGAGAAACCGCGTGATCGAACCCAAGCAACACCGATCTGGCTGCCGGCTCTACGACCGCTCTCTCCGGGTTCGACCCAGCGAACGCGCGAACAGCTACCATCGATTCCCATCGGCTGCTGACCACGAGTTCTATGCGATCGTCTCGCTCGCGCTGCATGAGTGTGATGCCGATAAAGCCGGGCAGCGTGCGCAGTTGCGGGAGCACCACCTGCTCAAGATGTTCGCGGTAGGCAGGCGCATTCCCGGGTGCTGCGATGGCCCGCCAGACGCGCACGATCATGCGTGGTTATCTCTCGATGGTGCCCGTGCGACGGATCTTGCGCTGCAGCAGCAGCACGCCGTAAACGAGTGCCTCGGCGGTCGGCGGACAGCCTGGCACATAGATGTCAACCGGCACGATGCGATCGCAGCCGCGCACCACAGAATAGGAGTAGTGATAGTAGCCACCGCCATTGGCGCAGCTGCCCATGGAAATGACGTAACGCGGCTCGGGCATCTGGTCATAGACCTTGCGCAAGGCGGGCGCCATCTTGTTGCACAGCGTCCCGGCCACGATCATCACGTCGGATTGTCGAGGCGAGGCGCGCGGGGCAAAGCCAAAGCGCTCCAGGTCCCAGCGCGGCATGGAGGCCTGCATCATCTCCACAGCGCAGCAAGCAAGCCCAAAGGTCATCCACATCAGTGAACCCGTGCGGGCCCAGTTGATCAGATCGTCCGTGGTGGTGACCAGAAAACCCTTGTCGGCGAGCTTGTTCGATACCTCGTTGAAATAGGCATCACCGGCTTTAACCAGCCTGGGTTTGGCAGCCTGCGTTGCCATGTGTTCGTACGTTCCCCTACTGCCGGTCGCTCCGTTGGGAACTGCCGGCCACTCAATCCCACTCCAGCGCGCCCTTGCGCCACTCGTAGATGAAACCGATGGTGAGCACGGCGAGGAACACCATCATCGACCAGAAGCCGAAGGCCCCCACATCCTTGAACGACACCGCCCAGGGAAACAGGAACGCCACCTCAAGGTCGAAGATGATAAACAGGATCGACACCAGATAGAAGCGCACATCGAATTTCATGCGCGCATCGTCGAAGGCATTGAAGCCACACTCGTAAGCGGACACCTTTTCGGGGTCCGGGTTACGCACCGCCACCAAAAAAGGCGCCGCCATAAGCGCCAGCCCGATCACAAGCGCCACGCCGATAAAGACGGCAAGCGGCAGGTAGTCCATGAGCAGCTGGTTCACGAGCGTGTGGCTCCACCGCTGCAGCGCAAAGGCCACAGCTTTCGAGGCTTCTGTTAACGCAGGCCCCAAATGGGCGCAACCGCGACGGCGTCGCACGTGCCGGCCAAGCGCCCGCCGGGCCACACCCGGCGAGGGCCGATCCTTCCCCGCTGTCGCCACAAAGGACCCCTATTGGCGACAGCATAGCTGGCGCTTGTGTTGCTTCACGCGTGTCGAGCGCTTGGAGAGCAGTCGAAAACGAAGGATGAGCATGTCGAGAGTGACGGGGACGACCGCTGTGACGGCAGGCCTAGGAACGCTGGTGTTGCTGAACGCCGTCTTAAGCTGGAGTACGCAGCGGACCCAACCTCAAGCTCGGCAAGACATCCCGCGACCTAGCGCTGCCGCGCTCGATCCTGCCGTCGCGCTCCAATTGCAACTGCGCTCGGGCGCATGGCGGCATTGGCCCGCCCCCACCGACGACCCGGCAGCGGCTGCCTCCCCGGCATCCTCGCCACGCCAAGCGCCCTCACCGGCCATGGCAGCTCAACCCAAAGTGCCGGTTGCAAGCCTTGCCGAGCCGCCGCCCACGCTCGACCGCACCGTGCCCGTCGAGCCACTCACGCGCTCCATGGCACCGGCGCAGCAGGGCGCCGAGGCAGCACCGCCATCGACCCCGCCGGACAGTCCCCCTGCCTCGCGGCTGCCTCCCGGGAAGGACCGAATGCTGCTTGCCGGGCCAGCGCCGGCCGCCTCCCTTGAGGTCGAGCAAGACGGAGCGCACGCGGGCCTGCCGGCAACCCAGTCCGGCCCCCTTCAGGCGGAGCCGCTCGGCAACGCCATTGCGCTGCCCTCCAACAGGTTTGGGCCTGACAACTTTAAGGGGTTTGAACGCAACGGTTTTTGATGCCGCCGGTCGCCAGATTTGCTTCGCGGCGGATGGCACGAGCCACAGATCTTGAACCCGCCCTTGCCTGCGAGACGCCGGCCACGCGGTGCTTGCCGCTCGGACTTTCCCCTGTCGGGGCCGGCATCAGCGCGACCAAATGGGACGGGGGAATATCCTTTTGCTTCGATCTTTCCCCCGCATGCAGCTCCTTTAGCAACTCCCCCACCGTCGGCACTGCGCGATTGCGCGCATCGCCAGCTTCTGCATTGTGTCGTCGTCAGCTAG
>JAMXLN010000035.1 GCA_024281145.1 Hyphomicrobiaceae bacterium | reverse complement strand
GCATATCCGGCACGCTGCGCTCCAGGTCGCGTCGCCCATCGCCATCGAAATCGACGGCGTATTTGAAGTAGCCCGACGGAAGAAACTGGGTGTGGCCGATCTCGCCGGCCCAGCCGCCGCGCAGCTGCGCAAGCGTCAGATCGCCGCGATCCAAGATGCGCAAGGCATCGAGCAAATGCCCGGTGAAAAACTCCGAGCGTCGGCAGTCATAGGCCAACGTCGCAACCGAACGGATGATGGAGTATTTGCCCGATGAGTCGCCGCCATAGTTGGTCTCCAGCCCCCAAATGGCGATCAGGATCGGGCCCGGCACACCGAAGTGCTGCTCGATCCGCTCGAGCGTGGCCTGGTGTTGGCGCATGAGGGCCTGTCCGCGTCGCATCAGAGCCGATCCGACCCGGCGAGCGTAGAACTCCTCGAAGGAGAGCTTAAATGACTTCTGCGAACGGTCGAGCCGCACCACCGTCGCATCGTAGGTGACGCCCGCCAATGCCGACGAAACCGTGGCGGGCGAGATACCCTGTGCGACCGCTCGTTGCCGGAATTGGGCAAGCCAGGCGTCGAAACCAGTGCCGTCATTGCCGCACGCGTGCGCGACCGATGACAGGAGCAACAGCGCGATTGCCGGCGTGATCGCACGGGCGCACATCCGCCGAAGCTTCCACAGCGCTCGGCCCCAAACGGCGTAAATTTCCTCCGGTCCCGGCTTGGCAATGGGCCAGTTGCGACGCAGGCCGCTATGTACACGCGCTGATGTCATGCCACTTCCCTTGCTTGCGTGTGGCGCAAAAACGCGGCACGTCCTAGCATGGTGCACGTGCTCGTGTCCGCGCGGAGTGGCATAGGCGGATACTTTGTCGCTCGTGTGCCCTGACCGTTGCCGCTAGCGCCCGTCCCGGGCACGGCGCAGCGCGGCACCAAGCGCGCCCTCAGCAGGCGCATCCGCCCGGCCGGTGTGCGGCGCGGTCGCCCCAGATCGGGTCGAGGATGCGCTCGCTGCGCCAGACCGGCTGACCGTCGGATCGATAGCGCCAGACTTCATGGTAAGCGCGATGCGCCCTTTGGCTACGTCCACGTCCTTGACGCGCACTTTGACGATGTCGCCCGTCTTGACCACCTCGCGCGGATCCTTGACGAAGCGGTCCGACAGTTCGGAGATATGCACGAGCCCGTCCTGGTGCACGCCCACATCCACGAACGCACCAAACGCTGTGACGTTGGTGACGACACCCTCAAGACGCAGCCCCGGCTTGAGATCGGAGATCTTCTCGATGCCCTCCTGGAAGCTGGCCGTCCGGAACTCAGGGCGCGGATCGCGACCTGGTTTCTCGAGCTCGACCAGGATGTCTGCGACCGTCGGAATACCGAACTGGACGTCGGCAAATCGAGCGGGCTGCAGCGATTTCAGGAATGCACTGTCGCCGATCAATGACTTGAGAGGTCTCTGCGTTGCTTGTGAGATGCGCTCCACGACGGGATAGGCCTCGGGGTGAACGGCGGAGGCATCGAGCGGGTTCTTGCCGCCCATGATGCGCAGGAAACCCGCTGCCTGTTCGAACGTCTTGGGGCCGAGCCGCGGCACCTTCTTGAGCGCGGCGCGCGACTTGAAGGCGCCGTTCTCGTCGCGGAAGGCCACGATGTTGAGGGCGAGCGTCTGATTGAGGCCAGATACGCGTGCCAGCAGCGGCGCCGAGGCCGTGTTGACGTCGACGCCCACCAAGTTGACGCAATCCTCGACCGCCGCATCGAGCGAACGGGCGAGCCCCGCCTGGTCCACGTCGTGTTGATACTGGCCCACGCCGATCGCCTTGGGTTCGATCTTGACGAGTTCGGCCAGCGGGTCCTGCAGCCGACGTGCGATCGACACCGCCCCGCGCAAGCTGACATCCACCTCGGGGAATTCTTTCGCGGCCAGCTCAGATGCCGAATAGACCGACGCCCCCGCTTCCGACACCATCACCTTGGTGAGCTTCAGGTTCGGCGCCTTGACAATGAGCTCCGCGATCAGCCTTTCGGTTTCGCGGCTTGCCGTGCCGTTGCCAATACTAATGAGTTCGACCGTATGGCGCACGCACAGGGCCGCCAGGACGGCGAGCGAGCCTTGCCAATCGCGCCTTGGCTCATGAGGATAGATCGTGGTCGTCTCCAGCAGCCTGCCCGTCCTGTCCACCACCGCGGCCTTCACACCCGTTCGATAACCCGGATCGAGCCCCAAGGTGGCGCGCTGACCCGCCGGTGCGGTGAGCAGCAAATCCTTCAGGTTCTTGGAAAACACCGAGATCGCCTCGACATCCGCACGCTCTTTGAGGCGCGCCAACAGATCGCCAGCCAGCGAAGGTGCAAGCCGCGACTTCCAAGCCAAGCGTGCGGTCTCCGCGAGCCACGCATCGGCGGGCCGGCCGCGCTCGGCAATGCCGAAGGCAGCCCTCACCTTCAACTCGCCCGGGTGGGGCTTGCCTTTTTCGTGCGCCACATCGAGGTCGAGGTCGAGTACGCCCTCATTGCGGCCGCGCAGCATCGCGAGAGCCCGATGCGAGGGTATATTCCTGATGCCCTGGCCGAAGTCGAAATAGTCAGAGAACTTGGCGCCGTCCGCCTCCTTGCCCCTCGATACCTTTGCGGTGAGCTTGCCCTCGCTCCACACCCACGCACGCAGGGTGCCCACCAAAGCGGGTTCTTCGCCCATGCGCTCAAGGAGGATGTGGCGAGCTCCCTCCAGCGCCGCCTTGATGTCCGGAACGCCTTTGTCGGCGGCGACGAATTTGGCGCCCTCCGCTTCCGGCGCCAAGGCGGGATTGGCCAGCAGTGCATCGGTGAGCCCCTCAAGCCCCGCTTCACGGGCCACCTGTGCCTTGGTACGGCGCTTGGGCTTGAAGGGCGCGTAGAGGTCCTCCAACTCGACCTTGGTCGTTGCGCCGTTGATGGCGCGCACAAGGTCAGGGCTGAGCTTGCCCTGCTCCTCGATGCTCCTGAGCACAGTCGCGCGACGTTCCTCCAGCTCGCGCAGATAGCCGAGCCGCTCTTCAAGCCGGCGCAATTGCGTATCATCGAGGCCGCCGGTTCGCTCCTTGCGATAGCGAGCGATGAAGGGCACGCTCGCGCCTTCGCCGAGCAATTCCACGGCGGCGCTCACCTGTGGCAGACCTACGCCCAGCTCGGACGCGATCCGCTGATTGATTTTATCCATGCTCTCTCCCACTGCGCCGGCGCGAGAAGTCTATCAATGCCTTGGGGGGCCCCGCGAGGATCCCCTTGCCGCTGTTCTATCTCGCATTCCCTTGTGGGCAACTGGCCTCGCGCCTTTCTAGCCTCGCGCTATTTGGCGCGCCTGCACAAGACACTCGGGTTTGCACGAGAGCCTTTCAGGCCAGGGAGCAAAAAATTTTTGTGTGAGTAAGACGTCAAGCCCTCCTGGCGCGCTCCGCCATTGGCGGACGCGCCAGCCCGGCCCGTGCTCTGCGGATGTGGGAGCGGCAGCATCCCCCGTTCGACCTGCCGCGGGGCGTTCCCTCGCGCCCGGGCCCGGCGCGCCGCTCCCATGGCGACGATCCGCCCACAACAAGGCAGAACAGGGGCATGCTTGCCGTTGAGGACGCTCAAGTCCCCTAGCGGCAATGGAGGCGCGGCTTCGCCCCCGTTTGGGATCCAGCCCACCCGAGCGCTCGCGGGTCTCGTCCCCAGAAAGAAGCCATGCGCTCCCACACCCCCCCATACATTGGCAGTCAATCGATACGGGCGATACGGGCCGTGCGCCGCGCACGTCGACGGGGTTGGCGCGACGCGATCGCAAACACGAGCTGAACAAGCCCATCAAATCTTCCTCGTGCCGCGCTTGCGCGTTGCTGCAGTCGGCGTGATCCCCTGCCGCCACTCCGCGTCTGTTGCGCCTGCCAGGTCCGGCGACATCAACGTGTCATCCTGCTCAACAAAAAGTCATGCATTGTGAGTGGTTACGCGGATGCATTTAGCTCATATCTGAGAGGACTGCCGAACTGGACCGGGGACGTGTAATGGCCTTGGATTTTCTGTCTCGCAAGCTCGTCTTGCTCGTGGAGGACGAACCCTTGATCGCCCTCGACATAGAAAACCACCTCCGCAAATCCGGTGCGCGTGTCGTCGCAGCAGCCACTCTGGATGCGGCATTGTCCATCGCTCACCACCCCCAACTATCGGCGGCGATCGTCGATCTTTGCCTCGGCGCTCAAAGCGCCATCCCTATTTGCAGATACCTCGCCAGCAGGAACGTTCCGTTCGTCGTTCATACCGGTTACGAACC
>JAMXLN010000034.1 GCA_024281145.1 Hyphomicrobiaceae bacterium | reverse complement strand
TCGGTCGGCAAACACGACAGGTCGAAATCAAGATGCGCGGCGAGGATCGCCATGCCGCCCTCCGCCGGCACCAGCCCATTGTGCTCCTCCTGTAGAGCGCGCGCCTCCTCCTCGGTCGCGGCCACGATCGGCTGCAGACCGAACAGGATTTTGCAATGCTCGGGGTCTCGACCAAGCTCCGCCATGCGGCCCTTGATGTCGGCAAAATAGGCCGCTGCATCCTGCGACCGCGGCTGGATGGCGAAGATGGCATCGGCGTACCGGGCAGCGAAGTCTCGCCCCTTGCCCGAAGTTCCCGCCTGCAAGATCGCAGGGCCGTTCTGCGGCGAACGGACCACGTTGAGCGGCCCGCGCGACCTGAAGAAGCGCCCGACGTGCTCGATGCGGCGCACCTTGCTCGCATCGGCGAACATCGGCTGCTCGCGGTCCATGACGAGGGCGTCCGCTTCCCAGCTCGACCACAGCTTGCGGCAAACCTCCATGTACTCGTGCGCGCGGTCATAGCGAGCATCGGCGTCCGGGCGATCGGCACCGAAGTTGGCATCGAGGTTCCGATTGATCGAGGTGACCACGTTCCAGCCCGCGCGGCCGCCGGTCAGGTGATCGATGGTGGCCCACAGGCGCGCGGCATAAAAGGGATGGCTGTGGCTGGTTGAAAAGGTTGCCGCCAAGCCAATGTGCTTAGTGACCGCTCCCATGTAGGAAAGCAGTGGAATTGGATCGTGCTCGGGGGCCTGCACCGCATAGCGCAACGCGGGCTCCAGAGACGCGCGATAGGTATCGGAGATGTAGTTTAGGTCGGCAAAGAAGACCATGTCGAAGCGACCCCGCTCGCACACCTGGGCGATGTGCTGATAGAGCTCGGGCCGGTTCCAGGCGTATCGCCCATGGTCCGTGCGCGGGTGGCGCCACATGGCAAGACTGTGATAGGTCGGCCCATGCACCAGGAACTGGGCAAGGCGGATCCTATTCTTGCGCATGTTTCCCATGAGGATGGATGCTCGACCCGGCGGGTGGAGACGGCGCCCCCTTCCCAACTCCCATCCGAATTTTCACCAGTGTTGGGCGCTCGCCCGAGATCTGTCCAGTGGCATCGCGCCAGCGCCTACCCAGACGTCTAGGCCTTCCCGCCAGAACGCGGACCGACGCCTAGTAAGTCAGCGGGCCATAGGCCAGCACGCCGTGATCGCCTGCGACGGGGAATGCCTGTAGGGTGGCGGCCCGATGCGCTCACACTCGGCAGCAATGGCACTGTTGGCGGCGCTGGCTGCCGGCGTGGCGGCCGCGGGCTGCACCAACAATCCCTATCCTCAGGCCGACCGTGACAAGAAGGTGCTCTACTCCTCCTTCCACGACGCGCCGAAGACGTTGGATCCGGCGGTGGCCTACACCACCGCCGAACACGTCATCACCGGCAACGTCTACGACACGCTGCTCGAGTATCACTACTTGGCGCGGCCCTATCGGCTGATCCCGGGTTTGGCCGTCTCGGTGCCGAAGGGGCAGGATCTGCCAGACGGTAGGCAGACCTACCGTTTTCAACTTCGGCCGGGCGTGCTGTTCCACCCCGACCCCTGCTTCCCACCGGATGCGACGGGCCGGCGCACGCGCGAGGTCACGGCCGCGGATCTCGCCTTCGCGCTGGCGCGCATTGCCGATCCTGCCGTCAACAGCCCGGTGATCGGCAGCTTCGCCCAGATCGAAGGATTTGCCGATTTCAGCAAGCGGCTCGAGGACCTGCGCCGCTCCGACAAGGCGTTCGCCGCCCTTCCCATCCGCGAGCAGTACGCCAAGGCCGGCGGCATCGCCGGTGTCCTAGTGCATGGCGGCCATGAGCTTCAAATCGTGCTGTCCCAAGCCAATGCGCAGATCCTCTACTGGTTTGCCATGCCCTTCACGACGCCAGTCGCCTGGGAGGCGGTGGCAGCCTATGACGGCAAAGATGGCCGTGACAGCTTTGCAGATCATGCCGTCGGGACCGGGCCCTACCGTCTTGCACTTTATGAGAAGCAGTTTCGCTTTAGCCTTGCGCGCAATGAGCTTTGGTACGGCACCTTGAGCACCAACAGCGACGCACCCGGCGCCGTTTTTCCGACCGAGATTGACCCCAAGGACAGCATCGAAGGCCGCATCGATCCCGCCTACGCCGGTCGGCGCCTGCCCTTCGTCGATCGTGTGACGTTCTACCGCGAGCGCGAAGGCATTCCGCAATTTAACAAGCTGCTCGAGGGCTACTATGACGACGGCGGCATCATCAAGGAGAGCTTCGACGCGGTGATCCAAAACGGTCGGCTGTCGCCCGCCATGCGAGCGCGCGGCATGCGCCTCGACGTCACCGTCGAGCCCTCCATCTTCTACGTCGGCTTCAACATGGAAGACCCCGTCGTCGGCACGCCAGCGGGCGAGCGCGGCCGCAAGTTGCGGCAAGCCATGAGCGTCGCCGTCGATAGCCGTCAGTATCTGGAACTGTTCCTCAACGGCCGCGGTCTGCCGGCGCAGACCCTCCTGCCACCCGAGATCTTTGGCTACGACAGCAGCTACAAGAACCCGTTTCGCCAGTACGACGTCGAGCGCGCCCGGCAGATCCTGGCCGACGCCGGCTACAAGAACGGCATCGACGCCGCCACCGGCAACCGTTTGAAGCTAAGCTTCGACACATCGGCCACGACGGCGGCAGCTAGTTTGCAGTTTGAATATTTGGCCAACTCCTGGCGCCAGATCGGCATCGACGTCGAGATCAATGCCACGACTTACAACCAATTCCAGGACAAAGTGCGCCACGGTGCCTATCAGATCTTCAGCTGGGGCTGGCTCGCCGATTTTCCTGATCCGGAAAACTTCCTCTTTCTGTTGGCGTGCGAGAACGCGCGATCCAAGAACGGTGGACCCAACACGGCGAGCTTCTGCAACGCGGAATTCGACAGTCTTTATCATCAGATGAAATATCTGCCCAACAATGCGCGTCGTGCCGATCTCATTCGGCGCATGTTGGCGATCCTGGAGCGCGAACGGCCTTGGATCGAGCTCTACCACCTGGAGGAATTTGTGCTGAGCCATGCCTGGCTCGTCAACTCCAAACCGATGGGTATTTCCTATCCGGCCTACAAATACAAAGACGTGCGGCCCGAGCTCAGGGCGCGCCTGCAGGGCGAATGGAACGCGCCGCTGCGCTGGCCGCTCTATCTCGTCTTGTGCGCGATCGTCGCCCTAACGGTGCCAGCCGTGCGCACCTACTACCGGGAGCGTCTTTGATGGCCGCCTATTTCCTGCGCCGCATCGGCTATGGTGTCATCACGCTGCTGGGTGTCCTACTGCTGCTATTTGTGCTGTTCTTCGCCGTGACCGACCCCGACGACATCGCCCGCAAAGCCGTGGGCGAACGGGCACGGCCCGAGGTCTATGCCCAGTGGAAGACGAACCACGGTTATGACAAGCCGCTCATCATCAATACCGGGGCCACCGGGGCCGGCCGCTTCACCGATACCTTACTCGCCGAGCACTATCGCCGCATGCTCACCTTCGATTTCGGCCGCAGTGATGCCGACGACAGTCCCATCTCCCGGCGCCTGCGCGAGGGTGCTCTACCCAGCCTTGGCATTACCGTGCCGCTGTTCGTCATGGGTCTCGTGGTGAGCGTGGCCGTGGCACTATTCGTCGCCTTCTTTCGCGAGACCTACATCGATCGCGTCGTGCTCGTCCTTTGTATGCTGACGATGAGCGTCGCCGGCCTTCTCTACATCATCGCCGGGCAGTACCTCGTGGGGCAGCTGCTCCGGTGGTTTCCGATCTCCGGCTTCGATCCCAACCCCGCAGTGGTTGCGCGCTTCCTGGCGCTACCGGTGCTCGTTGGCGTGCTATCGGGCTTCGGTGCGGACACGCGCTTCTACCGCACCATTTTTCTTGAGGAGATCGGCCGCGACTATGTCCGCACCGCCCGCGCCAAGGGTTGTGGGGACGCTCGGGTCATGGTGCGCCACGTCCTGCGCAACGCATTGATACCAATCCTCACCAACGTCGTGGTGCAGATCCCCTTCCTGTTCACCGGCGCCTTGCTACTGGAATCGTTCTTCGGCATTCCAGGCCTTGGCGCACTCACCGTGGAGGCGATCCAAGGCAACGACTTCTCCACGCTGCGAACGATGGTCTATTTGGGCGCCCTTTTGTTCATCGCCGGCCAGATCCTCACCGACATCAGCTACGCGCTCGCCGATCCGCGCGTGCGGCTGGGGTAGCCGCATGGCCAACCGGCAGAAAAAGTGGTGTCGGGTGCCTAACCGTCCGGGCGCCACCCCGCGTCGCACTCGCCATGCCATCCGGGTGATCCGCGTCGGCATCAAGGCCTCGCAGCACTAGGAGCGGGTAGCGTGCACTGGGTCTCCGACATCCTCGTCGTGCTGTTGGCCTCCGCGGCCGTCGGGGTGTGCCGCTATGTGAGCGGCGACCGCTTTTGGCGAGAGAACGCAACCGAGCTTTGGCGGCGCCGCCCTTTTGCGATCGCCATCGTCGGTGCCTATCTCCTCATCGCACTGATGGATTCGATCAGTTGGGTCGACCCAGCGAGCGATGCCAACGCCCTAACATCGGGTAAACCGCGCACCATTATCGACCGGCTGTTTGTACCGGAGACGTTCACCGAAGCGAGCTATTCGGCGCCCCTGGCCAGTGTCGCATTCTATGGTGGCCAACCCCTGCTCCATCCCGGGGCGCATCTGCTGGGCACCGACCTCCTCGGGCGTGACGTGGTCTATCGCACGCTCAAAGGTGTGCGCGTGGCCCTGCTGATTGGCGGGCTGACCAGCCTCGTCGTCATACCGATCGCCCTGCTGTTCGGAGTGTCGGCCGGCTACTTCGGCCGGCGCATCGACGACGCGGTGTTCTTCGCCATGACGGTGCTGGCGTCCGTGCCGACCCTGCTTCTTTTGATCGCGCTCATCATGGTGCTGGGCAAGGGTACGGTGCAGGTGTGCGTGGCGCTGGGCGTGACGGGGTGGGTCCACTTCTGCCGCATCGCCCGTGGTGAGACGCTCAAATTGCGGGAGACGGATTTCATAGCAGCGGCCCGCGCGCTCGGCGTGCGCGATGGCACCATTATTCGCCGGCATATCCTGCCCAATATTGCTCATCTCGTCATCATCACCTTCGCCCTATCGTTCACAGCGCTGGTGCTGTCAGAGACTATCCTGTCCTACCTCGGCATCGGGCTTGACGGCAGCTGGGGACAGATGATCGACCAAGCCCGTAACGAGTTGTCGCGCACGCCGGTCATCTGGTGGAATCTCACCGGCGCGTCAATCGCCCTCTTCACGCTGGTGCTGGCGGTCAACATGATCGCCGACGCCATGCGCGATGTCATCGATCCGCGCACCCGCAGGGAGGGGTGATGAGCGCACCCCTGTTGGCGGTCGAGAACCTGAGCATCTCGTTTCCCGGCGAGGCTGGCCCCGTGCGCGTGGTGGACCGGGTAAGCCTGTCAATCGCTCGAGGCGAGACGCTGGCACTGGTCGGAGAGTCGGGCTCCGGCAAGTCCATGACCGCCCTCGCCATGATGCGCCTTGTCCCCAAGCCCGGCCGCATCCAGCCCGGAGCGCACATCGCCTTCGAGGGCCGCGACCTCCTATCGCTGTCCGTGCCCGACATGCGTGCCGTCCGCGGTGCCGGGATCGGCATGATCTTTCAAGAGCCGATGACGAGTCTCAACCCCGTAACTACGGTCGGTGACCAAGTGCTGGAGGCAATCGAGCTGCACGCCAAGCTCTCTCGAGCCCAAGCGCGCAGCCACGTCATTGAACTGTTCGGATTGGTTGGTATCCCCGACGCCAAGCATCGCTTCGGTGCCTACCCACACCAGCTCTCCGGGGGTCTGAAGCAGCGCGTCATGATCGCCATGGCCATGGCCATGCGCCCGCGCCTCCTGATCGCCGACGAGCCGACGACCGCACTCGATGCCACCATCCGTGCCCAGATCCTCGAGCTTTTGCGCGATCTCTCGGCCAAGACAGAAACGGCCGTGCTGCTCATCACCCACGACTTCGGGGTCGTGAACGAGGTGGCCGACCGGGTGGCTGTGATGTATGCCGGCGAAATCGTTGAAGAGGGCTCGCGCGGGGAATTGCTAGGCCACCCCCGCCATCCTTATACCCAGGGGCTGTTGCGCTCGATTCCCAAGGCCGAGGCCCGCGGACACCGGCTCGAAGAAATCAAGGGATCAGTGCCGCGCCCGGGGCATTGGCCCACAGGTTGCCGCTTTCACCCACGCTGCCCGCACGCGTTCGCACCGTGTCCCGGCACCGAGCCGCAGCGCACGACCGTGTCCGCCACCCAAGCCGCCTGCTGCCATCTGCTGGACCGGAGCGTCGAGCCATGACCGTGCTCAGCGCCGACGCCTTGCTCGAAGTTCGCGGCCTGCGCACCTACTTCCCGATCCGAAGTGGCATCCTGCGGCGTGTGAGCGGCCATGTGCGCGCCGTCGACGGCGTGGACCTCACGATCTTCCCGGGTGAGACGCTGGCGCTGGTGGGGGAATCGGGCTGCGGCAAGACCACTGTTGGGCGCAGCATCCTGCAGCTGGTCGCACCGACCGGCGGCAACATCTGGTTCCGCGGCGTCGACCTCACATTTCTCTCGGCCGAAGCCTTCCGCGCCTACCGGCGGCAGATTCAGATCGTCATGCAGGATCCCGGATCGGCACTGGACCCGCGCTTTTCCGTGCGCGATGTGATCGCCGAGGGCTTGGAAGCGTTCGCCATCGGCGCTAACCAGGAGGAGCGCACCAGGCGCGTGGCCCAGCTCATGCGCAGCGTAAGCCTCGATCCCGCCACCATGTGGCGCTTCCCACACGAGTTCTCGGGCGGACAGCGCCAGCGCATTTGCATCGCCAGGGCGCTGGCGGTCGAACCTGCGCTGCTCATCTGTGACGAGGCTACCTCCGCGCTCGATGTGTCGATCCAGGCGCAGATCCTCAACCTGCTTGCCGATCTCCAGTCCGCGCGCAAGCTCACCTATCTCTTTATTACGCACGATCTCGGGGTGGTGCGCTACTTCGCCACCCGTGTCGCCGTGATGTACCTCGGACGCATCGTCGAGACGGGGCCCACCGAGCGCATCTTCACGGCACCACGACACCCCTACACCAGGGCGCTGCTTGCCTCCATTCCCTCGCTCGATCCTGCACGCGGC
>JAMXLN010000033.1 GCA_024281145.1 Hyphomicrobiaceae bacterium | reverse complement strand
CTGCACGCCGCAGCACCCGCCCAGCGGCGTTGGGCGACGTGCCCTCGCCAGAGCGTCCACCGTCCGGCTGCCACTACCATCCCAGATGCTCGGTGCGGCTTGAGAGCTGCGGTCGCGAGGATCCGCCCGTGGTCACCTTCGCTGACGGCATCTGCCGCTGCGTGCTTGCCGGCGCCGAACGCAGGCCAGCAACGCACGCCGCATAGGCGCTGCCATTGCCGTGCTATTCCCACCAACATGCAGCGGCGGGCACGGGAAGCGGCCGTGCATTTTGCTTGGCTTGCCAAGCTCGCGCGCGACGGCCGGAACGCTTTAGAAGTCAGACCGCGCCCTCGCCTTCGCGCTCCAGCAACGGCAACCCGACCAAAAGAAAGCGCAAGCCTCTTGCCGGGCGCGCAACGCCGGTGCCGCCCCCTGTCGAGCCCAATGCGACGAACGCTGCGCTCAAGCCCTACACGGTCGGGCCGCCTTCGAGGCCGAAGCGCCGCTTGATACGGGCAAAGAGGTGGTCACGCACATCCCGATAGGCCTGCAGGATCTGGTCGCGGCTGGCATAGCCGATCAGGCCGGTGGCGTCGAAGGTGGGCCAGTATTCCACCTCCACGGCCATCGTCCGGGTCAGCTCCAGCGCCTGGTGGTGCGCTTCGGGTGAGAGGGTGACGATCAGGTCGAAGGTGGTATCATAGAGATCGCGCAAGGTGTGTGGCGTGTGCTGGGTGATGTCGATGCCGATCTCTTCCATGACCGCTGCCGCGAAGGCGTCGGGTCCGCCCGCCCGCACGCCCGCCGAGGCAACATAGACGCGGCGTCCGGCGAGATGTCGCAGGATGGCCGCCGCCATGGGCGAGCGCACCGAGTTCATTGTGCAGACGAAGAGCACCGCCCCTGGCAGACCGCGCTCTCCCCCGCTCGCCACCTCTCATCCCTTCCAATGCAGCGCGCAGATGAGTGTGAACAATCGCCGTGCCGTGTCGCGGTCGACGCTGATCTTACCTTTGAGCCGCTCCATCAGAGCATTGCTGCCCTCGTCGTGTAGGGCGCGGCGTCCCATGTCGATCGATTGGATGCGCGAAGGCGGCGCCGTGCGAATCGCCTGATAGTAGCTTTCGCACACCACGAAATAGTCCCTCATGATCCGCCGGAGCGGGGTCAACGAGAGCACAAACGTGAACGCGTCGTCGCTACCCTCCTGGGCGACGGCAAACGCCAGCCGGTCCTCGACGATTGAGAGATTGAGCTTGTAGGGTCCGCCCTGGCGGCCGTCGAGCGTGAAACGGTTGCCCTCCAAGATGTCGAACACCGCCACTTCGCGCTCGTGCTCAATATTGGAGTTACCGCGCCGGATCGAGGCCTGGTCGAAGGTGATCGCGACAAGCCGTTCCTTGGAGTTGGGGTCGAATTCGGGAGGCTCGAACATGATGCCAGCCTCACGGCTTGTCGTCGCCACCAATACGGATGGCGACGGAGCGGCGATGCGCCTCCAGGCCCTCGGCGCGGGCGAGCGTCATGGCGGCTGGGGCGAGGCTTGCAAAAGCACCTTGGCCAAGACGTAGAATCGAGGTGCGCTTCATGAAGTCGAGCACACCCAGGCCCGAAGAGAATCGAGCACTGCGCGCCGTCGGCAGCACGTGGTTGGAGCCAGCCACATAGTCGCCGATCACTTCGGGTGTGTAGGCGCCCAAGAAGATCGCCCCTGCGTTACGGATCCGTTGCGCGATGCGCTGCGGATCCGCGGTTGCGATCTCGACATGCTCGGCAGCGATGCGGTCGGCCAACGGCGGAGCGTCGGCGAGCGTGCGAAGTAGGATGATTGCCCCGAAGGTCTCCCAGCTGGCACCGGCGATGTTGCCGCGCGGCAGAGTGGCGAGCTGGCGCTCTACAGCCCCCTCGACGTCGGCCGCGAGCCGCGCATCGTCGGTCATGAGAATGGCCTGCGCCGCGGCATCGTGTTCGGCCTGGGCCAGCAGGTCGGCAGCGAGCCACTCGGGATTGTTGTGAGCATCGGCAATCACGAGCACTTCTGACGGTCCAGCAATCGAGTCGATCCCAACCGTGCCAAACACCTGCCGTTTGGCCGCGGCCACGTAGGCGTTGCCGGGGCCCACGATCTTGGCCACCGCAGGCACGCTCTCGGTACCGTAGGCCAGTGCCGCAATGGCCTGCGCTCCACCAATTCGGTAGATCTCCGACACCCCAGCCAGGTGGGCGGCGGCCAACACCAGCCGGTTCATCTCCCCCGCGGGCGTCGGCACCACCATGACGATGCGCGGCACGCCGGCGACGCGGGCGGGCACCGCGTTCATGAGGACGGAGCTCGGGTAGCTGGCAAGCCCACCAGGCACATAGAGGCCGACCGATTGAACCGCCGTCCAGCGCACGCCCAGCTCGGCACCGAGCGCGTCGATGTAGTGGTCATCGGCGGGGAATTGGCGGCGGTGATAGGCCTCAATGCGCTCCCGCGCCAGCTCGAGTGCAGCCATCGTCTCGTGGTCGCACTCTTTCACCGCGGTCGCGATCTCGGCCGCGCTCACACGCAGGCCCCGCGCAGCGAGATCGAGCCGGTCGAAGCGCTGCGTCAGCTCGATGACAGCCTTGTCGCCATCGCGGCGCACCTGCGCGATGATGGCGCGCACGGCCCGATCGACGTCCTGCGAAACCTCGCGTTTGCTGGCGAGGAACGCAGCAAACACGCTGTCGAAATCGGGGTCGCCGGCGGTGAGATGGAGAGGCATGGCTGGTGTCCCGCTAGGCGCCTGCCGCGTCAGGTGTCGCGCGGCGGCGCTGGATCGTCGGTGGGGTGCTTCGGCATCGACGCCGCACGCCACACGGGCCCCAAATCCTTGAGCTCGGCCTCGATGCATTCCACGTGCAAGCGAATGGCGGCACCGTCGGCGAAATGCAGTGTCACCCTGCCCTCCGGCGCCGCGGCCGGCTCGTAGCTGAGAGCAAGGAGGGAGACCACTTTGTCCTTACGAGCCAGATCGATGCCCTGTATCTGGGCACCGAGCACCCGCTCGAAACGCAACGCCGCGCGGCGGCGCGTGTATCCCTGCTTGCCGCTGTTGCTGCCCGCCAAGGCGTCCACCCAGTCGAAGCGATTGGCGATGGCGGCGAACCGCTGCTCGCGCGGCAGGTAGGCGATGTCGCCGACCCTGAGCACGGCGTCTTGCACTTGCGCCGATAGCACGGCCAGATCATCGGCGTCGAACGCGATCAGCTTGAGCTCGGCCATGGGGGCGGGTGTCCTTGGCTGCGGTGGCCCTAAAACCAACGTGATAGCGAAGGCGCGCCCCTGGCGTAAGGGGGTCCGGGTCTGCGACTGCCTCGCGGCCACGCTCGGGGGCGCAAAGAATTGGCGCGAGAGCTCCTTTGCCCCCTTAAGTTGGTCTAGCCGCTCACCAGCCGCTCGATGGCCGCCCCGCATCCCGACAGCTTCTCCTCGAGGCGCTCGAAGCCTCGGTCGAGGTGATAGACACGGTTGATGGTGGTCTTGCCCTCTGCCATCAGCCCGGCAATCACGAGCGACACTGAGGCGCGCAAATCGGTAGCCATCACCTGGGCGCCACGCAGCGCCTTGACGCCGTTCACGGTCGCGGTGTCCCCCTGAAGCTGGATGTCGGCGCCGAGGCGTGCCAGCTCCTGCACGTGCATGAAGCGGTTCTCAAAGATCGTTTCCCGGATCACGCTCGTACCCTCAGCCCGTGTCATCAACGCCATGAGTTGCGCCTGCAGGTCGGTCGGGAAACCAGGGAACGGTTGGGTCTCGATCGTGATCGGCTTGAGGTTTCCACCATTGCGGGCAACGCGAACGCCGTGCGGTGTCTGCGCGATCGTCACCCCCGTTTGCTTCAGCACGGCGAATGCTCTTTCGAGCAGGCCGATGCGCGCACCGCGCAATTCTACATCGCCTCCCGCCGCCGCCACCGCAAAGGCGTACGTACCCGTCTCAATACGATCGGGCAGGACGGTGTGTACTGCGCCTTCGAGACGGGGCGTGCCTTGCACCTGCAAGGTGGACGAGCCGACCCCCTCGATCTTTGCGCCCATCTTGATAAGGCACTCGGCGACGTCGCCGATTTCCGGCTCGCGTGCCGCGTTCTCTATCACCGTATCACCCTTGGCCAGCGAGGCTGCCATCAACGCCGCATGGGTGGCGCCGACCGAGACCTTGGGAAAGGCAATGCGCGTGCCGCGCAGACCCCGCGGTGCCTTTGCCACCACATTGCCGCCGTCGATGTCGATCTCCGCACCCAGGGCTTTGAGACCCATCAGGTGCAAATCCACCGGCCTGGTGCCAATGGCGCAGCCGCCCGGCATCGAGACGCGTGCCTCCCCGCAACGGGCCAACAGTGGACCCAGCACCCAGAAGCTCGCACGCATCCGGCTCACCATCTCATAGGGCGCAGTGGTATCGACGATATCGCGTGCCGTGAGATGAAAGGTTTCCCCGAGGTAGGGCGAGGGTTCGGCCCGCTTGCCATCGACAGCGAGATCGACGCCGTGGTTGCGCAGGATGCGCGCCAACGTGTTGACGTCGGCGAGGTTCGGCACGTTCTTGAGGGTAAGCCGATCGGGCGTCAGCAGGCTCGCGATCATCAGCGGCAGGGCCGCGTTCTTGGCCCCTGAGATGGGGAGACTGCCGTTCAGATGCTTGCCGCCGATGATGCTGATGCGATCCATGCAGTACGCGCGCCCTTTGCGTTAAGGATGTTTGCGGCGAAAGTCGACCTTTGCGACGCAACGTCCTTGCGTCACACTCTTACGCGACTAGGCAGGCAAAAAAACGCTCAGCGGCCTTTTTCGTTCGGATTGTCCGCCACCTGATGCACGGCCGCACGTTCTGTTGTTGCACGAGCCCGCGCTTGGACCTTGCGCTTGACCAGATTGGCGCGCAGTTGCGCGGCCAGACGCTGCTGGCGAGCCTCGCTCAGCGCTCGCTTGACCGTGCTTGGTTCATCCATGCACCTGCCTCCTTGGCGGCCAAGAGCGAGCTTACGTGCCTCGCGTGCGCACGACAAGGCGGTGGCTGCAAGCGACGCCGGCTCCGATTTTCCGCGCGTCCCGGTAGCCAATGCCGTGCCTGGAGACCCTGGAGCCTGGTGTAACCGGCAAACTGCACGCGTCGAGCGCCAGCCGGCCTCGACCAGAACGCGATATGCGCGCCTTGAGCTTCGGTGCGGGGCAACCGGTGTCATCCTCGGCAAGGCTCTCCCCGCGCAACGCCAGGCACATTCCCTTGAGCTCTATGGCCGTCATGAGGATTGGCGCCCGCAGTTTCCCGTGACGACCGGCCCACATGTGGCGCCGCTCGCGGGCCGCCATCGGTTCCTCACGGATGGGTGCCGTTCTGATCGCTGGACCGCCTAGTGAAGCCACCGGCGGTCGCCCAGACCACACCGCTCTTGGTCCTCAGTTGACTTGCCATTCCTACCATCCCAGCCCTGCTCGACTTTTACGGATCCTGCGATGGCAGCCACGCGTTGTGCTCCGTGTGCAAAACGAATGTGATCGCACGGGGCACGTGTGACTGGAGTGGGCTCAAGACAGCAGAATGGTGCGAGGTCGGAGCATGACAACCGCGTCGCGATGCAAACGCCCAAGGCCCAGCGTTGGTTGTTCGCGCGCTTTTTTGCCGCTGCTTGGCGAAAAACCCCTTTACACCACCCCCCGCAGACCCTATGTCCGGACCTTGCAAGTCACACGGCGGCTTCTGCTGGTTCGAGCAGCGCCCTGGTCCAACCCGACTGGTGGAGGTCCCATGCGATGGAAAGGTTCCCCGCTGCGAGCGCTCTGATTGGCGCATGGAAACCGGATCGGCCCGTCATTGGTCTGCGCCCGCATGCTGCTGGGCGTGCCGCGCGATGGTTCCTCCGGCACTTTCCGGGTGACGTTGCTTACGCCTACAAGGCCAACAGCTCCGTGTTCCTGCTCGGCGCGTTGTACGGGGCGGGCATCCGCAAATTTGACGTGGCGTCCATTCCCGAAATCGAGGATGCAGCGACCATTCCGGGCGCAGAGCTGCATTTCATGCATCCGGTGAAATCGCGCATCGCGATTCGCCGGGCCTTCGCCGAATTCGGTGTGCGTAGCTTCGCGCTCGACAGTGAGGACGAACTCAGGAAGATCGCTGAGGAGACCGGCGGTTGCCGCGACCTCACACTGTGGGTGCGCCTGGCAGTGCCATCGCTCAACAGCAAGATCCCGCTCGAGCGCAAATACGGCGTCACCGGCGTCAAGGCTACACGCCTGCTGGCGAAGGCCCGCCAGGCGGCCAGGGAACTCGGCGTCACGTTCCACGTGGGCTCCCAGACAGCCACGCCCGAGGCTTACTTGGCTGCACTGATGGAGGTCGGCAAGCTCATCGCCAGGGCCGACGTGGTGGTCGACCGGCTCGACGTCGGCGGCGGCTTTCCGTCAATTTACGAAGAAGACGGCGCCGCGGCGCCCCTCTCTGCCTTCGTTGACACCATCATGGACGGCGTCGACCGACTGCCAATCGCCAACCGTTGCCGGCTGATGTGCGAACCAGGCCGTGCCCTGGTCGCAGAGGCAGAATCGCTCATCGTGCGCGTCGATGCACGGCGCGGCAACGAGCTCTTCATCAACGACGGCAGCTACGGTACGCTGTTTGACGCCACCCACATGGGCTTCAACTTTCCTGTGCGCCTGATCGGACGGGAGCCTGAACCGGGTGAGCCAATGACGGCGTTCTCCTTCTGGGGCCCGACCTGCGACACGGTCGACTTCATGAAGGGACCGTTCGTGCTGCCGACCAAGATCAAGGAAGGCGATTACATCGAAATCGGCAACACCGGCGCCTATGGCCGCGCCATCGCCGGACGTTTCAACGGCTATGGCGCCTTCGATGAGGCGATCCTGCTCGATGAGCCGATGCTCACCATGTACCCTGCTGAGACCGAGCATGAGCGTCGCGAGCGCTGGGAAATCCGCCACGAGGCGCAACAGGTCCAGGCGTGAGCTCGAGCCGTTCGTATCTGCCCGCCGAGCAGAGCTTTCTCGATCCGGTCCGCGTCGACGCCCACGATCCGGGCGCCGCGCGGGCCGTCGTCATTCCGTTCGGCCTCGAGGCATCGGTCAGCTATGGCGGCGGCACCGCACGCGGGCCCTCCGCCATCCTCAGGGCCAGCCAGCAACTCGAGCTCTACGATGAAGAGCTCGGCTGCGAACCCTATCGAGCGTGGGGTGTGGCAGCGTTGCGGGAGCCTGTCATCGAGCCCAGCATCGAGGCGGCGCTCGCGCAGCTCACCCACCTCGTCGAGGGCGTGATCGCACAGGACAAGTTTCCACTCGTGCTCGGCGGAGAGCACTCGCTCACCCCCGGAGCCATCCGTCCGATCCTCACCCGCCATCCAGATCTCGTGGTGCTGCAGCTTGATGCACACACCGACTTGCGCGACGGCTACCTGGGCGAGCACTACTCACATGCAGCGGCCATGCGGCGGGTCTTGGATTTGCCTGGCACCTCGCTCGTGTCCATCGGGATCCGCTCTGCCTCCTTGGAGGAGGTCGAGTTCTGCGCGGCCAACCGCGACCGTATCCAGGTCCACTGGGCCAAGGATCAGACGCGCTGGGACATGGCTGAGATCTTGGCCCCGCTCGAGGGCCGCCCCGTGTACATCACCTTCGACATCGACGCCCTTGACAGTGCAGTTATGCCGGCCACTGGCACGCCCACACCAGGCGGTCTTGGCTATTGGCAGGCCCTGGGCCTGCTGCGGAACGCCTGCGCGGCAGCCGGACGGGTCGTCGGCGCCGACCTTGTGGAGTTCGCCCCGATCGCCGGCCTGCACGCCTGCGATTACACCGCCGCAGCGCTGGCCTATAAGATCTTGGCCTATGCACTAAGTTGTCGCTAGCAGGGGGCGGAAGCCTCCGAGCCCCTGTCGAGCCCGCAGATGCCCCAAGGGCGGGCACTGTCGGGCGCTTCTTTCGCGAGCCGCCTCGCCGGCCATTTCGCGCGTGCTCATATCGCGCACGGGCCAGTCGCTTCTGTGCGTCATTTCGAGATCGCCCTCAACGCGTCGTCAGGCTGCGCATGAGACCACGCAGGGCCGCGGGGTGATTGTGCAGGCGCCAGCGTCCGAGCAACCCGGCCACCAGGATCAGGGCACCGTTGATGGTGAGGGTGGCGGTGAGGCCGATGCGATCGGCCAGCCAGCCGGCAAACAGCCCGCCGATCGGTGCAGTGCCGGCAAACGACATGCTGTAGATGCCGATCACACGGCCGCGCCACTCGTCCGGCACGGATTGCTGCAGCATGGCATTTGTTGAGTTGGCGCCGATGAGCGCGGCGCCACCCAACACCGCAAGCAACAGCATCGATAGCGGTAGGCTGCGCGACCAGGCAAACAGCCCCAATGCCAGGCCCACCGCCAGGGGCGCTGCCGTCATGAGACGCAGCTGGCGGCCATAGGTCGGCTGCAGCGAGAGATAGGCGCCGGCGGCGAGCGCACCGATCCCGGCCGCACTCATGAGCGCCCCCACGGTAGAGGACTGGCCGTCGAAGAAATGCGCCACCACCGACGGCATAAGGGGCACGTAGGGCGTCGCGAAGAGGCCTATGGCCACCACCGTCGGCAGCAGATAGCGCACAGCCGGAAATGCGAAGAGCACGCTGAAGCTGGCGGCAAACCCTTGCGGCAAAGACCCGGCCAAGGCGTCTCGTCCTCGTGGCAGCTCGGCCGGCAACCGCATGGCGAGCAGCGCAGCAATGATCCCGCCATAGCAAACGGCATTGATCGCGAAGCACCATGCCTCCGAGACGTAGGCCAGGACTAGCCCTGCAACCGCCGGTCCCACCATGCGCCCGATGTTGAAGACCATAGCGCTCACCCCCAGCGCGCTCGTCACCACCGCCCGATCCTCGACGATGACGCGGATGAGCGTCTGGCGCACTGGCATCTCAAACGCGTTGGCGACGCCGATGACCGCAGCGACCGCTAAGTAGGCGGCGATGTTGCCCACGCTCGCCGCGGCCATCGCCGCCAGCAGCGCCGAGCAGGCGGCGAGGAACAGATCAATCCCAATCAAGAGCTTGAGGCGCGGCAAGCGATCGGCGGCGAGACCGCCGACCGGCCCCAGCAACAGGTAGAAGATGTTGAGAAGAAAGCCCGTGAGGCCCAATAGGAAGATCGACTGCGTCAGACGAAACACCAGCCATGCCAGCGCCACCTGCTGCACCCAGCCGCCGATCACCGTCACGGTGTGGCCAGCCGCATAGAGGCGAAACCGCGGTTTGGCGAGCGCCGGTGGCAACCACAGATGCCAGTCGGCCACCCCTGCCTCCCTCGCGAGCCCCAAGACGCGGCGACCCTAGAACCGCGGGAGATAAGGCACAAGGCGAAGAGGGTCGCGCGCGGCGATTGATCCCGCAAGGCCACAGGCCGAGCAATGCCTATCACCTTGACGCCCGCTCTCCGGCGCGGGGGTCGCAGCCCCACCATCACGCATCGACCAAGTTTGCCGGGTTGAGCTGACCGGAGAGCTCGAAGAGGGAGCCCGCCCTTGCGACGGCCGTGCCGATCCCACGCGGTCTCGCCGAGCCGCGTTCCTCAAGCATCCTTTAGGAGCGCGAGAGCAATACCAGGGCAAATAACCGTTGCCCCTGGGAGCCAGAAGCGCTGGGCGAAGAGCACGGCCGCCTGCTGGGCGTTGAAGCACAGCCGGGGTGAAGACAATGGTGGGCGCGACAGGGATCGAACCTGTGACCCCTCCCGTGTGAAGGGAGTGCGCTACCGCTGTGCCACGCGCCCCTCAGGCGGACTTATGGGAGCTTGCCCGGCGTCGTGTCAAGCGTCGCCGAGCGGCGCGAGGCGACGCCCGCTCACCCGCATTGGCTGACCCGCGCTCACACTGAAGGGCGGGCAAGGTCATCGGATCTGCGCGAGCCCCTGCTTAGGCCACCAGTGCAAACCGCCCCTCCACGGGATAGGCAGGATCGATGAACCCTGGAGTTGAGGCATGCCCAGGGACGACGAGGCTGTTGGCCAGCGCCTCATCCTCGGTGGTCCATTGGTAGTCGAGCATCGCGAAGTAGCTCACCCATTGCTCGAACGTGCGCGGGCCGGCGATGATCGAGCTGACGGTGGCGTTGTTGAGCACCCAGGCCGCGGCCCACGCCAACAGCGTCGTGCCGCGCTTTTCGGCATGCTCCTTTAGCTTCTCGGCAATGATGAGGCTCTCCTCGCGCCACTCCGCTTCCAGCATGCGTCGGTCCTGGCGGCCAGCGCGGGTCCCAGGTTCAGCCCTCTGGTTCACCTTGTATTTGCCCGTAAGCACGCCCCGCGCAAGCGGGCTATAGGGCACGACGCCGAGGTGGAACGCTTGGGCTGCGGGCAGCAACTCCAGTTCGGGTTGGCGGTTCATGAGGTTGTAGTAGGGCTGCACCGCCGCCGGTTGCGGCACGCCGAGCCCCCTGCAGAGATGGTGCACGTGTGGAATATGCCAAGATTTGACGTTGGAGAGAGCCCACGCACGGATCTTGCCGTGGCGGATCAGGTCGCCGAACGCCGCGATCGTCTCTTCCCAGGCTGTGTCGGGATCGACACGGTGGATGTAATAGATGTCGATGTGGTCGGTCTGCAGCCGCTTGCAACTTTGCTCGACGGCGTAGACGAGATGGCGTCGCGACAGGCCGCGATCTGTAACATTGGGCCCCATCTGCTGCGCCACCTTGGTTGCCAGCACCCACCGCTCGCGATTGGCGCGAATGGCGGGTCCGATGACGCTCTCGGAGCGTCCTTCCGCGTAGACATTGGCCGTGTCAATGAAGTTGACGCCATTTTCGGCAGCATGATCGATAATGCGCTGCGCCTCGCGACCATCGGTTGGCCCGCCAAACATCATGGTGCCGAGGCAAATCTCCGAGACCTTAATCCCGCTGGCACCCAGCACGCGATAGCGCATCTCAGCCATCCGTCATTACTCCCTGCACCCTTGCAGCGCCTGCCCGCCACGCGTTGCACTTGAACTTTTGGCAATGCAATCCTACTCGGTACCACCGACGGTCCGCAAAAGGCGTCGCCCGAGTTCACTCGCCAGGTCCAGTCGAGAGGCCACCCAGTCGTGCTGAGCGTTGCCCATGCGCAAACGCGCACCCGCTCAAGCCCGGTGTTCGATGACAAACCGATAGATGCCGCCCTCCTCACTGTGCTCAACGAGAAGATTGCCAGTTGACTGGCAAAACGCCGTGACGTCGGGTACGGAGCCGGGGTCCGTGGACAGTACCTCGAGCAGGGCTCCCATCGGCAGCTCGGACAGTGCCTTACGGGTCTTCAGGATCGGCAACGGACAGGTCAAGCCTTTGGTGTCAAGCGTCTTGTCGGGCATGAGGGGCTCCGGACCAGCTTCGGCTCAGCCTATATCAGCGAACCGAAAGCGCTGGCAACGACCCGGCCGGCGCGGCGGCACTGCATCGTCTTGCGCCGGCCCTGGCGGCGGGCCACGATGCCGATTAGAGACTGGCATGATGGTCGCAAGTTCCCCATCATGGCAGCGGGCTCGCCGGTCGAGCGGACTTTCTCGGCCTCAACCTTGGGGCGCGCGACATCCACTGCGAGCCTGCCGCTTATGTAGATGAAATTTTGGCGATCCGGACGCCAGCAGGGCCCTCGGGGGAATGATGGACGCCAGTGTCGACGCACCGCGACGGTCCTTCGCATTTGGGCTGGAGCGGTTGGGCCTTATCGGGCTCGGCGCGCCGCGGCTCACCGTGGTGCTGATCTTGATCTTGTCCGCGCTGGCCGGTTGGGGCCTTACCCTGCTCCGAGTGGACGATTCGCTCTCCGAGCTCTTCCGCACGGATACCGAGGAGTTCCGGCGCTACGAGGAAATCGACCGGCGCTTCCCGTCCAGCGAATACGACGTGCTGGTGGTGGTGGAGGGCAAGGACCTCTTGCGGAAGCCCCAGCTCGAAGCCTTCCGCCGCGCCATTGTCGACCTGCAGCTCACCGACGGCGTGGACGGCCTCATTTCCATGCTGTCCGCGCGTGGCAAGCCCGATGCCACCGGCTATGCACCGCCCATCGTCCCCGATGACCTACCCGATGGACCCGAATACGACACCATCATTCAGCAGATGCGCGACAACGACATCGTAAAGGGCAAGTTCCTCTCTCCCGACGGCGAACTGGCGCTGGCAGTCATCGCTCTCGATCGCAAGGTGGTGGCCAAGGAGGGCGCCAAGACGGTGATCGGCAACATTGCCAAGCAACTTGCGGACGAGCTGAAGCCCGTGGGCCTCAAGTCGCACCTGACGGGCGCGCCGGTCATGCAGCTCGAGATCCGCAATGCCGTGGAACGCGACCAGGTCGTCTACAACGGTCTGGGCCTGCTATTCGGCGCTACCATCGCGGTGATCTTTTTCAAACGTGTGTCGCTGATGCTGCTCGCGGCACTGCCCCCGGTCCTCGCCGTGTTGTGGTCGCTGGGGCTGTTGGGCTGGCTGGGCTTCCGCCTCAACCTCTTCCTCAACGTCATGACGCCGCTTGTCATGGTCATGGGCTTTGCCGACAGCATGCAGGTCGTGTCTGCCATCCGCATCCGTCTGCGCGAGGGCGATAGCAAGGCCCAGGCCGTGCGTTTCGCGGTGCGCATCGTGGGGCCGGCCTGCGTGCTGGCGCACGGCACGGCGCTGCTGTCGTTCCTGGCATTGCTGTTGTCGCAATCGGGCCTGATCCGCACCTTTGGCATGGCCGGTGCCTTGTCTGTGTGCATTTCCTTCATCGCCGTGATCTTGGTGCTGCCGCCGCTCGGGCTGATCCTGATACGCAATGAGGGCAGGCTTGCGCGCGATCGCACTCCAGCCGATGGCCTAATGGACGGACTGGGCAACCTGGTCGGCTGGATCGTCGACCGAGTGGTACGTTGGCCCTTCATGACCACCCTCGTGGCCCTCGTGACCTTCGCAGCGTGCGGCTGGGCTTACCTGCAGCTCGAGCCGCGCTACCGCCTTGCCGACCAAGTGCCCGACCGCGAACAGGCGCTCGGTGCTACCGGGCGCATCGACGAAAAGCTGACCGGCGCCAATCCGGTGCACATCATGATCGAGTGGAAGACCGGCGAGGGCCTGTTCACGCCGGGCCCCCTCGAAGTAATTGCCAAGGCGCACGAGATCCTCGAAAAGCAAGCAGGGCTTGGCAATGTCTGGTCGCTACAAAGCCTACGCCGCTGGCTGAGCGAGGCTGGCGACGATCGTATCGAAACCGTGCAAAAGTTCGTCAAGCTGCTGCCCGAACACTTGGTTCGACGCTTCATCGCCAAGGAACAGGATGCGGTGCTGGTGACGGGGCGCCTGCCCGATGTCGATTCCAGTCGCATCCTGCCTGTGGTCGAGAAGATCGATCATGCGCTCGACGGCCTGCGCCAGCAGTACCCCGCCTACACCATTTCGGTCACCGGTCTGCCGGCCATCGCAGCCCGCAACAGCGCGCGCATGATCCGGCAGCTCAATGAGGCACTGCCGATCTGCGTGGCGTTCGCTGCGCTGCTGCTGGGGGTGGCTTTTCGATCACCGTTCGTAGGGCTGGTCAGCCTCGTCCCCGGCCTGTTTCCGGTGGTGGCGTCAGGCGCCCTCATCTGGGCCGTCGGTGGCGGCCTCGAGTTCGCCTCGGTGGTGGCGCTGCTGGTCGTGTTCGGCCTGGCGATCGATTCGCTCATCCATTTCTTCAATCGCCTGAGCCTTGAGGAGCGCATCGAGCCCCGCGCCGATGTTGCTATCCGCCGTGCGCGCGTGCTGGTCGGCCCCGCCATCATCCTCACCACGCTGGTGCTGGCGTTTGGTCTCGGCGTGACCATCTTTTCCGACTTGCCGTCCCTGCGCCTCTTCGGCGCCATCTGCGGCGCGACCCTTATCGCCTCCCTGTTAGCCGACCTCGTGTTCCTACCTGGCATCATCATGCTGGTGCGAAAGATCTGGCGACACCGCGTGGCGTGAGTGATGCCGCTATCGGCTTGTCATTGGCCCGATCTTGTCGCGATACTGCTGGGAGGCTGGCCATGCCCTGCGGCCGGCGCCGGATCCGTAAGGAAAGACAGCAATGCCACACCTCACCACCGATGACGGCGTTCAGCTCTACTACGAGGAGACCGGCAAGGGTGCGCCGATCGTGTTCGTGCACGAGTTTGCGGGCGATTTGCGCAGCTGGGAACCCCAGGTTCGCTACCTTTCCCGACGCTACCGCTGCATCGCCTTTAACGCGCGGGGGTTTCCGCCCTCCGATGTGCCACCGGAGGTGGCCAGCTATTCGCAAGCCCGTGCGTGCGACGACATCCGCGCACTCCTCGATGGCTTGAGGATCGACAAGGCGCACATCGTCGGCCTTTCGATGGGCGGCCTGGCGACCCTGCACTTCGGCCTCACCTATCCCAACCGGGCGTTCTCACTGCTCGTTGGCGGCGCGGGCTACGGCTCGGAGACCGGTGAGCGCGAAAAGTTCCGGGCCGAGGCGGTCGTTATCGCCGGCAAACTCGAAGAGGAGGGCATGGCCAGCTTCGCGCAAGCCTATGCCTATGGCCCAACGCGCGTGCAATTCGAAGCCAAGGACCCACGCGGTTTCTTGGAGTTTAAGGCCATGTTGGCCCAACACTCGGCCAAGGGCTCGGCCAACACTCAGCTAGGTGTTCAGCGCGAACGCCCATCAATTTTTGACCTCGAGGCACAGCTCGCCAAGCTCTCGGTGCCGATGCTCATCGTCAGCGGCGATGAGGATTGGCCCTGTCTCCTGCCCGGCGTCTTCATCAAGCGCACCTGCCCGTCAGCGGCCCTCCTCGTCATCCCCAATAGCGGCCATGCGATCAACCTCGAGGAGCCCGCTGCCTTCAATGCGGCGCTGGAGAACTTTCTCGCCCAGGTCGATTCCGGTCGTTGGCCCATGCGCGATCCCCGTGCCGTCAGCA
Source organism: Hyphomicrobiaceae bacterium (assembly GCA_024281145.1). GTDB lineage: Bacteria > Pseudomonadota > Alphaproteobacteria > Rhizobiales > Hyphomicrobiaceae > AWTP1-13. The sequence continues at coordinate 8,959 of JAMXLN010000033.1, read as the reverse complement.
ACAGCATCACCGGCATGACCAAGTAGCGGCCGCGTCAGACGGCCGCAAAGCCCTGCGCTGGAGCAGCCGCTCATCCCTTCCCGCACGCGAGAACGCCCATGCTTTCTCGCATAGACCAAGTCTAATCCCGCACCTGCGTGCCCCAGCCGGCGCAGCTCTCGCCCAGCCGTGTCGATGAAGCGGCCCATGCCCTGCGCCGCGGACGCGCGTGCCGATCATCGCGTGCCGATCATGGTGTGGTGCTTCTCACTGCCACCGCTCGAGGGCCACAGCGGTCGCTTCGCCGCCGCCGATGCACAGCGAGGCGACGCCACGCCTTGCGTCGTATTTGTCCATTGCCGCAAGCAGGGTAACGAGAATGCGCGCCCCAGAGGCGCCGATGGGATGACCCAATGCGCAGGCGCCGCCGTGCACGTTGACCTTCTCGTGACCGAGGCCCAAGTCTCGCATGGCGCATAGGGCGACGACGGCGAAGGCCTCATTGATCTCGTAGAGGCCAACGTCGTCGGGCGTCCAGCCCACCTGCGCCAGCAATGCTTTGATGGCGGCGACCGGCGCGGTCGTGAACCAAGCCGGTGCCTGCGCGACGCTGCTAACTCCCACGATCTGCGCCACGGGCGCGAGCTTGCGGCGCTTGGCCTCACTTGCCCGCATCAGCACCAGCGCCGCCGCCCCATCGGAGATGGAGCTTGAGTTGGCGGCTGTCACCGTGCCACCGCTGCGGAACGCCGGCTTGAGCTTGGAGATTTTTGCGGGATCGGCGGTGAAGGGTTGCTCATCCCGCACCACTTCGATCGTCCCCGAGCGACCCGGCACGGCGACGGGCACGACCTCGTTGGCAAACGAGCCGTCCTCATTGGCGCGCTTGGCGCGCTTGAGGCTCTCGGTTGCGAAGGCATCCTGCACGTCACGCGTGAACTGGTAATGTTGGGCCGTGTCCTCCGCGAAGGTGCCCATCAGCCGGCCCTTATCGTAGGCATCCTCGAGACCGTCGAGGAACATATGGTCTTTCACCTCGGCGTGGCCCAGCCGGGCGCCGGACCGCATTTTGGCCAGCAGATACGGCGCGTTGGTCATGCTCTCCATCCCACCCGCAACGACAATATCGCTGGGTCGCGCGTGCAGCCCGTCGTAGGCCAGCATCACTGTCTTCATGCCCGAACCGCACATCTTGTTGATAGTTGTCGACGGCACTGATTGCGGCAAGCCGGCCCCCAGCGCCGCCTGACGCGCGGGCGCCTGTCCCTGACCCGCCGGCAGAACACAGCCCATGAGCACCTCGCTCACATCCTGCGCTTGCAGGCCCGCGCGAGAAACGGCGGCCTTGATTGCAGCGCTGCCAAGCTGCGGCGCCGTGAGCGGCGCGAACGCGCCCTGGAAGCCGGCCATGGCGGTGCGCGCTGTGCCGACGATGACGATTGGGTCTTCCGCAGATGTCGCCATGGCGCAAGTCTCCTGCCGTACGTCTCCTGGGCTTTCCTGCCGCCTTGGAGCACGGGCCCATACACCTGGTCAACATGGGCAAGGAAGCGAGCCGGCGCGGTCAGGCCTCAGTCTTGCAAACGCAAGCGTCTAATCTGGCAGAGGAGCGCCTCCGCAGTGGCGCGCAGAGCTCGGGCGCGATGGGCGGGGCCGGCAGCCCTTTCCCCGCCATCCCCCGGAGCGACGATGGGTGTCTCCTCAGCGCCGGCACCGACGTGCATTGGCCCCGCGTCATTTACGCACCCGGCGGGCGTTCGCGGAGCGTCAAAGGATCGATGGGCTCACCTAATGGCGCATTTCGGAACTTGGTGTAGTGTTGGTAGGGACCATTGTCCGAGCTCAGAGCTGCTGGCCGGCATCGCTCACCCGGCGAAAAGATTTGCCCACGGCGATTTTCCGCAACGAGCGGGTCATTGGCCTTCTTCAGGTGCAGCGCTTCAAGTCCGCCGGCGCGCGCGTCCACATCATCGTCTCGCTCAGCCATTTCGTGCCCATGTATCCTACCACCTTGAGCGACCGCGCGCCGACAGGCGTCAGCTCGACACTGAACTTGGATTGGCGTTCCGGGTCGTAGATCCAGCCCCCATCCCAGGCCCCGTTGCCCATTGGCTTGACCTCGCCGATGATTTGGATGCCGCACACCTCTTTGGCGTACTTGGGATCCTTCACCCACACAAGGCGTCCGCACAGCTGATTGCCGCACTTGGTGATCTCCACCGCGCCGCGGCCCGTATGATCATACCAAATACCGGTGGGCTCGGCAGCGAACGCCGAGCCGGCACCGAACACCAGTGTTGCAAAGACCGCAGCCAATAGCGCCGTCCCGATGTTCTTGCGCATGAAGGGCTCCTTCCCGTTGCAGTCAGCCCCCAAGTGTTGGGCCGATAGCACGCCCCCAATATGGCGTTTTGCGGGAGGAAAAGCCCGGTTGCCCCGCGCGAGCCGCTGATCTTTCGGGGCTCATGCTCGCGTGCACTCACGCGGCCACGGCGGCAGCCACTCCAGCCTTGTTGCGGCGACGCGCGCGCCCAACGATGCGACCGTCTTCGATGCGGATCAGGCGGTCCGCATAGGACAGCGTGCGATGGTCGTGGGTGACAACCAGGATGCCGCGACCCTTATCCTTGGCCACCTCGGACAGCAACGCCATCACGCCCTTGCCGTTCTCGCTGTCGAGCGCCGCGGTCGGCTCATCGGCCAAAATCACCGACGGCGAACCCGCGAGCGAACGCGCGATTGCCACCCGCTGTTTCTCGCCGCCGCTGAGCTTGCTTGGAAAAGCGCTTGCGCGATGCGATAGGCCGACCTGGCGCAGAGCCTCGGCGGCCTGCGCCGGAGCGTCGCCCGGCGTGCCGCGCAGCTCAAGCGCCAGCATCACGTTCTCTTGCGCCGTCAAGGTTGGGACCAGATTGTAGGACTGGAAGACGAACCCGACATGTTTGCGCCGCAGGTTCGCGAGCCCTTCGGAGTTGAGCCCCGTCGCCTTCTGCGCGCCGATGCGCAGGGTGCCCTCATTGGGGGTGAGAATGCAGCCAAGGATCGAAAGCAGCGTGGTCTTGCCGCTGCCGGACGGCCCCATCAAGAGCGTGAGCTCACCCGGCATCAGCTCCAGGCTCACGCCCTTTAGGGCCTTTACCTCGGCGGCACCGGCGCCCAGGAACTTGACGATGTTGCTAGCTTCCAGGATTGGTTCCATGGCCCTGCCTTCCTCTACCGGCTAACACGACCACCGGGTCGACGCACGTCATCTTGATAGTGCTGATCGGGGCGAACGCGCACACACCGACCGTCAATCGAGCAGCAAAAGCCCTGAATTGGTCGGCATGACCATCAAGAGCTTGGCGTCGCGCAAGACGTATCAGCTGCATGTCGTTGACGCCCCGTTGCAGGATGCCGAGTTCCGTTAAGTAAGTCGAATGAACGGCCACGGCGTCGGCCGAGGACAGCTCGGTGATACTGCCCGCAATGATGTCCCGGGATAGCGATCTGTTGTTGCGCGCGTCCGAGCCCGCAAACAACGCCCCCACTGTGCCGCCACCCAGCTTGCGCCGGGGGACGAAGCCCACCGCCCGTTCCTCCATGCCGGCAACATCCGGCGGGGACAGGATGGCGTGCTTCTTATGGCCAGGCAAGTGCAACGGGTTATCGAAGCTGTTGGCGCCAACGGGCACCACCCCCGGAGCGGCAATGCGACGGAACGGTACGACCAGCACAATCGCCAAGACAATGCCGAGCAGCGTGGCGATCCGGCTCAAGCGGTCGCGCAACAGTTCGCGGTCAGCGAGCTTGACCATCGGCAAGGGCCAGCCCCCTATTGTGGGGCCTGCGCCGCTGGCTGCTACCGTCATCGCTCGAATCCTCCAAGCCCAGACAATGTTGCCTAGACAAATCTTGGCGCAGATCATCGACCCTAGCCGACGCGATCAGTGCCGCAAGGCCGCCGCCTCAAGGCCCCCGTCGCCGCGGCAAGGCGCAGCGGCCGGCCGCCATCGCGCGGCCGAGGGGCACTCCCCTCGGCAAAACCCGCCAGGACCCTACGTGGCCGCCACTGTCATCTTGCGCATGTCCAGATCCGATCCCGTGGCAGCGCCGTGGTTGCGCCGTAGAGTGACCGAGACGCCCGCCCCATGCTGTTCCGGGCGATACACACATCCGTTCACCCGCTTGACACGGCCCATTCGGCGGACAAAACTCAACATCGACGCTCGTCGCCCGCAGTGAGTTGAGCGTGGTCCGGCGCGAGAGCTCCACGCCGCACGCGCCTCCTGCAGACCTTCCTCGACGGCGTCGCACGCAACGCCAGCCAGTGGAGGGAGCATGACGCCACCTCAGGATCACTCGAGCCCCCGCCGAAGGGCGAGGGCACGGTCTGGCAGAGCGCTCGACAACTGATCGAACCAGACCGCAAGCACCATCACAGTGAAACGACAGAACGAGGCTTGACCTCGTGCGAGAGCCCGGCGTCGCTGGGCATCAATCGGCAGTGATCACGCGCCCCGCTTCACGCTCGACGTGGCGGGGCGTTTCGTTGCGCTGCATAAGCGTTGCCGCAACAAGCCTCTTGCTCCTCCCCACACGGCACGCGAGAGTACATCGCACGAGAGGTGCTGCGATGAGCGACGTGATGCGTCCAGACAGGTCGGTTGCAAGACGTCTAGATTTTCCGGGGACGGATCTCGCCGTCTTTGTGGAGCTCAACGGCGGGGAGTTGTCGCTGACGGTCAACAAGGCCGACAGACGGGTCTATCGCGTCGTGCTGGAACAGGCCACGATGCCCATCGAGAATACGTGGCTCGCCGACATGTTCATGCGCGAGGATCGCGTCCACCTTGGCAAGCTGTCGGCCGACGTCGAAGAGTACGTCGAAACCCTCAACATCGCCCAAGGCTGACAAACGGCGCGTTCGAGGCAGCCCACTACGGGCCCGGAGCCTCCATGGGTCGCTTCCGCGGCAACCGAGCAGCTCCTCAGGCAGCGTCCGGTGAGCAAGGCAAAGCTCACCGTCAAGCTGCGTCCAGCAGGCTTGCACCAGAGCCGAGCTTGGTGCGACGCCATTTCCGCTGGCGCAAAGCCATCCTCAGCGCGCCTGGCGATTGAAGAAGGACCTTTCCTTGGCAATCAGCGGTGCATACGATGGCCGAATATGCATTCGCTCAACGAAAGACGCGGTTTTTGGATGCTGGCTTGCATCCACGGCTATCCCCATGTGCAGTAAGTTGACGAACGGACTAGCAACCGCCAGGTCGGCGAGCGTCAGGCGGTCGTCCACGAGAAAACCGCTATTGGGCAACACGCCCTCGATATAATCGATGAGCGGCGGCATCTCGTCTTTTTCTGCCTTCTCGGCTGCCGCGAGATCGCCCTCACGACCAAGAAAGCGGGGTGCAACGATGCGGTTGAAGAACATCTTGCCAAGGCACGCCGCCAAGATGGTGTCGGCAAACTCCTCGAACCAGATGGTTCGAGCGCGGCTCTTCGCCTCGCTAGGAACCAGCACCGGCTCTGGGAACTTCGCTTCGAGATAGGTGATGATGGCGCTCGAATCAGAGATCGCAAAATCGCCGTCTCGGAAGGCTGGCATCTTGCGGAAGGGACTGCACGCAACAAAGTCAGGGTCCGTGTTGCCGAGCCCGATCGGCTTCAAGTCCGCCTTGAGGCCCTTCTCGGCCACATAGGCGAGGGTCTTGCGCACAAAAGGTGAAAGGGATGAGCCATAAATGATCATGGGATCTCTCTGCGTGGGGTGAGGTGCCCATCTTAGTCGAGCTCCGCGAGAAGCTTCAGCAGCCTTGCTGCCGCACGCGCGATGGCGCTACACCTGCGCCAACAATGCTGCCAAGGCTGAGCGCGACATGCGCCGCGATGCAAGTCAGCGCGATCGCGTCCTGGGATGAGGCAATAAGCGCGCCAACTCGCCACAAATCCAGGAGGAAACCATCCAGGAGGAAACCATGACACACGTTTGCTACTGCGTGACCAAGCACAGCGCTCCGCTTGAGCGCATCGAGTGTGCCACGCCGCAACCCAAGGGTGCGGAGGTGCTACTTCGCGTCACTGCTGCAGGCGTATGCCATAGCGACATCCATATTTGGGAAGGGGTCTACGATTTGGGGTCGGGAGACAAATTGACCTTGAAAGATCGGGGGATCACTTTGCCTTTGACTATGGGCCACGAGATCGCGGGCGAGGTCGTCAGCACGGGCCCCGATGCTACCCGCATGAGGGCAGGAATGGCGTGCATCGTCTTTCCATGGCTCGGCTGCGGCGAATGCCCGACCTGCCAGCGCGGCGAGGAGAACCTGTGCCCGATCAAGGCTCGCTCCATCGGTGTCTTCTTGCCGGGCGGTTACGCGCAATACGTGCTCGTTCCCAACGAGCGCTACTGTCTCGATCTCGGCACATTGAATGCGGCGGAGGCCGCACCCTTGGCCTGTTCGGGAGTGACCACTTATTCCGCCCTCAACAAGTTTGGATCAAAGATCAAATACGAACCCGTGGTCATAATAGGAGCTGGCGGGTTGGGCCACATGGCCATCAACGTGCTCCGCGCCATGAGCGGCAAAGGTGCCATCCTCGTGGATACGGATGCCAAGAAGCGCGAGGCCGCACTGGCAAACGGAGCTATCGCGGCAATTGACGCCGGGGCGGCAAATGCGGTTCAAGAGATCGTTCGCTTGACGACCGGCGGCGCAGCTTGCGTTCTCGATCTCGTCGGCACTACATCGACGATCAATCTTGCCATGGCCAGTGTTAAGAAGGGTGGCGAAATTGTTGTGGTCGGTCTCTATGGCGGCGAACTGAAGCATCCCCTCGTCCACTTTCCCCTGCGGGCCATGGCCGTTCGCGGTTCTTATGTGGGCAGCCTACCGGAACTGAGCGAGCTCGTTGCGCTCGCACAGGAGGGTAAGCTCGAACCGATCAAGGTGACCCGTCGCAAGCTGAACGAGGCGTATGCATCGTTGATGGACCTCAAGGCCGGCAACGTTATCGGCCGGCTCGTCCTCATTCCGTAAGCTGCCCCGCGCTCGCACTCTTCAAGAGCACCTCTTCTCTTCACAACCTTTATCCCGTGCAGATGCGGGTGACGGCGGGCTCGACACCTAGCCATGCTGTCTGGGCGATCACCCTCTGCGCTGATGGCCGTCAAGTCCTCTAAGCAACAGGGGGATTTCGCAACCATCTTCAGAGCTGGGATCAGGAAGTAGGCGCGGATCCTCGAACGACCGGTGTGCGCCTCCCACCACGAGCCGCATGCCACGCCACCCTCAAGCTTGCAGCAGGATCGGTACGGCTTGTTGATAAGCGACCAGAGCACGTGCCTTGAGCTCCGGCAGGGTGCAACTGCCGATGGGGTGCTGAACCCTTAGGAAGGGATAACTCGGCAAACCCAGTACGCGAGCAATATTGCGCGCCGTCACCTCGAAGGGTTCGGTGCACAACACCACCGCTCGCTTGCCGAGCTGTTCGAAGCTAATGCCGTCGTGCAGACTGCACGTTGAGCAAGAGCCTCAATCGCCGAGGCCGGTGATGAGAAAGTCCACCTCTTCGGCGGCCTTCTTCAGAATCTGTGCCGGCGCGGGTGCACTTGCATTCGACTTGGAGTAGGCCGCGTGCACTTTGCACCCGTGCCGGTCCTCGAACAGACGCGCGAGCTCACGCAGCATCTCCGTCGCATTGAGCTTGCCGTTCTCGAGGATGCCGATGGTCTTGCCATCCAAACTGGTGAGTGGCGGCGCACGCAACAGCTCGCGCTGTGGACCGGACGTCGTCGGATCGTAAAGTTGCATTGGCTTTGACTCCTCTTGTCCTATTTGCAGTCGATGCAAACCCCGATGGGCTTGTGCTGCATGATCGAGCCGCGACCCCGACTCCAGGATGGAATGAAGCAAGAGTGCCCGCCGGCGTCGCCGCCACCCAACGTGATCAGAATATCCTCTGGCGCGAGCCCGCGGTGGACATATCCAGTTTCGACCAGCTGATGGGCGTGCGCGCCGTGCTGCTTTTCGTATTCGCTGGCGCGGTACTTACCCACACCTCTCATGCCCTCGACCGAGCGCTTAGCATGCATGAAGAGGTAGGCCTGCGCCTCCACGCGGCCCCAGCCAGCGTCGGCGAGAATGCGCATATGCTCCGGCGCGAGGATCACCACGCTTTGGCCAAGCGTGATGCAACCATAGCTCGCCATGGCGTCAGCGATCGAGCTCAGCACTTGCTGCGGGGTATTGCCGCCGTGGTTCTCGACGTTGCAGAAGCCGCCGGCGGCAAACACCGTTACGCTAGACACCCCTTTTGGGTAGCCCTGTGCCTCACAAAGCAACGGCCAGGGATTGCCACGCATGCGCTCAGCGATGCAGAAGCTGTATTTGCCGGGATGACCCTGTGTCGACTTGTCGGAGATGCCGGGGACCATTTGAAAGACATTGCGCAGGATCAAGCGCACCGCCCGGCCGATGGTTGCGTTGGCACGATTGCCGGGACCGAACAGGTTGACGTCCGCATTCATGCCGATGTCATCGGCATAGGCACCGCTCACGATGAGGAGCGGTGCCGACCCGCCAGTGCTCGCAGTTGAGCCATGAAAGTTGAAGTCCGGCTTGTCCATCGCCTCGAAGGCCGCAACCAGCACTGGAAAATACTCGGGCAAACAGCCGGCCATGACGGCATTGACCGCGGCAGCATGGAGGGACAGCTCAAGTCCCGTCGCCGGGTGGGTCGCGATCACCGTCTCGGGGGGGCGGCCCTCGTGCCCTAGCGTGGCGTGCACCCGCTCAAGCGTTGGAGGAACCACCGGCAAACCATCGGTCCAACCTTTCTCATAGCAATAGTCGATTGCCGCGAGCAGATTATCGGGTACTTCGTGGATGCGGGCGGCAAGTGGCATGAACGGTTCGCCGGCGTCCTTGAATGGTCGTGAGAGCCTCACCGATGAGCCAAGCCTAGCGTCGGTCGCGAGCGAGTGCCACTTGATTCATCCTCA
>JAMXLN010000032.1 GCA_024281145.1 Hyphomicrobiaceae bacterium | reverse complement strand
TGCGGCATGACGAGCGGTTTTGAGAGCGCGCCGCCGAAATGGTTGGGGAACTCCTTCCACGCCACCTCGGCGATGTTGCGGATGATCGGCTTGCGCGTGTCGTTGGGCATGGGCGCCTTCGTGCGGGTGTGGGGATTAAGGTTGACTTTGGCGCGAAAGACCGCGTCAAGGCCGTCGATCATTGGTGGCATCGTTCATTTCGCCGGCTGCGGCTCCTTCTCGGTTGGTAGCCAGCGCCCGCCGAAGGCCGGCTCCTTGTAAGGCGTGGGCGGCAGATGCCAGGTACCGGTCGCGGGCGGCCGTACTTCGGCGTCGACGTGCACGTCGAGCAGGAAGGGTCGGTTGGCCGCCACGGCATGCTCCAGGGCGCCCTTGAAGTCTTCCGATTTGGTGATGGTCATGGCGTCGACGCCGCTGGCCTTGGCCCAGCCGGCGAAGTCGGGATTGTAGGGCTCGTTGTTGGCACCGGCGTGGAACATGGTGCCAAGTTCGCGGCCGCCGAACATGCCAAGTTGGATGTCGCGGATGGAAACCCAGCCGAAGTTGTTCCAGATCACCCAAACGACGGGGATGTTGTATTCGACTGCGGTACACAAGACGTGCGGCACCATGGAAAAACAGCCATCGCCGGCAATGGCGACGCACGGCCGATCAGGCGCGGCAAGCTTGGCGCCGAGCACGCCGGCGGCGCCGAAGCCCATGCCGGAAAAGCCCCAGGAATTGAGCATGGTCTGCGGGCGCTGCGCCTTCCAGAACTGCATGTACCAGTTGTGGTTGACGCCCACATCGCAGGCGAGGATAGCCTCGGGCGGCAGCACGGCTTGGCAGTCGGCGACCACGCGTTCGGGTCGGATCGGAGAGGCGTGGATAGCAAAATTGGGCGCCGTAAATTTTTCCCACGCCGCCTTCCACATCTCGATATCGGCGTGCCAGTCGGCCAGCGCATCGTCTCGCTTGGGCGAGCGGCTCTCTAGCTCCGCGAGGAGCTGGCGCAGAAAAGTGCGCGCGTCGGCAAGAATGGGCAGATCGACCGGGTAATTGCGGCCGAGCTCGTCGTGGTCGATGTCAACGTGAATGAGCTTACAATGCGGGAAGTTCCACGAGTAACCGGGCACCCAGGAGGAGGCCGAGCGATCATCGAAGCGGGCGCCGATGGCGAGCACCACGTCGGCGTGGCGACCTGCCTGGTTTGCCGGATAGGCGCCGTTGCGACCGATGAAGCCCAGTGACAAGGCATCGGTCATGTCGAGGCAGCCCATGCCATTGGGCGAGGAGATGACGGGGATGCGCAGGGTGTGGGCGACGCGGGTGAGCTCGGCACCGGCCTCGGCCAGTGTCACGCCATGGCCGATGAAGATCACCGGTCGCTTGGCCGCCAAAAGGATGTCGAGGGCGGCAGCGATCTCCTCCGGTGCGGCGCCGCTGCGCTTGGTGCCGTGGCGCGGCGCGATGGGCGGCACCTCAACGTCGTCCTCCTCCTGAAACACGTTGAAGGGCACATCGACGTTGACGGGTCCGGGCCGGCCCGACAGCATGGTCGTCATCGCCTGACGCAAGATGAGCGGCAGCATGTCGACGCGCGTCGGCTGGAAGCTGCGCTTCACCACGGGGCGGATGACGTTGGGAAAGTCTGCCTGGAAGTGGCGGTTGATCTCCTGAAATGGGCTGCGGTTGAATTGCTGCGTCGGCACATTGGCGGTGATGGCGAACACGGCCGAGCTATCCGACAGTGCCACCTGCAGGGGCATGACGATGTTGCAAGACCCCGGCCCGCACGAGGTGAGCGTCGCCACCGGCTCATGGCGCACGCGGAAGTAGGCATCCGCCATGTGCGCCGCCACCTGTTCGTGGCGCGGGGAGATCAGCTTGATGCGATCACGGGCTTGGTAGAGCGGATCGAGCATGCCGACGTTGCCATGCCCGCAGATGCCGAACACATAGGGAACCTTGTTGGCGATCAGATATTCTGTGATCAGCTCTGCGCCCTTCATCCGCGCCATGACTTCCACTCCATGTCGTACGTTTTGAGCTCTATGGCTGGCCCCACACTTGGGCCAGCACCTCGGCCGCTGCCGTTGGGCCAGCGTCCATGGGGCCCGCACCATTGCGCAGCACACTATAGCCCATCTGCACGGGGGTTTGCTCGATGCTGCCAGCATGGAGTTGCGGGGATGCTCGCCCGTGAGCCAGGCCAGCAGACGAGCGAGGAGCCCTGTCAGGTTCAGGGGGCCAGTCAGAAAGAGCCAGATGGGTCTCCGTCAGACGGGCCAGTGGGACGGGCCAGTGGGACGGGCCAGTAGACGAACACGTGGGGCGAATACGTGCGAGCCGGCACGGCGTGTTGAGGCTCGGCCACGCGCCTTAAGGGACACGGCGCGCATGCACCCGCATAAGGTCCTGCGCCACCCCGTCACGTCGGCAGATGGCAAACGGCCTCGATGTTGTGGCCATCGGGGTCAAGCACAAAGGCACCGTAGTAATTGGCGTGATAGTGCGGCCGCAAACCCGGTGCACCGTTGTCTTTGCCGCCCGCCTTGAGCGCCGCCGCGTAGAAGGCATCGACGGCATCGCGATCCTTGGCCGCGAAGGCAAAGTGCACGCGTCCCTTGATGGGTTTCCCGCTGCCGATCCAGAACTGCGGTCGAGCCTGGGCGCCAAAGCCCGCGTGGCTTGCACCACCCGTCTCCTCGGAGGCGACCTCCATCACGAGGTCATAACCCAGCGGTGCCAGAGCCATGAGATAGAAGGCCTTCGCGCGCTGGTAGTCGGAAACTGGAATGCCCACATGGTCGAGCATGACATTGACCCATCTCTGCGCACCGCTGCTTATCCCAGTCGCGCCCAGTGCGCGCAAGCCCCAAACGTCTCCTCCACGGGGAGTTGAGGCTTGCGCCCAGGCCACTGGGCTCAAGCGGCTCAGGCCGCCCGCGCGCTCGTGAGTTCTGCGAGGGCTGAGGAAAACGCCTCGAGCGTGAAGGCAACGTCCGCATCCGTGTGGGCAAGCGAGATATAATACTTGCTCTCTCCTTTCAGGATGCCGCGCTGGCGCAGGAGGGCGTTGCAGCGCTTCATGAGGGTTTCATCGCCGAGGGCGGAGCGATAGTCTGTCACCGGACGATCGGTGAAGACGACATCAAACATTGGCGCGTCCCCGACCACGCGCGCCTTGACACGGGCGCGTGCCAAGATCTCGGTATAGCCCTCCATCAGGGCGCGACCGGTCTTGAAGATGCGTTCGTAGGCACCGGGCCGTTTCAGGATTTCGAGGGTCTTGAGGCCGGCTGCGGCGGCGATCGGATTGCCGGATAGCGTGCCGATCTGCATCATAAAAGCGTCTTGCGCAACCGCGCCCTTGTCAAAGTGCGCCATGATGTCGGCGCGCCCGGCGATCGCCGCCAGTGGGAAGCCGCCGCCAATGGCCTTACCAAGCGTGCATACATCGGGGGTGACGCCGTAGTAGGCCTGCGCGCCGCCGTAGGCAAAGCGAAAGCCCGTCACCACCTCATCGAAGATGAGAACGAGGCCGTTTTCCTGGCTCAACTTGCGCAGGCCTTCAAGAAAGCCTGGCTTAGGCGGGATCAAGCGCTGAAACGGCTCGACGATGATGCCGGCGAGCTCGGCCTTGTGCTCGCGAATGAGGCTCGCGACCGTGTCGAGATCGTTGAAGGGAGCGACCAGCACCTCCTCGCGCAGGCTCTTGGGAATGCCGGCGGAATCGGGAATAGGCTGAGGGAAGTTGCCGTGTCGCTTCGGTGCCAAGCTCATCAGGCCATAATCGCTCATGCCGTGGTAGCCGCCCTCAAACTTGAGGATCTTGTCGCGCCCGGTGAAGGCGCGCGCCAGGCGCATGGCGTAGGCATCAGCCTCCGAGCCCGAACTTACGAAGCGTACCTTCTCGGCGCAGGCCACCGCGTCCACGATTTCGGCAGCGAGGCGGATGCCGAAGGGATTGTTGGCAAAGAACGTGGTGCCTTTGGCGGCGATCTGCTGGACGACCTCCGTCACCTCAGGATGAGCGTGACCGACGATCATGGGGCCGGAGCCCAAGAGATAATCGATGTATTCGTTGCCGCTCACGTCCCACACGTGCCCGCCCTTGCCCTCGGCGATGATCACCTCATGGGTGACGTTGCCAAAGCCACCGCCCGGCAGCACGCCCCGGGCGGTCTCGACCAGCCCACGTTCCTCCTCGCTCAACGTCTGTGCTGGCATCGGTCGTTCTCTCCTTAGGTTTTGTCGTGGCCCTGGTCATGCCTTGGCGCGGGTATTGCCTTGGCCTGGGTAAAGAACGCTACGCGCCTTGGCGCTCGGGGACAACTGGGTGGACCGCATAGACGGCAAGTGCGGCATGGTGCGGGCCAGGAGTGCGGCTTGGCGGGGGCAAGCGGAAGGTCTCGCCACCGGGTATGGCGAGCCAGGGCCGTTTGCGGGGAAGCGACAGCTAGGTCAAGGTATGGCAATCGACGCTGGAACGGGAGAGGGTGGACTATGGTTGAGGATGGCGACAAGGCCCCGGATTTCGAGCTGCCGACGGATGGCGGAGGGACGCTCAAGCTTTCGCGCCTCAGGGGCAAGCCGGTCGTCCTTTACTTCTATCCCAAGGACGACACCTCCGGCTGCACGGCAGAAGCCAAGGACTTCTCGCGCCTCGCCGCGGACTTCGGCGCGGCTGGCGCCGAGGTGATCGGCGTTTCACCCGACGGCGTGGAGAGCCACCAGAAGTTCCGTCGGAAATATGACCTTGCGATCAAGCTCGCGGCCGATGCCGACAAGGCGGTGGTGCGCGCCTACGGCGTGTGGGTCGAGAAGTCGATGTATGGGCGCACGTACATGGGCGTGGAGCGCTCCACGTTCCTGATCGACGGCAAGGGACGCATCGCCAGAAGCTGGCGCAAGGTCAAGGTGCCGGGCCACGCCGAAGAGGTGCTGGCAGCAACCCAGGCACTCGCGCAATAGGAGGGATGTCAACCGCGCCCCTCGAACGGCATCTTCGTCGCCTTGATCTGCATAAAGAGCACATTGGTGTCGAGCGGCAGGCTCGCCATGTAGCGGATGGCACTGCCGCAGTGCTCCACGTCCATGACCGGCTCCGGCGCCACGACGCCGTGCGCCTGCATGACGCCGGCCTTCATGCGCCCGCCCAAGGCGGTGTCGGCGTTGCCGATGTCGAGCTGGCCACAGGCGATATCGTGCTTGCGCCCGTCGAGGGCGATGCACTTGGTGAGGCCGGTGATGGCGTGTTTGGTCGCCGTGTAGGGCGCCGAATTGGGCCGCGGCGTGTGCGCCGAGATCGAGCCGTTGTTGATGATGCGCCCACCCTTGGGCGTTTGGCTTTTCATGATCTTGATGGCCTCCTGCGCGCACAGGAAGGATCCCGTGAGGTTGGCATCGACCACCGATTGCCATTGCTGGTAGGTGAGGTCCTCCATCGGGACGGCGGGCGCACCGAAACCGGCATTGTTGAAGAGGAAGTCGAGACGACCGAAGGCCTTTTTGGTCTCGGCAAAGAGGACCTTCACGTCTTCCGGCTTGCCCACGTCGGCATGCACGGCGAGCATCTTGCCGCCACCGGCTTTGGCCATGGCCACGGTCTTGTCGAGCTCCTCCTTGCGGCGTCCGGCGATCACCACATGCCAGCCGTCAGCTTGCAATGCGAGGGCGGATGCCCGGCCGATGCCGCTGCCTCCGCCAGTGACGACCGCGACCTTGCCTTGCGACGCCATGTGAAACTCCCTTTGTGCTTGCTGACCGTTGGGTGTGGGGCTCAGCGTAACCCGATCGGTCGCACCCGTCACCCGAGAACCCGGACGGACCCGGCCCCTGGCCGTGGCTTCGTGAGACCCGTGCCAGGCGCTCGTGACACTTTGAATTTGAAACGCGCCTTGGGGCCCCTGCGGCAGGCCATGGTTCGGGAAGACACGGGCGAAGCAAGAGAGAGGCGAAGCAAGAGTGAGGCGAGGCGAGACAAGACGCAGGCGAAGCAAGAAAGAGGCGGGGCAAGAGAGCGGGGGAGCCAGCCTTGCGAGGGGCGCGCGCAGCAGCACCTTGCCAGGACCTTGCCAGGACCTTGCCAGGCAGGGAATAGCACGGCAGCGCCGTCTTGGCCGCAGGCGTTCCGGCGGACTGCGGGAGAGGCGAGGGCTGCAACACTTTTCAATTGTGTGTGAGGCGCAGCTTCTCGGTTGACACGGCACGTCGTCCGACGATACTCAACCATATGGTTTACTATAGGGACGGTGCACTCGATCGCGCCTTTGGGGCGCTCGCCGATCCGACACGGCGAGCGATCCTGGAGCGCCTGACGCGGGCGGAGGCATTGGCGGTGAGCGAGATTGCCGCGCCGTTTGCGGTATCGCTGCCGGCGGTCATCAAGCATCTCGATGTGTTAGCGCGCGCCGGCCTTATCGCTCGGACCAAAACAGGGCGGACAGTGCGCTGCGCTCTGACGCCCGCGCCAATGGAAACGGCCATGCAGTGGCTGAGCCGCTATGAGCGCTTCTGGAGCGAGAAGCTCGATCGATTGGCGGCTTTTGTCGAGGAGGACGCATGCTCACCAAGCCAAGCCTCACCCTCAAACGCAAACTCAAAGCGTCGCCCGCGCAAGTCTTCAGCGCGTGGGCAGACCCCAAAAAAATAGTGCACTGGTTCGGACCGAGCGAGACCCAAGGCGGTTCCGTGCACGCCGAGATGGATGTGCGCCCGGGAGGGAGCTACCGGCTCAGCTTCAAGACCGAAGACGGTGAATATCACGAGGTCGGCGGCGTCTACCGCGAGGTGGTCCCCAACAGCCGCCTGGTCTTTACGTGGGCCTGGCATTCCACACCCGAGCGCCAGTCGCTTGTGACCGTCACGGTGGCGAAGGACGGCGACGGCACTCTGCTGACGCTCAGCCACGAGCAGTTCTTTGATGAGCAGGCGCGCGATGGCCACCAGCGCGGGTGGACCGGCACGCTCGAGAAGCTCGATCGCTACCTGTCGTAGGCGAACGCCACAAGAGACCGGCCACAAGAGACCGGCCACAAGAGACCGGCAAGAGGAGACCAGCATGGCAAAGACGGCGACCGCCAAGCGCGCCGAGAAGCGCGCCGAGCCGCAGGCGGCCACGACGTGGGCGCACGGCAACTTTCATTGGAACGAGCTCAGGACGCGCAACGTTGAGCGCGCCAAGCGCTTTTACAAAGAGACCGTCGGTTGGACGTTTGAGGCCATGCAGACGCCGGACGGTCAGCCCTACTGGGTGGCGATGGTAGGCGGCAAGCCGGTCGCCGGCATGTTCACGCTGACCTCGCCGGAGTTTGATGGCGTGCCAGAAAGCTGGATCGGCTTTCTTGCCGTCGACGACGTGGACAAGCGCGTCACCAAGGCCGTCAAAGCCGGCGCCAGGCTGGTGATGCCGATCTTTGACGTTCCCAACGTTGGCCGCATTGCCATGCTCATGGAGCCGGGTGGCGCGGGCATCGGGTGGATGACGCCTGTCGGGTGAGCCCCTGACTGCCCCCCCTTACGGGCCGCCCGAGTGCGCCCCGTAAGGGGGGGACAAATACGCGCCCGAAGCGCGGCCGGAGCCCCGCGCCAAACCCTAAGCTCGCCACGCTCGGGGGCGCAGCAAGCGGGATGCAACCGGTCCGGCGTCTTAGCTCAGTCAACTATAGGTGCACCGATGCCACGCATCATCCTCTCAGGCTCGGTTCGCGAGCACGCCGGCGGACTTGGCGCCATCGAAGTTGGGGGCGCAACGGCCGCGGCGGCCATCGAAGCCTTGCAGGCGGCCTATCCCGCGCTGCGCGGCTGGGTCGTCGATGAGCGGGGTGCGCTGCGCCGCCACGTCAAGCTCTTCCTGCGTGGTGAGGCCATCGCGCTCGATGCGCCGGTAGCGCCCGGGGATGAAGTCCACGTCGTTGCCGCAATCTCAGGAGGGTAACACATGACCGAACTGTTGGTGGGCACCAAAAAGGGCCTCATGGTTCTGCGCGGCAGCGCAGGCCGCCCGCTGGCGATCGCCGGACGCGCGTTCGCGGGCGAGGCGGTGGAGTTTGCCATGCGCGATCCGCGGAGCGGGCGCTATTTCGCGGCGGTCACACACGGTCAGTTCGGTCCGCACCTCTTCTACGCCGACGATCCGACCAAAGAGTGGAAGCAGGCCGAGGGACCGGCCTTTCCGCCAGCGGCCAACGCGGCCGTTGAGCGCATCTGGGTGGTCGAGCCCGGCATCGGCGATGGCATCCTTTGGTGCGGCGTGGCGCCGGCTGCCCTCTTTCGCAGCACCGATGGTGGCAAGTCCTGGAGGCTTGTCGAGGGGCTGTGGAACCTGCCCGAGCGCGCCACGTGGGAACCTGGTGCCGGCGGGCTGTGCCTGCACTCGATCTGCCCCTGGCCCGGCGAGGCCAAGCGCCTTGCGGTGGGCATTTCCTCGGCCGGCGTTTGGCTCAGCGAGGACGCGGGCGAAAGCTGGCGACGCAGCGTGGGTGGGCTGGTACCGCGCTATCTGCCCGAGGAGGCGCGCAAGGATACGCATGCTTATTGCGTGCACAACATGCACCGCGCGCCGCGCCAGCCACGCACGCTCTATATGCAGTTCCACGGCGGTGTTTACCGCTCAGACAATGGCGGAGATAGCTGGAACGACATCGGCAGCGATCGAGGGCTGCCATCGGATTTTGGTTTCCCGCTTGTGATCGATCCCCACGACCCCGATCGCGCCTACATTATCCCGCTCAAGGCCGATGCCGATCGCGTGACGCCCGACGGATGCGTGCGCGTCTACGAGACCGGCGACCGCGGTAACACTTGGGTCGCGCGCGCCGACGGCCTGCCGCGATCGCAGGCCTACCTCACGGTGCTGCGCCAGGCCTTCTGCAGCGATGGCGGCAAACCGCTTGGGCTCTACTTCGGGGCAACCTCGGGCGAGGTGTTCGGATCGGTGGACGGGGGACGTACCTGGTCGACGGTGGCCGCGCGGCTGCCTCCGGTGGCCTCGGTGCGATGCGGGGTGAGCTAGGCAAACCAAGGAGCAAGTGCGATGCACAAGATCGTGCCGGCCGACCAGTGGCTGGCGGCCCGCAAGAGCCTATTGGCCAAGGAGAAGGAGCTCACACGGCTGCGCGATGAGGTGAGCCGGCAACGCCGCGAGCTGCCGTGGGTCAAGGTGGAAAAGCGCTACGTGTTCGACGGCCCCAACGGCCAGGAGACGCTGTCGGATTTGTTCGCCGGCCGCAGTCAGCTGATCGTCGACCATTTCATGTTCGGCGCCGACTGGCAGGAGGGCTGCCCGAGCTGCTCCTTCTGGGCCGATACCTACGACGGCGTCGTCGTCCATCTCGAGCACCGCGATGCCTCCTTCGTCGTCGTCTCCACGGCCCCCCTCGAGAAGCTTCAAGCCTATCGCAAGCGCATGGGTTGGCGCTTCAAGTGGGTGTCGGCGTTCAACAACGCTTTCAATCGCGATTATCACGTCACCTTCACGCCCGAAGAGCAGAAGACGGCACTCTACAACTATCGGGCTGGCGGCTTCGGCGCGTCGGAGGCGCCGGGCATCAGCATCTTTGCCAAGGATACGGCCGGCGGCATCTATCACACCTACTCCTGCTATGCGCGTGGGCTCGATCCGCTCAATGGCGCCTACCAGCTCATCGATCTGCTTCCCAAGGGACGCGACGAGGACGGGCTGGCCCACCCCATGGCATGGGTGCGTCGCCACGACAGGTATGACAGTTGATTGAAGGTCGCCCGCCGGCGCGTGCACCCGCCTATCCGGCCCCTGCATGAACCCCGAGAGAAGGAACCCCCCCATGAAACTTTATGGCTTCCCAGCATCCCCCAACCCCTGGAAGGTCCGAGCCGCAGCGCACCATATGGGGCTGCCCCTGGAGTTGGAGCTCGTCGACTTGACGAAGGGAGCGCAACGCAAGCCCGAGTACTTGGCACTCAATCCCACCGGGCGCACCCCGACCCTCGTCGACGGCGACTTCACGCTGTGGGAATCGGCGGCCATCCTGCAGTATTTGGGCAACAAGAAAGCGACCGCGCTTTGGCCCCATGACGCCAAGGCGCGCGCCGACATCATGCGCTGGCAGTGCTGGCATCTCCAGCACTGGAGCCGGGGGGTCAACGGCTTCGTGTTTGAGAACCTGGTCAAGAGCATCTTGCGGATTGGCGATCCCGACCCCAAGGCGCTGGCGCAGGCGGGGGAGCTCTTCCATCAGGACGCTGCGGTGCTGGACAAGCACCTCACCCGCCACCCCTATCTTGTGAACGACGCGTTGACGCTTGCCGACTTCACGGCGGTGGCGCCGCTGTTTCTGGCCGAGCGGGCGAAGATACCGCTCGAGAACTACGCCAACATCCGCCGCTGGTTTGGCACACAGGCGGCGCTGCCGGCGTGGACGGAGACCGCGCCCAGGCCGTGAGGCCCCCCGTTCGCGCCTCCCCGGGGGTGTCGAGGGAGCGCTCACATCGGCACAGGCCCCGGGCGCCTTCGCCCGCGGCCTCCTGCGCGAGGGGGCCTTTGCGCATTTTCTCGCATGCCTATCGCCCCGCCCTGTACTAGGCTCGTTGCGGAGGGGGTGAATGCGTGAGGCGCAAGAAAGCCTGGCGAGAACCAGGAGACCCCCGACGGGCCACAGAGGGTCATGGCCATGGTCAGCCGCGGGAGGCAGACGGCGGCAAGGAGTTAGCGTGGCGCAAGCCTAGCCAGGGAGGACGTCATGAGGCTTGGGATACTGCTTCGCTATGGGGGGCTTGCAGGCGGCCCGCCGATGGAGCATGTGCTCGAGGCCGAGCGCCTCGGCTATCACTCGGCGTGGTGCGGTGAAGCCTATGGCAACGATGCCGTGAGCCCCATCGCGTGGGTGCTGGCGCGCACCAAGACCATCAACGCTGGAACCGGCATCATGCAGATGTCGGCCCGCACCCCGGCTTGCGCTGCAGCGACGGCCGCGACGTTGCAGGCCATGTCGGGGAACCGTTTTCTCTTGGGGATTGGCCCGTCGGGGCCACAGGTGATCGAAGGCTGGCACGGCATGCCCTACGGCAAGCCGTTGGTGCGCACCCGCGAGTACATCGACATCATCCGCAAGGTCTTCTCGCGCGAGGCGCCGCTCGCGCACAAGGGCGAGCACTACACGATCCCCTATGCGGGGCCCGATGCCACGGGCCTCGGCAAGCCCCTCAAGAGCACCATGCATCCCGATCCGCGCATCAAGATCTATACCGCCGCGTTTTCGCCGGCGGGATTGCGGGTGGCGGGCGAGCTGGCGGATGGCGTGCAGCCCATCTACATGAGCCCCGAGCGGACGGGCTTCATCACCGAGCCGGTGCTGGCGGGAATGGCCGCAGCGGGCGGGGGCAAGACGCTTGCCCAATTTGATATCGCGCCCTTCGTGCGCGTCGCCATGGGCAAAGATTTGCAGGCGTGCCGCAACGCGCTCAAGCCGGAAATGGCGCTCTACATTGGCGGCATGGGTGCGCGCACGAAAAACTTTTACAACGACTACGTCAAGCGCCTGGGCTTTGAGGCGGCGGCCGTGAAGATCCAGGACGCCTTCCTCGCTGGTCGCAAGGAGGAGGCGGTTGCCGCGGTACCTGACGCGCTCGTCGACGAGACGGCGCTCGTCGGCCCGCCCGAACGCATCAAGGAACGGCTTGCGGTATGGAAGGCGGCAGCCAAGGACAATGGCGTCGGCACCATGCTGCTCGGCGGCGCCAGCATCGAGGCCTTGCGCGTTTGTGCGGAGGCGGTGCTTTGACGGCGGGCGCCGGCCTCTTTGCTCCTTAGCGTAAGGCGCATGGCCCCATGACGGTGTCGGGGACGTTCTCGAGCCTGGGCGTGCTTGGCGGCGGTGCATGGGGTAGCGCGCTCGCGCAAACCCTGTGCCTGGCTGGGCGCAAGGTATGCCTATGGGCGCGGGAGCCTGAGGTGGTGGCCGAGATCAACGCCAGTCACACGAATGCGGCATTCCTGCCGGGGGTGACGCTCGAGGCGGGCCTCCAAGCCACCACGGATCTCGCCCTCGTCGCCCGACAGGATGCCGTGCTGATGGTGGCGCCGGCCCAGCATGTGCGCGCGGTTGCTGGCGCCCTTGCACAGCATCTGCCGGCGGACAAACCGGTCCTGTTGTGCGCCAAGGGCCTGGAGCAAGCGACGGGCAAGCTCCTGGGCGAGGTGCTGTGGGAGACGCTCCCGCACGCGCGCCAAGCCGTGCTATCGGGGCCGAGCTTCGCCTTCGACGTGGCGCGGGGGCTGCCCGCGGCCCTCACGCTGGCCACCGCCGACGTGGGCCTAGGCGAGGCGCTCGCGGCCACGCTCGGCTCGCGCACGCTGCGCATCTATTGGTCGAGCGACACGGTTGGCGTGCAGCTCGGGGGCGCGGTCAAGAACGTTCTTGCCATTGCGGCCGGCATCGTCGACGGCAAGGGGCTTGGTGCCAGCGCGCACGCGGGTCTCGTTACGCGCGGGTTTGCCGAGCTGCGTCGCTTCGGCGAGGCTTTGGGTGCGCGCGCCGACACGTTGATGGGCCTCTCGGGCCTGGGGGACCTCATCCTTACCTGCGGCAGCCCGCAGTCGCGCAACATGAGTCTCGGACGCGCACTGGGGTTGGGGCAGACGCTGGGCTCGGTGCTGGGCACGCGTCGCTCGGTGGCGGAGGGCGTTTGGACCGCGGCGGCCGTCGCCAAAGTGGCGAGGGAGAAGGGCGTCGACATGCCGATCTCGTTTGCCGTCGACGCGATCGTCGCTGGGCGGCTGACGGTTGATGCCGCGATCGAGGCGCTGCTGTCGCGGCCGCAGCGGGCCGAATCATGAACTGGCCTCATCCAGCCGGCGGGCTGATGGAGGATTGCAGGCGTCCCATGCGGCCAAGCATCGGCCAGTGCCGACGGCTGATCTGATTGCGCGGTGCCACGAACCCGCACGCATTCGCATTGGCGCTGCCGAGCGCCGCGCTTGCAAGCGCAATTTCGCAAACTCGCGAGGATGATTGCGTGCTTTTCTGGCCCGAGCCGCCCGCGCAAGGTCGGGCCATGGCGCCGCCAGCAACTTCACCAGCAACTTCACTTGAGTTCCCTCTGCCCTCGCCGGGCGAGACTGAGAGAGCGCTCCTCGCGGCGAGGCTCGATCCCGCATCAAGCCGCGACGCTCAAGCCCATCCAACGGGCGACGAGGCGCGCCCACCGTCGGGGTCTCGTCGTCGGGCCACCGAAGCCCTCTTTCGTTGCTGTGGCCATTTGGGTATTCGACGGCGGCTCAACGGCTGGCCGAGCCTGTGGTATTGAGCTCGTTGTGGAGCTTGGCCGATCCAAGTCCGTTCAGGGAGGATTCTTATGAAGCCTGGTTCGCATCGCAAGGCGCGCGGGTCTGAAGCTTGCATGACGCGGCGCCGCTTCATGGGCCTGAGCGCTGGCCTGGCCGGCGCACTCACCGCGCAACCATTTGCGATCGCCAAGGCCCAAGGTGCTGGCGCCCCCTTGAAGGTGGGCGTGCTGCTGCCGCGTTCGGGCGTCCAGGCCGGGATCGGCCAGGACTGCCAGCGCGGCGTCGACATTGCGCCCGGCATACTGAAGGACCTGGGGCTGCCGGAGCTCGCGATCATGAACGCCGACACCGAGACCAATGTCGAGGTCGCCCGTGCACGCGCCGAGCGGCTGATCGGCGAGGGTGCGCAGCTCATCGTCGGCGCCTTCGACTCGGGCCAGAGTACGGCCATCGCCCAGGTCGCCGAGCAGAAGGGTATCCCCTACGTGATCAACATCGCCGCTGCCCCACCGATCACCGAGCAGGGCTACAAGTTCGTGTTCCGCAATTTTCCGACGGCGTCGATGATCCTCTCCGACGCCTTTGCCAACCAAAAGGAAATCTTTGCGGCGGTGGGCTCCGCGCCGAAGTCGGTCGTCTTCATGCACGTCAACGACACCTACGGGACCTCGATGCAAAAGGGCATCGATGCGGCGCTGAGCAAGGCCGACATGCCCTACAAGATCCTGGATACGATCGCCTACGACCCGGCCGCCCGCGACCTGTCGGTGGAGGTCGCCAAGGCCAAGGCGACCGGGGCGGAAGCGCTGCTGCTGGTGAGCCGGCTCAATGACGCCATGCTGCTCACGCGCGAGCTCGTCAAGCAGCGCTGGACACCCATGGCGGTGCTCAGCATGGGGCCTGGCTGGTACGAGGACCAGTATCTCAAGACGCTCGGCAAACTCTCCGATGGGCCCATCAGCTTCGTGCCCTGGTACGATCCCAACAAGCCCCTGAGCAAAGCGCTCGAGGCGGCGCTGGTGAAGGCTCATCCCGATATCAATCTCAACACCAACCACATCTACACCTTCGAGGCGCTGCTGATTGCTGCCGACGCCTACAAGCGAGCGGGTTCGGCCGATCCCAAGGCGTTGGCCGACGCCATCCGCGCCACCGATATCACCGACAACGTGAGCATCGGCCCGGGCATCCGCTTCGACGCCAAGGGCCAGAATGCCACTTTGAAGAACGCCGCGATCCAAAACCGCGGCGGCAAGTTGGTAACCGTTGCACCAAAGGCCGCTGCCAACGCCCAACCCGAGTGGCCGTTGAGCCCTTACGACAAGCGCGGCTGATCCCCATCGCACCGCGCGTGGCCTCGCTCCAGCGTGCGGCCGCCGGGCGTTGTGGCAGGAACGTGTAGTGCCCGCCGAAATCTACCTCAACGTTGCCGTGAGCGGTGTGCTGACCGGCCTCGTCTACGGCCTGATGGCGCTTGGACTATCGGTCATCTTCGGTGTGGTGCGGGTCGTCAATTTCGCGCACGGCGAGATGATGACGATCGCCATGTATCTGGCGGTTGCGCTGTTCTCCGCCTACAAGCTCGATCCGCTGGTCATGCTGGTGCCGATCGCCGCGGTGCTGTTCGCGCTGGGCTATGTTCTGCAGCGCGGATTGATCAATCCTTTCATCAATCGTCCCGAGCACAGCCAATTCATGCTGCTGGTTGCAGTGGCCCTGATCATGGTCAACGCGCTCTTGATCGCGTTCGGTCCTGATGCGCGAGGCGTGCAAACCTCATACGCGTTCGCGAGCTTTGCGCTGGGTCCGCTGATTGTCGATGCCAACAAGGCCTATGCGGGACTTGCCGCCGTGACCGTGGCCGGAGGGTTGTTTGCGTTTTTCCGCTACACGCTCACCGGCAAGGCCATCCGCGCCTGCGCCGACAACTATGCGGGCGCCCTGGTGGTTGGGCTCGACGTGAAGCGGCTCTATGCGCTCACCTTTGCCATCGGCTCGGCCTGCGTCGGCGCCTGTGGGTCGATGATGGTGCTGCTCGTCGACGTGACCCCGCCGCTGGGGCCCACCTACACGCTCCTCGCCTTTGTGATCGTCATCACCGGCGGGCTTGGTTCGATGGCGGGCGCGCTGTTGGGCGGCGTGCTGATCGGCCTGACCGAGGCCGTGGGCGGGCTCCTCTTCACGCCCTCGGCCAAGAGCATGTTCACCTTTGCCATTCTGGTGGTGGTGCTGCTGTTCCGTCCGCAGGGCCTCCTGGGCAAACGGCTCACATGATCCCTCTCCTCACCGACGGCGTTCCCCGGCGCGGGCTCAAGCTGCTGGCAGCCTTTTCTGTGGCGCTCCTCGCCGCGCCGCTGGTGGCCAGCGACTACCTCCTCACCGTGCTCATCTTGGTTCTCTACTTTGCCTATGTCGGGCAGGCCTGGAACATCATGATGGGCTTTGCCGGCCAGCTTTCGCTGGGCCACGCGCTCTACGTCGGGCTTGGCGCCTACGCTGCGGCGGCCCTCTACGTGCACTTCGGTGTGGGCCCATGGTTGGGGCTTTGGGTGGCCATGGCGAGCGCGGCCGCGGCGGGTGCAACCATTGGCTTCCTGGCCTTTCGCTTTGGCGTCGGCGGCGTCTATTTTGCCATCCTCACCATCGCCTTTGCCGAGTTTGCCCGCATTGGCTTTGACCATTGGAGCTGGCTTGGCGGATCGGCGGGCTTGTTCCTGCCGGTCGCCAACTACGGGGGCAATGACATCCTGACGCTGCGCGGCAGCCCGACCATGTTCTACTACGTGATGCTGGCCATGACGGCCTCCGCCTTCGTCCTTTGCCACGTCTTGCTCAGGAGCCGGATCGGCTATTATTGGCTGGCCATCCGCGAAAGCGCGGATGCTGCCCAGGCGCTCGGCATCGACATTTTCCGCTGCAAGATGGTGGCGGTGGTCGTCTCCGCCGCCATGACATCGCTCGGCGGGGTGCTGTTTGCCTTCTACTACAACAATCTCTTCCCCGAGCAGGTCTTCCACATCTCGCGCTCCATCGAGCTGATCTTGGGCCCCATCATCGGCGGCATCGGCACCCTCGTTGGTCCCATCGTCGGAGCGTTCCTGTTGACGACATTGGCTGAAACGCTGAGCGAGATCATGCGTGCGGTGGGTATCGACCTGCCGGGGATCAAGCAGGTCTTCTATGGATTTTGCCTGTTGGGGGTGGTGATGTTCCTGCCCGATGGGGTATGGCCGCCGCTCGGGCGCTGGCTTGGGCTTGGACGTGAGGAGGGCGACCGCGGGAGCGGCGAAGGCAAACGATGACGGCCTTGCTCGAGGTCGATGGCATCTCCAAGAGCTTCAGCGGACTAAGGGCCCTGGAGAACGTCAGCTTCCGCGTGCCGGAGGGCTCCATCATCGGTCTGATCGGGCCCAATGGAGCGGGCAAGACCACCTGTTTCAACGTGATCGCCGGGGTTAGCCGAGCCGATGCCGGCGAGGTGCGCCTTGCCGGCGCGCGCATCGACGGCTGGCGGCCCGACCAGGTATGCCGCGCCGGCATCGGCCGCACGTTCCAGCTGGTAAAGCCGTTCGCTGGCCTCAGCGTCATGGAGAACGTGCTCGTCGGTGCACTCAACGCCTGCTCCAGCGTGCGCGCGGCCAAGGCCAGGGCCGGGGACATCATCGAGCAACTGGGGTTGGCAGAAAAACGCGGCGCCGTGGCCGCTGCCCTTACCTTGCCCGAGCGCAAGCGGCTTGAGGTGGCGCGTGCGCTTGCCACCGGCCCACGCCTGCTCATGCTCGATGAGGTGATGGCGGGCTTGCGCCCGACCGAAACGGACCACATGGTCGCTCTGTTTCGCACGCTCAATGCCAACCTGGGTCTCACCATCCTGCTCATCGAGCACGTGATGCGCGCGGTCATGGCGCTGTCGAGCGGGCTCATCGTCCTCAATCATGGGCAAGTCATCGCCGCCGGTCCTCCCGCCGAAGTGACGGGCGATCCGGCCGTGCTCGAATGCTATCTGGGCGAGGAGGCCCTATGATGGGCCAAGGCGGTTGCCCATGATCCTGCGCGTCGAAGGCCTTGATCTCTTTTATGGGGACGCACAGGCGCTCGGCGGCGTCTCGATTGACGCCGAGGAGGGTGAGCTCATCGCCATTGTCGGCGCCAACGGCGCCGGCAAATCGAGCCTGATCCGCACGATCGCCGGCATTGAGAGGCCGCGCGCGGGCCACATCTTCTATCGCAACAGCGATATCACCGGCCTGCCCAGCTACCGCATTTGCAACCTTGGTATCGGCCAGGTCGCGGAAGGCAGGCAGATCTTCCCCTCGCTAACGGTCGAGGAGAACCGCGAGATGGGCGCGCTGTTGCCGCGGGCGCGCGCCAAGATGGCCGAAACCATGCGTGAGGTGTTCGCAACGTTTCCGCGCCTCAAGGAACGGCGGGGCCAGCTGGCCGGGACCATGTCGGGGGGCGAGCAGCAGATGCTGGCAATCGGGCGCTGCCTGAGGGGAAGACCCGAGCTCATCATGTTGGACGAACCCTCGCTGGGTCTGGCACCGACCCTGGTGCAGGACCTATTCCGCACCGTCCGCACCTTGAACGAGCGCGGTCTCACGGTGCTGCTGGTGGAGCAGAATGTGGTCGCTTCGCTCAAGCTTGCCAAGCGCGCGTATGTGCTGGAGAACGGCGCCATTGTCATGCGAGGCACCGGCGCCGAGCTCATCGCCGATGACCGCGTGCGCCAAGCCTATCTTGGCGTGGAGACGTCAGGCCGCAAATCACCGCACGGGTGACAGCAAGGCGTAGAGCATCACGCTCATATAGACGTCGCCGACGCGCCAATAGTCGGTGAGGGGGCCACCCTCGCAGCAAAAACCCAACCGCTCTACCAGGCGGATCGAGGCGGCATTGTCCGGGTGGATCAGGGCCTGGACGCGGCGCACGCCCAGATCTGCAAAGCAGTAGGCAAGAAGCGCGCGCATGGCCTCGCTCATGAAGCCCTTGCCCTGCCGCTTCGGGCAAAGAATGTAGCCCACGTCCAGCCGACGGTTGTTGGCCTCGCGATGGTGGTAATTGACCATGCCGATGCACGCGTCGCTCCGCTTGTCGGCGACTGCCCAGGCGAGGAACGAATAGGGGCTCGTGCCCTTGGCAAGATGCCTGAGCCAGCGTGCGCTTTCCGCTTGGGTCTTTGCGGGCGGGAAATTCCAATAGCGCATGGCCTGCGCGTCGCCGAAACAGGCGTGAAGACCCTTGAGGTCGCGCGCTTCGAAGCGCCGCAGCCGCAGGCGCTTGGTCGTGAGGATGGGATGCGCCTGAGCCTGATCGGCCTTGGCCACATTATAACTCCTGTTGCAAGATGACTCCTGTTGCAAGGCTTGCGCCTGCGGTCGCATGGGCGCCCCCGGACCCTTCGCAAGTGTGCGCCTCAAGCGTTGCCGATCAAGATACCCGCGGCGAACACGATGAGACCACCCACCACGACTTCGAAGGCAGCGCGCAAGAACTTCGTGTCCATGTAGCGGGCCCTGATCCAGGCGATTGCCCACAGCTCGATCAGCACAACCAGCACCGCCAGTGAGGTCGCCATGCGGAATTGGCCGATGAGGTAGGGCAGGGCGTGACCGATCCCGCCGATCGCCGTCATCAGCCCGGTGATGAAGCCGCGCAGCAGGGGGTG